>JBGPED010000056.1:0-14996 GCA_041482595.1 Acidobacteriota bacterium
TGGTGCCGCAGCCCCGATTCCAGCTCGTTCAGCACCATGAACGGGTTGATGCAGCCCTCGCCCTTGTCGGAGACCAGGGCGTTGCTGATCTTGTCCTGGATGTAGCGCGGCGAGATGCCGTCCATGCCCTCGCGCGTCGCCTCCTTGCGCAACTCCTTGATGTTGTCCTCGGTGAAGCCCGGCAGCGTCTTGCCGTTGTAGAGCCGCAGCTTCTGGAGGAGCGTCAGGTCCGCCTTCTTGGGCTCCTCGAGACGGGTCAGGACGGCCCACATCGCGGCCGTCTCCAGCGTGTGCGGGGCGATGTGCTTGCCCTTGATGCGGGCCGGGTTGTAGTCCTTCTCGTAGATCTTGATCTCCTCGGACAGCTTGGTGATGTACGGGATGTCGATCTTCACGGTCCGGTCCCGCAGCGCCTCCATGAACTCGTTGTGCTGCAGCTTGCGGTATTCCGGCTCGTTGGTGTGCCCGATGATCACCTCGTCGATGTCGGTCTGGGCGAACTTCTTGGGCTTGATCTTGTGCTCCTGCGAGGCGCCCAGGAGGTCGTAGAGGAAGGCGACCTCGAGCTTCAGCACCTCGATGAACTCGATGAGGCCGCGGTTCGCCACGTTGAACTCGCCGTCGAAGTTGAAGGCGCGCGGGTCCGAGTCGGAGCCGAACTCGGCAATCTTGCGGTAATTGATGTCGCCGGTGAGCTCGGTCGAGTCCTGGTTCTTCTCGTCCTTCGGCTGGAACGTGCCGATGCCGACGCGGTCCTTCTCCGACAGGATCATCCGGCGCACGCGCACGTGCGACACGATCTTTGTCCAGTCGCCGCCGTAGCGCAGATTGAGCTCGCGGTACGTCTGCCGGCAGGCGGGGCAGAGGTCCCCCTCCAGGATGACCTTCTCGCCCTCCGGCTTCCCCTCGTTCAGCATGCGCAGGACCTCGGGACGCAGCTCCTCCGGAATGAGGTGCAGAGGCTCCTCGTGCATCGGGCAGGGGATGACCTCGATCTGATCGGTCTTCTTGCGTCCGATCTCACCCTGCAGCACCCACGCGAAGGTGTACAGCGCCCCCTCCGGCGTGCGCGAGTAGGCCTCGAGCCCCTTCTTCAGGAGGCGCACGATGGTCGACTTGGAAGACCCGACCGGACCGTGCAGGAGCAGGACGCGCTTCTCGGTGCCATAGCGCTGCGCCGCCGATTTGAAGACGTTCACCAGCTTCATCAGCGGGATGTCGAGGCCGAAGATCGCGTCGATCCCGGCATGGTCCTTGTCGTCGAAGAAGTTGTAGTGGAGGATCTTTTTCTTGTACTCGTAGTATTCCCGCGTCCCCTTGGTCAGGATCATGTCGTACATGCGCTGGAACGCCGTGCGCGTGACCTTCGGGTTGTGGCGGACGATCTGGAGGTAGTCCTCGAAGCTCCCCTCCCAATGCTGGTCCCTGAAGCCCCGCAGGTCTTGCAGCCTCCCGATCAGTTGCACAATCTCTGAACCCGTGGGCACCGGTCTCACCTCCCGTTCGGGCGTCGTGTCTCTGGTAGGGGGATGTGATGTATCTCTTTGGTAGGCCATGTCTTCCTCTATTTCAAATGACCTATCCGTAATATAGAGCGAGGTCACTGAATTGTCAAAAAGTTTATCCGGGCGGCGGCGCCTCGTGCCGCTGCCGCACCGCGGAACCTGTCGGCTTCGAGGACGCGCGCGCTCCAATTGCGCCCGCGCCTCGCCTCGAAGGTCCCGCGCCGCGGCTGCGGCGCGATGCGCGTCTCCATGGGCGTAGAGGAGATCTCGATCCAGCACGCCGAGTTCCTGCGTTCGTTGTTGATTGTGCCCGTGTTCGAGCAACCACTGCGGGCCTGGGAGCAACTCAGCGCGAGACCAGCCCGGGAGGTGAGTGGCAGGCGAGACCGCGCCGCGGTCTCGCCAGCCACCGGGGCGAGGGAAGGCTCCCGGGCGCGTTTGTTGACAGTCCCCGGGGGAGTCATTAACATCGCCCGCACGCAGAGGGGGAGCCGTGGCCTCGCGGGACCCGAAGGACGCCGTCCAGGACGACATCAGGAAGGTCCTCGACGAGAAGGTCCTGCGCGGCGATCGGCTCATCGAGGCGATTTCCGACCTCGGTCCCCGGCACTCCGTCGATCCGTTCCGCGCCGCCCTGTCCTTCGCACTGCCGATGGACTTCACCGAGCCCGAGGCGCGCGACACGGTGGCGGGCATCGAGAGCCACCGCGGCGAAATCGAAGCGCTCCTCGGGCGTGACCCGGGGTTCACGGTGGCGGCCTTCGATCTGCTGTACGAGAAGGAGCGCACGCTCCGCGACCCGGTGTTCAGAGACGGGCGGCCGGAGGCGGCGGCCGTTCCCGCGCCCGGCCCCCGCCCGCGTCCCTCGGACCGCCTCGAGGACATTCTGCGCCGGGAAACCCGGCGTGCCGAGCGCTCCGGCCGCTCCCTGGCGGTCGTCGTCCTCTCGCCCGACGACCCCGCGGCCCCGGCAACGGGCCCCGCGGAGGCCGGTCTGGTCGCGCTCTGCGACAGCGCGCGCGACGTCGACTCGGTGGCGGCGGCGCAGGACGGCGACTACGTGGTCGTCCTGCCTTGCACGGGAGGACGGGAGGGTCTGCGCGCCGCCGACCGGCTCCGCCGGGCCCTGCGCGTCTCGACCGGGATTCCCTTCAGCGCCGGGGTGGCGGCCGCCTCGGGCAGGGCGGCCGACGCCCACATCCTGACGCGCTTCGCGCGGCAGGCGCTTCGGGAGGCCCGGGGCTCCGGGTCCGGGGCCGCCCTGCACCGCCTCGAGCGGCGCGCCCACTCCCGCATCCTCGTGGGGACGACCGTGCCGGCCACGCTGCGGAGCGGGGGGAGCGAATCGGAGATCGTCGTCGAGGACCTGTCCCTGGGCGGGGCGCTGCTCAGCACGCCGCACCGCGTGGCGCCCGGGGGCGAGGTGGTCCTGGCCCTGCGTGGTCCTTCCACGCGTCCGGCCGGGTTCCTCCTCCCGTCGCGAGTCCTGCGGGCCCAGGACGGGCCGACCCCGGGCCAGGCGCCCTTCCGGGCGGCGGTCGGTTTCTCTCCGGATGCGCGACTGCGGGTCGCGGCGCTCCTCGCGGGGCTCCGGGCAAAGGATCAGGCGGAGACGCCGTGATCACCCTCGAGGAGGCGGCCCGCTACCACGAAGAGCTCGCGGAGGTCCTGCGGGAGGACGCGCACAACGAAGAACGTATCCTAAAGCGGCTGGACCAGATTCGCACCCAGAGCGGGCTCCAGGTGTACGCCGCGCTGCTGCTCATCCTGACCCACCTCGGCTTCGAGGAGTCGGAAGCCCGCCGGCACTGGGAAGAGATCCTGAAGCACCGGCGCGCCCTCGGCCAGTCGCTGGGCCGCACCGTGGGGTTGCGGGTGGCGGTGCTCGACTACTTCGTCAACGTCAACCGCCAGCTCACCAATCCGCGCATCATCGACCTGTCGCTCGCCGACCGCCAGGATCCGTCCTCCCCGGTCGACGCGAGCACCGGGCTGTGGAACGCCCGGCAGTTCCTGGGGGCGCTGCAGAAGGAGATTCGCCGCGCCAAGAGGTACCGTCTCGACCTGACGATGCTGTACCTGGACATCGACGATTTCAGGGAGATCAACGAGCGCCACGGCGACCTGGTGGGGAACATCCTCCTGCGCGAGGTCGCGATCCTGATCAAGAACAAGATCCGGGACATCGACATGGCGGCGCGGCTCGCCGGGGAGGAGTTCGGTCTGATCCTTCCGGAGACCGAGCGCATGGGGGCGTTCCTGGTGGCCGAGCGGATCCGCAAGGAGATGGAGAGACACTTCCTGCGCCGGGACGTCGACGGCCGGCCGATCGCCATGACGGTCACCATCGGCATGGCCAAGTACCCGGAGGATGCGGCCATTGCCGATCGCCTGGTGCGCCGCGCGGAGGAGGCGATGCACCAGGCCAAGGCGCGCGGCGGGAACACCGTCGGCGTCTACTACCGCGAGCGCCGGAACTACATCCGCTTCGACGTCTCCCGCCAGCAGGTGACGATCAGGGTCCAGCCCGCGGATGAGTCCACGGGCGGCCCCGGCGGTCCGGACCACGCCCCTCTCAACATCAGCCGGAGCGGCCTCCTGTTCGAGAGCGAGACGCCGTACGCCATCGGCGACGAGGTGACCATCGTCTGTCAGGACGGGCGCGACCAGGCGCGCGTGACCCTGCGCGCCCGCATCGTGCGGATCGAGGAGATCGAAGGCGAGGCGAGACGCTTCGAGGTGGGCGCCGCTTTCCTTCTCGAGTGGGATCACCAGGAAGCCCAGGTGACCGAATTCCTGCGCCGGGGCGGTCTGGGGGCCGCCTGACCGGGGATCCAGACGGCCACCCGATGCACATGACGGTGCTGGGAATCGACACGGCGACCGCCCGGGGAAGCGTGGCGCTGGCGCGCCAGGGAAAAGTCCTGGCCTCCGTCGCTCTCCTCGAGCGCGGCGCGCACGCCAGGGACCTCGTGCAGAGGATCGACCGGCTCCTCGCGGAGGCCGGACTCGGGCCCGGCGATCTCCAGGGCATCGTCGTGACCCTCGGCCCCGGGTCGTTCACGGGCGTTCGCGTGGGGCTCTCCACCGCGAAGGGGCTCGCCTATGCTCTCGATATCGGTCTGGGCGGCCTGTCCACGCTCGAGGCCCTGGCGCGCGCCGCGCTCCTGCAGGGAACGGGGACGGCTCCGGCCCTCTGCGCGGTCATCGAGGCAGGGCGCGGCGAAGTGTACGCGGCGCTGTTCAGGGTCGAGGCGGGCGAGCCGGTCCGCGAGACCGCCGATCGCTCGTACAGGCCGGCCAACCTGGCAAGGCTTCTGCGGCCGGGGACGCGCGTCGTGGGCGACGCTGCCTCGACGGTCGAGCGCGCCGCCCGCGAGGAGGGGCGGGACATCCAGGTGATCGAGCCCTGGCCACTCCTGGCCGGTCCTCTCGCGCTCTGGGGCTGCCGCTCTCTGGCCCCCGGCGCGCGGTACTTGCCGGGGCAGCCGCGGCCGAACTACGTGCGTCCGTCGGACGCCGAGGCACCCCGAAGGTGATCGCCAAGTCCAGGAAAGGAAGGGAGCGTCTCCATTCCTTCAGCATCACCGGCATGTCGGTCGAGGACATTCCCGGCGTCCTCGTGATCGAGAACGCCTCGTTCCCGACACCCTGGAGCGAGTCGGCGTTCCGCTACGAGCTCCTGGAGAACCCATACGCCAGCCTGTTCGTGGCGAAAACCCGCGACGCGGCCGCGGTCATCGCCTTCGCGTGCGCCTGGATCGTCGACCAGGAGATGAAGATCAACAACATCGCGGTCCACCCGGACTTCCGATCGCGCGGCGTCGGGACACGCTTCCTGAAGGTTCTCCTGGAGTACGCCGCCTCGCAAGGCTGCCGGGAGGTGACGCTCGAGGTGCGGCCCAGCAACGAGGTGGCGCTGCATCTCTATCATCAAGCCGGGTTCGTGCCGGTGGGACGGCGCAAGCAGTACTACACGGACACGCACGAAGACGCGATCGTCATGTGGCGGCGGCTCGAGGCACCCCCGCAGGGCTGAGGTCCCCTTGCGGCAAAACAGGTCCGATCACCTTGCGCCATCCGGCCGGGGATGATAGACTTGCCCGTAAAATGGACGCGCGTGAATATCGATCCTCTTCGCTCGAACACCCCTTAAAATCAGGAGGTTGAGGCCGATGGTGCACATCCAGGAGGACCTGAAGCGGACGCTTTCGGAGAACAACGACGAGTATCGAAAGCTGCTGGCGGAGCACGCCAGCTGTGAGTCCAGGCTTCAGGAACTTCAGGGGAAGGCCGTCCTCGACGACGCCGAGCGGGTCGAAAGCGTCAACATCAAGAAGCAGAAGCTCCACCTCAAGGACCGCATGGAGGCCATCCTCCGGCAGCACATGGAGCGCACGAGCGGCGCCGGAGTCCGGTAGCCGGCGGGCCGGGGGATCACGGCGTAAGCGTCTCGACACGCAAGGGGGCGCCCGCCCGGCGCCCCTTTTTCAACCGGGGGCTGACGTGCCGGTGGCGATTCAGGCGGTGCCGTTTCTCGCAGTCCTGCTGGCCGCGGGGCTTGTCCTCGGGCTCGTCTTCGGTCCATGGGGCGCCGCTCCTGTCGGTATCCTCGTCCTGTTCGTCCTCTTCTTCTTTCGCGATCCCGACAGGATCATTCCCGAGGGGGAGGGGCTCGTCCTGTCCCCGGCCGATGGCAGGGTCATGGAGGTCCTGCGCGCTCGCGACGGCACCCGGGTCTCGGTGTTCCTCTCGGTCTTCAACTGCCACATCAACCGCTCCCCGGTCGGTGGCTCGGTGCACGAGGCGCGCCACACACCGGGGCGCTTTCATCCTGCCTGGCAGCGGCGGGCGAGTCATGAGAACGAGCGGAACCACCTGGTCATCCGCTCGGCCTCCGGTGACTACGGCGTGACGCAGGTGGCCGGTGTCCTGGCCCGGCGCATCGTCTGCACCAAGTCGATCGGAGACGTGGTGAGGAGAGGAGAGCGCATCGGTCTGATCCGCTTCGGATCGCGCACGGACCTGCACCTGCCGCCGGGGGTGGAGCCGCTCGTCCGGGTGGGCGATCGGGTCAGGGGCGGCCTGACGATCATGGCGCGCGCCCTGCCGAAGGAGCAGGCGGGCCGGATCGCGGGGGTGGGCGCATGAGAGTCAAAGAGCGGGCCCGGTTCCGGCGCGGCGCGTATCTCATCCCGAGCCTGTTCACCACCGGCAACCTGTTATGCGGCTACATCGCCATCGTGCGCAGCATCCAGGGGGAGTTCGAGTGGGCCGCGATCGCCCTGTTCATCGCCGCTCTCCTGGACCGGCTCGACGGGTGGGTGGCGCGACTCACCGGGACGACCAGTGATTTCGGCGTGCAGTTCGACTCGCTGGCGGACGTGATCTCGTTCGGCATCGCGCCGGCGCTCCTGGCCTACATGTGGGCCCTCTCGGCGCTGCCGCCGCCCTGGTCCCTGAGCCCGTTCCTCTTCCTGGCGACCAGCGCGGCCCGACTGGCGCGCTTCAACATCCAGGCCCCCACGCTGGACAAGCGCTACTTCGTGGGACTCCCGACCCCGGCGGCCGCCTGCGCCATCGCGGCCAGCGTGTTCTACGACCCGTCGCGTGTCGCGGACCCGATCACGGGCGTCCTCCTGATGATCCTGGTGATCACCTTGTCGATCCTGATGGTCAGCAAGGTGCGTTACCGCTCCTTCAAGGAGATCGACCTGCGTCGGCGGGTCCGCTGGGTGATCGTCATCGTGATGGCCCTGGTCATCGTCCTGGTCGCGGGGTATCCTCGCGAGGTGGGGCTGCTCTTGAGCTTCGCCTACCTTCTCTCGGGGCTCCTGCCGCGCCTGCGGCCGGCCGGGCAGAAGGAGCCGCGGCCCGCCCCCGCCGGAGGACGCGATGGCCGCGCCTGAAATCGCCCGTTTCCGCCGCCGCGCCCACGTGGCGCTGTTCGACGCGACCACCCTCGCCGCCAAGGGGGTGAAGGACCATCTGGCCGCGCGATCGTTCCCGACCGCCTCCGTGCGCATGTTCACCTCGAGCACGGACCCCGAGTTCAACCTGACGGAGTTCGCGGGAGAGCCGATGCTCCTGGCCCCCCCCGACTTCGACACGCTGGGGAACCTGGACGTCGCGTTCCTGTGCGGCACTCGGCAGGAAGGGGAGAGGTACCTCGATTGGGCCGGGCGGGCAGGATTCGTGGCGATCGACCTCACCGGCGCGTCGATCGGTGCGGGCGAGGTCCCTCTGGTGAACGCGTCCGTCAACCCCGAGGCGGTTCCTCCGGGACCCGGTGTCGTCGCCGCGCCCCATGCGGTGGCGCAGATGCTGTCAACGCTCCTTGCCCCCGTCCACAGGCACTGCGGGCTGAGGGAGGCCGTGATCGTGGTCCTGCAGCCGGCGTCCGAGCGGGGCCAGGAGGGCATCGACGAGCTGTACCGGCAGTCGACCAGCCTGATGAACTTCCAGGAGATGCCGAAGGAGGTCTTCGGGCGCCAGCTCGCGTTCAACCTCGTCCCCGGCTGGCTGGCGGAAGACCCGAAGTGCGCCGCGGTGACGCGCGCCGATCTGGAGCGGCAGGTGCTGCGCATCACCGGGGGCGGCTACGGCCTCGCTCTCCAGGTCATCGACGCGCCCGTGTTTCACGGCCACGCGGTCATGGCGCACCTCGTGCTGCGCGAAGGGAAGGGCTCCGAGGACCTACTCGCCGCCTTCAGGGGGATGGACGATGTCAGCATCGGGCGTCGCGGCGACAAGGTCACGCCGGTCGAGCGGGCGGGCGACGGCCAGCTTCTCGTGACGGGCGTGCAGCCGGGGCTGCACCCTTCCTCGTTCTGGCTCTGGGCCGTGGCGGACGATCTGGCCGGCGGCCGATCGCGGAACGCCGTGCGCCTCGCCGAGACGATCCTGGAGCGGGGATCGGGGAGGGGCCGGACGTGAGGGCGCGCGCGGTCGTCGTCCTGGTGCTCCTGGCCGCGGCCCTTCCTCGGCCGTCCCAGGTGTCGCGGGCGCAGGACTTGAAGCGCCCGGAGGAGCAGCTCGCGGCGATCTACAGTCTGAAGGTGCAGCTCGAGATCGAGCAGCGCCGGCTGGACGATGCCCTGCAGCGCTACAACGAGCAGGCGAGGACGCGCGAGGAGGCGCGCGGCCGGCTGGCGCGCCTGTACGACGACCTCGACGCCATGGTGCAGGGACGTTCGGACGCCGACGCGGCCCTGATGCGTGACCGCGAGGAGGAGATCCAGAAGGTCGAACAGCAGGTCGAGTTCCTCACGCAGGAAACCCGGCGGATCCGCGCCGAGATCAAGGACGCGCACATGCGCATCGATATCCTGGGTGAGCGCATCGGCAGGCTGCGGAAGACCCTCCCTTCGGACAACGAGTCGCTGACCGGCGCCTGGGATGTCAGCTACCTTCCGAGCGGCGACAAGGGGGTGTTCTCGCTGCGGCAGTCCGGGACACTGTTGGTGGGGGAGTACACGCTGGAGGGTGGCTGGAAGGGGAGCCTGCAGGGCACCTTCGTGGACGGCAAGGTGCTTCTGCACCGCATCGACTCGAAGCTGGGACGATCCTCCGATCTCGAAGGCTCCCTCGCGCCCGATGGACGGACGATCCGCGGCACCTGGCAGAGCTTCATCCTGTCGGGCGGCCAGCCCACGTCCGGCCAGTGGGTGGCCCGCAAGCGGCAGGAGAAAACCGAAGACTAGGAGCGTGTCCGGAGGGGGATGCGACTCAGGTCCCGGCCGCCGTCTCCGTCCCGGCCGTCCCGCGCGGCGCCCGCAGGCGGAGCGGCGCCGTCCCCGCGTCCGTCTCGGCCCCCGCGGCATCTTTCTGGCGCACCACCAGCTGGTAGTCTCCCTCCGGGACCCCGTCCAGAGGCAGGTTGATCGTGATCGATCCCTGGCGCGGCGCCGGTCCGTCGCCGCCGGTGGGAATCGGCCTCGTGATGTCGATGCTGCGCAGGTCGCGCGCACCGTCGCGGATCACCAGGCGGAGGCCGACCGGGGGGACCGCCCCTTCGAGCCGGAAGCCACAGGCGAGGGCCTCGCCGACGGTGAAAGTCGTCTTCAGGGCCGGTCCGATCGTATAGTCGGCCGCCGCGTCATCGGTCGGCGCGGAAGTCCGGCCCGGGGGGACTTCGACCCACAGGCTCTTTTCCGTCATGGAGTAAATCGACAGCCCGAACGTCCCCGGCGCCCGGGCCCCCGCGGCCGCGGGAAGCTTCAGGCGGGCCGCGCCGAACGTGCCGGCGGCCCGGTCGGAGACGACAGCGGTGATGGTCTGGGCGTCGAGCGGCACGCGGATCCTGCTGTAGAAATCGACGCCGAGCCGGCCCTGCGCGGACGCGTCCGTCAGGGTGATGCGCGCCTCGCGCGCCGCCCGGACCGTCTCGTGCAGCGACTCGTCGATCACGACGAACCCCGACTCCAGGCGGGCGGTTGCGCCTCCCTGTTGCGGCACGAACACGGCGCGCCCGGGAGGCACGTGAATCACCAGGTCGTAAACGCGCGCCGTCCCGCCGGCCGGCCCCGGGACTGCGCTGATCTCGACTCCGAGATCGGAGTACAGCTCGGGAAGGAGGTAGGCCGCCTCGACCGCGCGCTGGCGCGCCTGCTCGGGGAGCAGGCGGGTGAAGCCCCGGCGCCAGCGCACCGAGCCGTTGACGTGCTTCACGCGCACCTGCACGGTGTGATAGTGCCCGTCGGGCGGGCCTTCCGGGGAATAGCCGATCACGTAGTAGGCGCGGCCCGCGCTTTCCGCCTCGGCCAGTCCCTTGAAGAGATCGTTCGAGGTCGACCGGGTGCCGCCGGTGTTCAGGGCGAGCGTCTCGAGCGCGTTGGAACGGCGCCCGGCGGCGCGCATCTCCGTGCCCGTGGCGGCGGTCTGCCCGCTGGTCTGCACGCTGTGCAGAGTCACGCCCGCGGCCGCGGCGTCGTGGGCCAGCATCTGGATTTCCTGCGAGAGGTCGTACTTGCGGGCCCGCTCGAGGAAGGAAGACGTGACGGACGACGGACCGAAGCGCTGCAGGAAGTCGACGGCGGGGTTCTCCGGCACGCCGTCCCCCATGAAGACGATCGCCTTGTAGCCGGGATAGGCGGCCAGGGAATCGACCAGGGTGGTGAGGGCCCGCAGGACGTCCCGGGATCGCGGCGTGAACTCTTCGGCGTAGCTGGTGGACAGGAAGATCAGACGGTTCGGCGCCATGCGATCATGGCCGCTCATAGACAGCAGATCCGCCATCTCCCTCTCGAATTGCCCCTGCTCCGAAGCGTAATCGCTTTGGCGCCTCATGTCGCCGAGGGTGTCCTCGATCGCCTGCGTCAGCGCCGCGCGGTCCGTCGTGAAATCGTGCAGGAGGCGCAGCTTCCTGTCGTAGGAGGCCAGTGCCACCTCGTCTCCCGGGAGCAGATTGCCGCCCAGGAAGCGCTGCGCCGCCTTGCGGGCCTCCGTCAGTCCCTGCGTCGCGGAGGTGCTGTCTTCGAAGAACAGCACGAACCTCCGGGGGAGATTTCCCGGCGCGGTCCGCGCGGTCGTGGTCCCGCCGGCGGGAGCGATTCCGGAGACCGGAGCCTGCGCTTCAGGGGAGACCTCGCGGAATTCCAGCGAATGGATCGGTTTGGCGTGACCGTCCACCATGAGGGCGAAATCGTCCGTGGTGAGATCCCTGACCGGCCGGCCCCGGCCGTCGCTGACGTACACCTCGATCAGGACGAGCTCGACCGTGGCCCGCTCGCTCAGGCTGGATGTGGACGGGGGCGGTGCGGGGGAGCCGCGGGACACGACCGCACCCGCGAGCAGCATCGCGATCGGGACGAGAGGCCACGGGCGCGCACTCGCCAAGGAGGGGTCCTCCGTGGCCCCCATTATGCTCCGACGGGGCCCTGATCGGCGAGGATGAATCTGTACGGGGCTCGTGGCGGCGCGGCGGACCCTCCGCTTCCTTGATTTGTGTCCGGCAGCGCAGTAACATCGGCCGCCTTCGAGCGCCTTCCCCGGCGCTTTCATGTGGGGCTGCCCTTCCATGTCCTACCCTGTGTTCATCGCCGGTCGCTACCTGCTGGCGCAGCGCAAGCAGGCCATCATCTATGTCATCTCCCTCATCTCGGTCCTGGGGGTCATCGTCGGCGTGGCGGCGCTCGTGGTCGTCCTGGCGCTGATGACCGGCTTCCAGGACCAGATCCAGGAAAAGATCTTCGGGGCGAACGCCCACCTCACGGTCTTCTCCTCGTTGAGCGGCCGGCCGCTGGACGACGCCCCGGCGGTGCTCCAGCGCCTCAAGGAGTGCGAGCCGGTCGTGGCGGCGGGGGCCGTGGTCTACGAGAAGGGGATGGCGACGAGCGAGCTGAACGCGGCGGGCGCCGCGGTCCTCATCAAGGGTGTCGACCCGCAGGCGGAGCGCGGCCTCACGGATCTCGCGTCGCAGGTGCGCGGCGATCTCGGCGTCCTGTCCCTGCCCGGGGCCGGCGGGCGCGACCGCGCCATCCTGGGAAAGGACCTGGCCCTCAACCTGGGGGTGGGGCCGCGCGACGTGGTGCGGGTGATCATCGCGCAGGCGAACGTCACCCCGTTCTTCAGTGTTCCGCGGAGCCGCGAGTTCGAGGTCGCAGGCGTGGCCGACGCCGGCTTCTACGATTACGACAGCAGCCGGATCTACATCTCGCTCGCGGCGGCCCGCCGTTTCGTGGGACTCCAGCCGGCGCAGGCCAGCGCGATCGAGGCGCGGGTGAAGGATTCGCAGAGGCTCCAGGATGCGTCGCGCGCGGTGCAGAAAACACTCGGGTCCGGCTATTACGTGAACGACCTGATCCGGATGAACAAGACCTTCTTCTCGGCCCTGCGCTTCGAGAAGCTCGGCATGTCGATCGCCATCGGCCTCATCGTCCTGGTGGCGGCGCTCAACATCATCTCCATCCTCATCCTCATGGTCATGGAGAAGGTGCGCGACATCGGCGTGCTCCTGGCGATGGGGGCGACGTCCCAGGGCATCCGGAGCATCTTCCTCATGCAGGGCCTGATCATCGCCGCGCTCGGCACGGGCGCGGGCATCGTCCTGGGGGTGCTTCTCGCCTGGATCCTGGACCGCTACCGTCTGATCGCCCTCCCCGTGGACGTCTACTTCATCCCGTACGTGCCGTTCCACATCCGCCCCCTGGATGTCGTCACGGTGGCGGTGGCCACGGTGGGAGTGTCGTTCCTGGCGACGCTCTACCCCTCCTGGAGAGCGGCGCGCCTCGACCCGTCGGAGGCCTTGCGCTATGAGTAGCCCGGCGGGCGAGCCTATCCTGCGCTGCGCCGATCTCTGGAAGTCGTTCGGTCCGGAGGGACGGCGCGTCGGAGTCCTGCGGGGCCTGGACCTGGAGGTGCGGCGCGGAGAGATGGTCGCCGTACTGGGAGAGTCGGGCACCGGCAAGACGACCCTCCTGCACCTGGTCGGCGGCATCGATCGCCCCGACCGGGGCTCCATCCTGTTCCGAGGCCGCGACGTCGCCGCGGCCGGCTCGCACGAGCGGGCCGTCTACCGCAACCGCGACCTGGGGTTCGTGTTCCAGTTCCATCACCTCCTGCCGGAGTTCAGCGCCGTCGAGAACGCCATGATGCCGCTCCTGATCCGCGGGGAGGACCGGCGCCGGGCCCGGCAGCGCGCCCAGGCGCTCCTTCTGGAGCTCGGACTGGCGGAGTGCGCCGACAGGCGGCCCAGCGAGCTGTCGGGCGGCGAGCAGCAGAGGGTGGCGGTCGCGCGCGCCATCGTCGGCGGGCCCGCCCTGCTCCTGGCCGACGAGCCGACCGGCAACCTGGACGAGAGAAACGCCGAGGCCGTGTTCGCGCTCCTCTTCGACCTGCACCGCAGGCGCGGCATGACCACCCTGTTCGTCACCCACAGCGCGCGGCTGGCCTCCAAGTGCAGCCGTGTCCTGAGGATGGAGCACGGTTCCTTGACGGATCCGGCGGGCAGCCGGTACAATGTCCAAGCAGGAACCTCGCAGGTTCCCCGCTGAAAATTACGGACGGATCGGAACAGTCGGGCGGGCGGCACATGTTCGAGAAGTACACCGAGAAGGCCAAGAAGGTCCTGTTCCTCGCCCGCTACGAGGCCAGTCAGATGGGGAGCAAGGTGATCGGCTCCGAGCACCTGCTCCTGGGACTGATCAAGGAAGGCGACGACCTGGTCCGCGATCTGTTCGCCCGCTCCGGCGTCAATCTGGAATTGCTGCGCGCCGAGCTGGAAGCGCGCGGACCGTCGGGGGAAAAGCAGGCGGCCCCCATCGAGATCCCGTTCAGCGAAGAGACCAAGAAGATCCTGGCGTGCGCCGAGGAGGAGGCGGAGCGTCTCCTGCACCCGTACGTCAGCGACGAGCACATCCTGCTCGGCCTTCTGCGTGTCGAGGACTCCGCGGCCGGCCGCATCCTGGCCGAGAAGGGGATGCGTCTGTACGCCCTGCGCGAGGACACGGTCGCCGTCTGGAAGCAGCGGGCGCTGCCGAAGAAGGTCAAGGAGACTCCGTTCCTCAACGAGTTCGCGCGCGATCTCTCGGAGATGGCGGCGCGGCAGGTGTTCGACCCGCTCATCGGGCGCGAGAACGAGCTGCAGCGGATGATCCAGGTGCTGTCGCGCCGGCGCAAGAACAGCATCGTGCTCCTGGGCGAGCCGGGTGTCGGCAAGACGGCGCTCGTCGAAGGGCTGGCGCAGAGGATCGCCGAGGGAAGCGTGCCGGTGTCCCTCTCCCGCAAGCGGATCCTGGCCCTCGATCTGTGCCTCATCGTGGCCGGCACCAAGTACCGCGGCCAGTTCGAGGAGCGCCTGAAGGGGATCATCTCCGAGATCATCGGGAACGAGGACATCATCATCTTCATCGACGAGATCCACTCGCTCATCGGGGCCGGCTCCGCGGAGGGCTCCCTCGACGCGGCCAGCATCATCAAGCCGGCCCTGTCGCGCGGCGAGGTGCAGTGCATCGGCGCCACCACGCCCAAGGATTATCATCGCTACATCGAGAAGGACCGGGCGCTGGTGCGCCGCTTCCAGCCGATCCGGCTGCACCCACCGAGCGAGGACGAGACCCTCCTGATCCTGCGCGGCGTCAAGGAGCGCTACGAGAAGTTCCACCAGGTCCGCTACACGGAGGTGGGCCTGCGCGCCGCCGTCTCCCTGTCCAACCGCTACATCACCGATCGCTTCCTTCCCGACAAGGCGATCGACGTGATCGACGAGGCGGGCGCGCGCGTCAAGCTTCGCCGGCGCATGAATTACCGCGAGATCCGGGACCTCGAGCGGGACATCGAGCGCGCCGTCAGCAGCATGAAGAATTACCTGTTCCGCAAGGACTTCGAAAAGGCGGTGAAGCAGCACGACGAGGAGATACTCCTCAGGAAGAAGTACGACGAGTTCAAGGTGCGCGAGGAGGAAGAGCGCCGCGCCGTCCTCGAGGTGACCCAGGAGGACATCGAGGAGGTCATCTCCAAGTGGACCGGCATCCCGATCTCCTCGGTGAAGAA
>JBGPED010000057.1:0-14861 GCA_041482595.1 Acidobacteriota bacterium
CACACCATCCCTCGCCGCACCGCGCGGCCGCCGACAGACGGCGCGCCCGGCCGGCCGGCGCAAGCACACCGCCGCAAGGCGCGGCGGACACCAGTCGACAGACATGCCATGAGGTGCGCAATGCGGAAGATGATGCTTGCCGCGCTGTGTGGCGCGGCCCTGGTCTCGACGCCGCTCACGGCGACGGCCGCCGGACACATGGATTACTACGTCAACGGGATCTCCGGAAACGACGCCAGAACCTGCCAGAATGCTAACAACGGCTGCCGGACGATCCAGGCGGCCATCGATCGGATCCCGATCGTCCTCGACCGGCATGTCGCCATCTACATCGCGCCGGGAAACTACGCCGAGAGCCTGATCCTGGCCGACCGGCTCGCGCCGAAGGGGCACGAGATCCGGCTCATCGGCCTGGATGCGGGCGCGCGGCTGACCGGCATGAAGACGATGCCGACCGGCATCCTGATCAAGAATTCGCCCCGCGTCGTGCTGGAGAACCTCGAGATCACCGGGTTCACGGAGGCGGGCATTCTGGTCGAGCATTCGGATGCGCTCGTCACGGGCAGCCGGATCGTGTGGAACCTGTCGCACGCCATCGTCTGCGAGTTCGGCAACCTGGTCATCGAGACCGGTTCGCCTGCGCGCGGCGTGAGCCTCCTCAACAACACGGGGAGCGGTATCGTCGCGTCGAGCTGCCATGTGCGGTTCGACGGTCCGGCGACGATCGCCGAGAACGGCATCGGTCTTCTGGCCGCGCACGGCGGTCTGATTGACCTGGCGTCGCGGATGGACGTGAGCGTGATGAACAATCCTCCGGTGCTGCCCGGCGTGGGCTCCGGCGGGACGGGCGGGGTGGGCGGCGAGCGTCCGCGGAAATCCCCGCTGCCGATGCTCGGGGAATCGACACCACCGTGCCAGCTCGTGGCCGACTGCCACGGAATGATCACGGGGTACGAGAACGCCCAGATCGGGGGTGCGTGCGTGTGCGCCGGCATGGATTACGGCGTCTGCCATCCGTGACGCACACCGATGCCGAAGGACGCGCCGGCGGCAGAGACCTCACCGCCGGCGCTACCGGCCGGCAGAGGTGATGACGTGCAGATTCCAGTGCAGGTTTCCTTCCGAAACATGGATCGAAGCGCCGCCGTGGTGCGGGCGGTGCGCCGGAGGGCGCAGAGCCTCGAGACTTACCATCCGGACATCATCTCCTGCCGGGTCATGGTCGAAGCGCCGCATCGCCGGCACCTGCGCGGGAAGCTCTACCGAGTGCGCGTCGACGTGACCGTTCCCGGGCGCGAGATCCTGTCCCGCCGGCAGCCGGTCAAGCACGGCGCGCACGAGGACGTTTACGTCGCGGTGCGCGATGCCTTCGATGCCGTCAGGCGCCAGCTGATGGATCAGATCCGCCACCGGCGCGGCCAGGTGAAGGCCCACGAGGGGGCGGTCTATGGCCGTGTCGCGCGGCTGTCGCCCGAGGGGTACGGCTTTCTCGAGACGGAAGATGTACGGGAGGTGTATTTCCACGCGAACAGCGTTCTCGGCGGCTTCGGCAGGCTCAAGGTCGGGGCGCGCGTGAGGTTCACCGAGGAGATGGGGGACAAGGGGCCGCAGGCCAGCACCGTCGCGCTCGCCGGCAAGAGGACGCGTCCCGCCGTGATCCCGCACGTGTGAGGTGAGTCCCATGGACAACGAGTCCGATCGTCTCATTGTGGACGGGTTCTTCTTCAGCGACCGCGAGCACGCGGGAGCGGTCCTGGCGGACCATCTGCGATCCTACCGGGACCGGGACGTGCTGGTGCTCGGCATACCGCGCGGCGGCGTGATCGTCGCGGCGGAAGTCGCGCGTCGCCTGCACGGCGATCTCGACGTCATCGTCGCCCGCAAGCTGCGCGCGCCGGACCGGCCGGAGCTGGCGATCGGCGCCGTGACGGCCGACGACGGCGTGTTCGTGAACGAGGCGCTCGTGCATCAGCTGGGCGTGACGAAGGACTACCTGAAGGAAGAGCGGAGCGCCCGGATGCAGGAGGCGCAGAAACGCCAGAATCTCCTGCGCGGCTCCCTGCCACCGCCCGCCATCCGGGACCGCACGGTCATCCTGGTGGACGACGGCCTGGCGACCGGCGCGACGATGCGCGCCGCGGTGCGCTCGGTGCGCTGGCACCACCCGGCCCGGCTGGTGGTGGCCGTGCCGGTGGGCACGCGCGATGCATCCCTGCTCTTGCGCGAAGAGGCGGACCAGTTCGTCTGCCCGTACTTCCCGGCGCGGTTCTACGCGGTCGGCCAGTTCTACAACAACTTCGCTCCGGTTGGGGACGAGCACGTGCGCGAGGTCCTGGAGGAGTTCCACGCCGCGATCCGGGTGCAGCGGTAGCGCGCATGGGGGAGCCGCGATGAAGAGAACGACGATATCAGCGGACCTCGAAACCACGGTGAGCGTGCCCGTGGACGGTGTGCGGCTCGAGGGCGGCCTCGCGGTGCCCGAGAGGGCCGCGGGGATCGTGGTGTTCGCGCACGGCAGCGGCAGCAGCCGCCACAGCCCGCGCAACCGTGACGTGGCCGAGGTGCTCCAGGAGGGCGGACTGGCGACGCTGCTGTTCGACCTCCTGACGCCGAAAGAAGAAGTGCTGGACGCGCGCACCGCCGCGTTGAGATTCGACGCGGAGATGCTGGCCCGGCGGCTGCTCGGAGCGACCGACTGGCTGGCCCGCCGGCCGGGAGTCGACCGCCTCAAGGTCGGCTATTTCGGCGCCTCCTCGGGCGGGGGCGCCGCCCTCGTCGCGGCGGCCGGCCGGCCGCGCGCCGTCGGGGCGGTCGTCTCGCGCGGCGGCCGGCCCGACCTGGCGGGAGAGGCGCTGTCGCGCGTCACGGCACCGGTCCTGCTCATCGTCGGGGAGAACGATCGCGAGGTGCTCGCTCTCAACCACGAGGCGATGCAGCGGTTCGCCGGCCCGAAGAGACTCGAGATTGTTCCCGGGGCGACTCACCTTTTCGAGGAGCCGGGTGCTTTGGAGGAGGTGGCGCGGCTGGCGCGCGACTGGTTCCTGCGTTACCTCGTCCCTGAACGCCCCTGACCGAACGCCCCTGACCGCTTGACGGTACGATCTCGCTGTGCTACACAGGACAACCGCAGGGCAGTCGATCTGGATCCAAGGTCCGCTATCGTTCCGCTTCCGCCACGGCCCGGAGATTCGTCCACGGTCCTCCGTCCGCCGCCAGATCTCTCGTGCAGTGCCGGAATGGGGGTGACGCCATGTCCCCGTGAGCGAGCGCAGGCAGCAGGGAAAGGGTCCATTCCTCGACAACAGGAGTGAGCGATTACCGATCGCCGGCTCGTGCGGCCCGCGATCAAGGGGAGGGCAGGTCAGATGCGCAACAATCGGCGTCGTTATGTGGCACCGTGCGTGTTCGGTCTGGTCGTGCTCGGGTTGGCGGTTGCGGCGCTCGGAGCGCCGCCGGGAAAACCGGCGCAGACGGTGGACAAGCGATCCGGGGCGCCGGACTACCCGACGATCGCGCGGATGATCGTGAACGACTCGGTGCAGGTGAAGGAGAAAGAGGGGGTCCTGATCAGCGGCGATTCCACGAAGATCCTGCTGATGGAGGCGATCGCGGTGGAGGTCGCGAAGAAAGGCGCCTTCCCGCACATGGTCCTGGAGTCGCCCGCGGTCGAGAAGAAAATCCTGGCCGAGGCGCCGGCGCAGCTCCTGGAGACACCCAACCCGCTGACCCTGAGCGAGGTGAAGCAGATGGACGTCTTCATCGACCTGGGCGGCGTGCAGGACCCGGCGTATCTCTCCAAGGCCCCCGAAGAGCGCGTGGCGCTGACCCGCAAGGCGGCGCAGGCGATCACCGACGCGGTCTACGCCCGGCCGATACGATCGCTCGGTCTCGGCAACCCGCTCATGCCGACCGAGGAGATCGCGCGCTACTACGGGATTCCCATGGCGGAGTTCGAGGCGCGCTTCTGGCAGGCGGTCCAGACCCCGCACGCCGCGATCCAGGAGAAGGCGAACCAGGTGCAGCAGGTCCTGGCCTCCGGGCGGGAGATAAGGATCAGGACGCAGGCGGGGACCGACCTCAGGCTGAGGCTGGCCGGCAGGAACGTCGGGGTCAGCGACGGCCAGATCCGTCGCATGCCTGTCGACCGGCCGGAGCAAGTGTGGCTGCCGGCCGGAGAGGTCTACGCCGCGCCGGACGCCACCTCGGTGAACGGCACGGTGGTCGTCCCGATGGCGGAGTACCGGGGCATCAAGATGAAGGACCTGCGGCTCACGTTCGTGAACGGCAAGGTCACGCAGATCCAGGCGGCCCAGAACGCCGAAGCGCTGAAGGAGGCCCTGGCCAAGTCGTCCGGCGACAAGGACGTGTTCTCGTTCATCGACATCGGCGTCAACCCGAACAGCCACATGATCAAGGGCTCCGACTACAGCACCTTCGAGATGGCCGGCATGGTGACGATCGGGATCGGCCAGGCGCCCTGGACGGACAGCCCCAACAAGTCGGAGTTCGCGCAGGAATTCTTCGTGCCGCACGCCACGCTCGAGGTGGACGGGAAGACCGTCGTGAAGGAAGGGACGCTCTCGATCTGACCGTCCGGACGCGTGAAGGGCAGGCCCCGCGCTAGAGAGCGGCGGATGGCGGAGTCCCGGAGCGGAAGTGCCGGCTGCGGGGCTCCGCCATGGCCGCCCGCGGCCCGACACCGCAGAGGTGCAGGAACTTCCGGACATCGCCCGGGTCCTCCCGGCGCGCCAGCGCTTCGAGGGCCGGGACGATCCGGATCGCCCAGGCCAGCTGGCGCGGCCCGACGTAGGTCCCCTGCGCCAGCCCCACCAGCTCGTAGGCCCCGTTCCGCTTCACCAGGACAGGCGCGCCGCTCTCGCCCTCGGTGAGGGCGAGCGACATCAGGAAGACGTCGTCGTTCCTGGTCACCGACTTCATGGCTGCAGCACCGCGCAGGGCCGCGACCGACGCCGGACGGAACACGGCCCCGGCGGCGGGATCGCTGCCGAGAACCCCGACCGTGTCTCCCAGATCGAGGGCCTCGCTGTCGCCGATCGGGAAGGGGAAGGAGGGAAGACCGGACTTCTCGGGGAGCCGGAACAGCGCCAGGTCGCTCCTGGCGTCGCGCACCAGGGGAACGAGCGGCACGCGCAGGTCGCCGGAGAGGAGGTAAGTCTTCTCCGAGATGAGGCGACCTTCGACCGGGAGGGTCAGTTCGCCGCGCGGTGTGCGCATCGTCATCTCGAGACGCTCCTGCGTCACCGCGTGCGCCACGGTCAGGACGAAGCGATTGAACAGGACGACTCCCGTCCCTTCGAGCGTTGCCCGTCTCGGCGTCTCCTCGCCCGTATCGAAATCGACTTCCGTCCGGAGCGAGAACACCGCCGAGCCGGCGGAACGGAGATCCATCGAGGCGTGGGACCGCGATTGCCACAGGGCCAGGACGATCCCCGAGGCGAGGATGACGACCGCAACACCCGGAACCAGCATCTTGCCGGCGGAGGGCCGACGCCGCTTCACGTCTCACGACCTTTCGAGGCGGCCTGCTGGATCGACCCGGAGGGGCCCTTTCGGCCGCAGATCAAAGATGGGGGCAGGCCTGGGGGGAGTCAAGGCGGGAAAGCCGTCCGGCGCGGTGTTCGAGCCGTACCCGCCCGCGGGTCAGGCCGTCAGCTCACCCAGGAACTCGTCCAGGCAGCCGAGGTAGCGATCGATGTCCAGGGCAGTGGCCGCGACGGAGACGGTGGGTCCGGCCGTGGTGATCGCCTCCCAGATGCCGCGGTTGGCGAAGTAGACCCGCATCAGGTGGGCAAGGTCGGGGCGCATGATCGCGTGATAGTCCGCGGCGTTGCGCGGCAGGTCGGGGCCGTAGCAGTAGCCGGAGCGGGCGAACAGACGGTGCGCGCGCCAGGGAAGCCCGCGGCGACGGCAGCGCTCCTCGATGCCGTCGGCGAGACGCGCTCCGAGCTCGGCGGTGCGGGCGTAGGCGTCCTCGGTCAGCACGTGCTCGAAGGACGCCCGCGCCGCGGCCATTGACAGCGCGTTGGCGAAGAGCGTCCCGCCCGAGGCGAAGGTGGCGCGCGGGTTCGCGGGATCGGGACGGGCGAACCGCTCCGCCAGAACCGCCGTCATGCCGTAGGCGCCGAGCGGCACGCTCCCCGCGATGAACTTCCCCAGCGTTAAGATGTCCGGATCGAGAGCGAAGCGCCGCGTGAGCCCGCCCGGCCCGCACACGAGCGTGTGCGCCTCATCGATGATCAGGAGCGTCCCGCGGGCGCGCGTCAGGACCCGCAGCGCTGCGTGGAACCCTGGGTCGGGCTGGATGACGCCGGAGTTGGTGAGCGCCGGCTCGGTCACGACGCAGGCCACGTCGCCGGGCTGAAGCGCCCGCTCGAGCGCCGTCTGATCGTTGAACGGGACGTGCCGGACCTGGCCACCCGCCGATACCGACACCCCAGGATAGGCCGGCACGCGCTTGCCGTCCTTCGAATCGACCAGCCACTCCTCGGCGTGACCGTGGTATTTCCCCTCGAACATCAGGACGACCGGGCGGCCGGTGACGAAACGGCACAGGCGGATCGCCTCGACGTTGGCGAGGGTCGCCGACAGGGTGAACTGCCACTGCGGCAGGCGGAAACGACGGGCCAGCTCCTCCGCGAGCCACACCGCGTCTTCCACGGGGAGCAGGTACTGCAGGCCGCGGCGCGCCTGGCGCGCAACCGCCTCCGCCACCGCCTCCGGGTTGAGACCGCAGAACGTGCTCATGTCGCCGATGTTCGTGTCGAAGTAGCGGTGACCGTCCACGTCGGTGAAGGTCGCCCCCTCGCCCGAGGCGACGAAGATCGACAGGTGCTCGTACAGCTCCACCATCCAGGACATCGGCACGCCGTTCGGCATCGAGCGGTGCGCCCGCTCGTAAAGCGCCCGCGAGCGCGGCCGGCGCTCGGCGAACGCCGCGTCCTCGCGGCGGCGGAGAGTCGCGATGCGATCGGCGGGGATCGCCGCGGAGTCGGGTGAGCGTTCGGATCGGTCCATCATCGGGAGCTTCCGCGGTCACTCCGCGAAGGTCTGGTGCTGCGGCAGGCCGTCGTGGATCTCGAGCCAGGGCACCTTGCTGCGGAGGAAGATATGGTACTCGGGCTTCAGACGGAGCGGCGTGTCGAGAGTGCCGGTCGCCACGTAGACATTGGCCGGCTCGCTGGTCACAGTGCAGGTGAGAGTCGAGCCGCAGTGACGGCAGAAGTTACGCCGCGTGCCGGTCTCGGTCGTGTGGCCCGCGATCTCGCTTTCGCCCTTGAGGAAACTGAAGCGCGCGCTTTCGACGCCGATGTAAGTCGCGAACGCCGCGCCGTGCGTCTTGCGGCAATCGGTGCAATGACAGTGGCTGAACGTGCCGTACGGCCCCTGCATCCGGTACTTCACCCGCCCGCAGCAGCACGAACCCTCGTGGACCTCCTCCGTCCTGGACATCGTTCCCCTCCGGTGGTGTGAGCGAGGACGACGATAGCACAGTCATCCCGATCGCCGCGCGCCGCGGAGGGTCGCGGAGTGACGCGGATCGAGCGGCCGTCCGGGGCCGACGGCCTGCAGAGCCGACGCCCGCGGCGACTTCGAACGTCAACACAGTTTTTTGGGAAATTCCTTGGAATGACGAGTCGAACGGGAGGAACCACGGCGGACGACCCGCGCAGCACTCGGCGGCGAGCCGACCGACTGCGCAGCGTCCTGCCGCGCACCGTCCTCCCGCGCGGCGATCACGATGCGCGCGCAGGCTTCGGCGTCGGAGGCGGCGTCGTGGTGACGGAGCGGGATGCGCAGGTGGCGGCAGACATCGGGCAGCTTCGTCGGGAAGATGCCCCAGACCGCGCGCGCGAGCCGCACGGTGCATTCGAACCCGAGGCGAGGCGGCCGCAGCCCCGCGGCGGCGCAGCAGGCGCGCAGCACGCCCGCATCGAAGGGGGCGTTGTGCGCCGCGAGGAACTGCGCCCCCGACAGAAGCCGCGACAGGCCGGGCCAGACCTCGCGGAAGGTCGGCTCGCCGGCCACGTCGGTCCAGGTGATGCCGTGGATGTAGGAGAACACGAATTCGCGCCGGGGCGGCCGGATCAGCCGGCAGGCCCGGTCCGCGATGCGGCCGTCCTCCACGCGCACGAGCGCCACCGCGCAGGCGCTGTCGGGCCCGTAGTCGGCGGTCTCGAAGTCGATGGCGACGAAGTTCACCGGCACGCCTCGCGGCTCCAAGCAGCGTCCGCGAGATTATCACGAGACTCGGAGCGGCACTCTCACAGTGAGAGGCAGGGATCCGCGCGCGCCTCAGGTTCCCACGACCCTGAAGCCGCTGGCGCGCGCCGCGATGCCCAGCGCCGAGTCGTGCGTCGCGAACACCAGGTCGGCGGCAGAGGATTCCCGCCACAGCATGGCGGTGGCAAGGTGGATGGCGTCGAGGGTGCCGATCGGTGTCGGAAGGGGAAGGGACGCCCGTGCCAGGATGGGCCGGGTGGGCTCCACGATCTCGATTTCTTCCAGCAGCCGGTAAACCGCTTCGCGACGCCTCGACAGCTCGACGTCGGTGATCGCGCCGCGAAGCCGGAGTCGGTCGAGTGTCCGCAGGCACTCGACCTCGGCCAGGGCGCTGGCCACGCCTTCCCGAACGGTCCGCCACTCCTTGAATCTGCCCCGCTGTCCGAGGACGACGCGCAGCAGCACGGACGAGTCGAGATAGGCGATCAACGCTCGACCTGTCTTTCCTCGAGGAGGAGGGCGACCGGGTCGACGTCGAGCTTGAGTGGGGGCGGCAGCCGAACGTCCTGAAGCGAGGGGACACGCCGCAGGGGCTTGCGGACCCTGAGAGGTTCGCTTCCCGCGCCGTAGGGAAGCAGCCGGGCGACGGGAGTCTCGCGGTCCATCACCGTGTAGGTCTCGCCGCGCCGCACCTGACGCAGGTGCTCGCTCAGGCGAGCCTTGAGGGCGGCGATCTTGACTCTCTTCATGACCACAAGATAGTCACATCTGGTCACGAGGTCAAGGAGGATCGACGGCGCGGTTCAGAATCCGGCGAGGCCGAGGCGAGCGTCGTCCTTACGGTCGACCCGGGGCAGAGTCCCGGCCGGGCTCAATCGTGTGGCGGCCCGCCGGCGACGGCGAGGTAGCCTCGCAGCGCGCGGACCGCGTGGGTCATCGGGTAGTACTCGTCGAGACACTCGTCGGAGAGACGGCCGAGCACGGCCGCGCGGGCGCGGTTGAGGAGCGGGATGTCGGCGGGAGTCAGCGTCGTCAGCAGATCGTCCGGCTCAGGGCCAAGATTGATCTCGCCGTCCCTCGCCGCCTTCTCGAGCCGCCGGATCATCCTGGCCCGTTTCCTCGGCGAGACACCGGCGCGATCCTTTTTGATCTGATCCATCCGCTTCTCCAGCTCCTGGAGACCGAGCAGGGCGCGCCGCGCGGCCGACGCCACACCCCGGTCGGAGTCCTTCATCAGCGTCCGGAGTGGCCCGTTCGCCGCGGACGAGAACGTGGCGCCCAGCCCGTGCGCCATCCCGAGGCGCTCGAGTTTCGGCGCCGGCGACGCGCTCGCCAGCCGCTTCGTGATCGCGCCGACAAGCAAAGGGTCGTCCAGGAGCCCCAGCGCGACCCAGGCCTTGCTGCGCGCATCCACGCAGGCATCCTCGGTCGCGATCGTGCGCATCGCCGCCGGAATCGACGGCGGCTGCAGCACCCCGAGCGCCAGCACCGCGCTCCCTCTCACGACGCAGTTGTCGGAGGAGAGCTTCGCGCTGACGGGTGCTATCGCGTCGTCACCGTACTGGCCGAGCGTGAAGGTGAGCATCAGCTCCGGGTCGATCGGCAGGGCGTGCTCCACGATCTGCGTGCCGGCGTCCTTGATCTCGAGGATCCTCAGGACCGCGGGCAGGCAGGCGCCGCAGTGGAGCGCCGCCATGTTGGCCGCGGCGTGGAATGTCCCGGGTGGATCCGCCGTCACCTTCGCCTTGATCAGAGCGGCCGCGGCCGGCTCGAGGTCATCGGGATCGAGAATCGTGAGCAGATGGGCCAGATCGACCAGGAGAAAGTTGTCGTCCTTCTCGGTCGCCAGCACCTTGAGGATGGCCTTCTTCGCCTCATCCGGGTGATCGAAGAAAGTGTCCCACGCCCGGTCGAGCCGCGCTCCCAGAACGTCCTTGTCGGCGGTGGACATCCCCTCGAGGTGAACACCGCGCAGCCGGTCGATCGCGGCGGCGACCGCCGCGGCGGGATCGCGGGACGATGATGGGGGGCCGCCCGCCCGCGTCTCGTGGAGGAACGCGTGGCCTGCGAGCAGACATGTCGACAGTGTCAGCCCGGCGAAGAGTTTCATGGGGTCGCGTGGTTGAACTCGCGGGACCAGTTCTCGACGACCACGATGCCGCTGAGATCCTGCTTGTCGTTCAGCGGCTGCACGATCACGAAGCGGTCTTCCTGCGGGGAGACGTCGAACCCCGGGGGCCAGCCGAAGATGAGCGACCAGCCGAGCGGCTTGCGGGTGAAGACCGGCCGCGGGGTGCCGAGGCGGGGTTCCGGCCCCAGGGTGACGTCGACCTCCATGATGGTATTCTCGTGGACGTAGTAGAGCCGGTTGCCGCGGTGACTCCAGCGCGGCCACGTCCCGCCGCCGACCGACGCTTGCCACTTGCCGCCGGCGCCCGGGAACCGCTTGATGTACACCTCGTCGTTCCCGCCCTCGTCCGAGACGTAGGCGAAATATTGGTTGTCTGGCGACAGGCGCGGCCACGCCTGTTGTCCGGGTCCCACCACCAGGGGCACCGGCTTGCCGTCCCCCTTCGTATCGAGATACCAGACGTCCGTGTTGGTGGTTTGACCGGACTCGGAGAACAGGATGTACCTGCCGTCGGCGGAATAGGCGGCGGCCCAGCCGCTGTGGAGCGTTCGCGCCTCGCCGCCGCCGTCCGCGGACTTGATCTTCATCGTCTGGAGCGTGACGGTTCCCTCGCTGTAGAGGATGCTCTCCGCGTTGGGTGTCCAGGCCTCGATGCTGTACGGGACGTTGCTGGCGGAAAGGCGGGTCCGGGTGCCGCGCTCGACGTCGTGGATCCAGACGTCGTTGACGTCGTTCTCCCTGGCGGCGATCGCCACGTGTCGGCCGTCGGCGGACAGCTCGGGGAAGGGCCACTGCTGCTGGGGCGGGCCGATCGCCCCGAGCACCTTGCCGCTCCTGTCCACCCACGCCAGCTGGGTCATCCGCGACCCGCTGCCTTTGACGTGGACGAGGGTGCCGTCGGCCGAGACGCTCGGCACGTCGGAATCCGGCGCCACCATGAACGGCTCGCCGGTCGCCTCGTGCCGCGCCAGCGAAAACGGCAGCGCCCAGACCCCGGCGTTGGCCGGGTGCCGATGGTAGAGGATGTGTCCGGTGGGGGAATAGACCGGGTACCAGATGTCCTGGTCCGCCGCGAGCCTGAGAAGCTCCTTCCTCCGACCCTGCGCGTAAACGATCAGCGCGTTGGGGCGCCCCTCCTGTGCGTGCGGCACGAACAGAACGCTGCCATCGGGGAGGCAGGCGGGGTCGTGGAGGTCGCTCTCCTTGTCCTTCAGGAGCGGGATGAACTCCTGCAGGTCGCCCCCCTGCGCCGACACCCTGAAGAGACCGCTGTCACCGCTCCCGATGACGATCTTTCCGTCCGGGCACCACGAGGCGCCGCTGCCGCCCCCCAGCTGCGTCCCGATGTCAGCGATCATCGCGCTCTCGCCCCCGCCCGCCGGCGCCTTCCACAGCTTCCCGCCCGCCGCGTAGCCGATGAAGGAGCTGTCGGGCGACCAGAAGATCAGGACCGGCTCGGACAGGGTCGGAATCAGGATCGGCTCGGTCCGCGCCAGCGGGCGCACGAAGAGCCTGCCGGCCTCGATGTGGGCGATCGCCCTGCCGTCGGGAGAAATCTCGATGAGCCGGCCCGCGATGTTCGAACGGAACGGACCGGTCGCCTGAATCTCGAAGCGCCGCACGGGCGGCTCTTCCGGGGGCGCCGACAGGAACATGAAGGTGCCCGCCGTCCCGAGGGCCGCGACCGCGGCCGCGCCGAGGGCCACCGCGACGAGACGCGCCTTTGACCGGCGGGCCGCCGCGGCCGGCGCTGCCGCGGCGGGCGTCGTCGCGGCCTCCTCGGCCGCGCCGGACAGAGTCTCCTCCAGGACGAAGCGCGCCTCGCCGATGTCGCGGAGCCGGCGGCGCGGGTCTTTCTCCAGGCAGCGGCGCACGAGCTGCAGGACACGGGCCGGGATCGCCGGCGGCAGGGCCTGAAAGTCGACCGGGGCCATGATCACCGCCGCGAGCACCTCGGAGATCCCCTCGCCGCCGAACGGACGGTGCCCGGCAAGCATCTCGTAGAGTATGCAACCGAAGGCCCAGATGTCGGTCCTCCTATCCACTTTCTTCCCCTTCGCCTGCTCCGGACTCATGTAGGCGGCGGTGCCGAGGATGACGCCCGCCCGGGTCGCCGGGGTCGTGAGCGTCGGCGAGATCGAGGCCCGCGAGCCCGACGCCTCGGACTCGAGTGCTTTCGCCAGGCCGAAATCGAGGATCTTCACCTTGCCGTCCGGCGTGACCTGGATGTTGGCCGGCTTCAGGTCGCGGTGGATGACGCCGCTCTCGTGGGCGGCCTCGAGCGCCTCGGCCACCCTCAGAGCGATCGCCAGCGCCTCGTCGATCGGCATCGGCCCCTCGGCCAGCCGCCGGGCGAGGTCGATGCCCGGGGCCAGCTCCATCGCGAGGAACCGGACCCCCCCGGCCTGGTGCAGCCCGTGGATTGTGGCGATGCCGGGGTGGTTGAGCGACGCGAGAAGCTTGGCCTCGCGCTCGAAGCGCGCCAGCCGGTCGGGGTCCTCGGCGAACAGGTCCGGAAGGACCTTGATCGCCACCTCGCGGTCGAGCGTGGTGTCGAGCGCACGCCACACCACCCCCATGCCCCCCTCGCCGATCTTCTCGACGAGGCGGTAGTGGCCGACCATCTGGTTGGCGGCGAATTCCATCTGCGGGAAACTCCGTCCCTCCTCAGGCGACGCCGGCCTGCCAGCGTCACCCGCGGCATTGGCTGAACGAACGAAGGGGGAGTGTAGCAAATCGGCACGGGTTGATGCGGAGCGGAACCTCGTGGTATACCGATTCCATCAAGAAATAAGGAGGATCCCCATGCGCAGAATGCTGGAATCGGCGTTCAAGTCGTGCCTGGCGCTTGCCATCCTGGCGCTGCCGCAGCTGGCCGCGGCCCAACAGGGGAACAAGAACAGCGAGCCGTTCACCCAGGACTTCAGGCTGGAGGCCTGCACCTTCTCGTCCACCGGCCGGAACCCGTACTTCATCCTCGAGCCCGGCTACCGCACCATCTTCCAGGGTGAGGAGGCCGGGGAAACGGTCGTCAACACGATCACCGTCGCCGGCAAGACGCGACGTTTCGGCAAGGTCGAGACGAGGCTTGTGGAAGAGCGCGAGACCCACAACGGCGTCTTGGCAGAGGTGTCGCGCAACTACTTCGCGATCTGCACCCAGAACAACAGCGTCTTCTACTTCGGAGAAGAGGTGGACCTCTACACGGCCGGCGTGATCGTCGACCACAGCGGCTCCTGGCTGGCCGGGGTGAACGGAGCGAAGCCGGGCCTGGTCATGCCCGGGATCGTCCTGCTGGGCTCACGCTACTTCCAGGAGGTAGCCCCGGGTGTTGCCATGGACCAGGCGGAATTCGTGGCCATGGACCAGGTCGTGACCACACCCGCGGGGACGTTCAGCAAGTGCGTGAAGTCGGCAGAGACCACCCCGCTCGAGCCGAAGGCCCTGGAGTTCAAGCTGTACGCTCCGGACATCGGCCTGGTGCAGGACGACACGCTGCTGCTCGTCCAGTACGGGTTCGTGCGCTAGAGCGCGGTCCGTTCGCGGCTCTGTGACGTACCGATACATCGGCTGTTCCGAGGCAGCAACCGGAGACCAGCGCCAGCAGACCTGCGACAAACAAATTGTGCGTGGTGCAAGCGAAGCGCCTGCGTCGGCAGAAGCGGGGCGAGGTAGAATGCGGGCGCTGCGGTGCCCGGTGAACGGAGGGATGAACGCGTGATCGTCCTGCCGATGCTCGATAATTTCCTGGCCGGCGTCAAGGGTCAGGCCATGCGGGAAGGCGCGCGTTACGCCCGCGGGGAGCGCGTGGGCCGATTCGTCGGCTCGGACGAGAGTGTGACCTCGGTGGTCCGGGGACGGAGCGGCGACTACGAAGTGGCGCTCTGGGCGGACAACGACGGACTCCAGCACCGCTGCTCCTGCCCGTCTTGGCGGGAGCCCTGCAAGCACGAAGTCGCCGCCGCGTTGACCCTGAGGAGTTGGCTGGCCCGCGACGCACGGCAGGTGGGGCAGGACGGGACCGCCGCCGGGCCACCGAGACCGGCCCCCGCCATGCTTCATCCGTCACCCGGACGAGCGAGCGTGTCCGAAGCGCGGCGCCGCCTGGACGAACTGCTGGTCCGGACACGCGGCGGCCCCCCTGTGGACGAAGCGCGCCAGCGCGCGATCGAGGAGCGCGTGGTCGCCGCCCGGCGCGAAAAACTTCGGGTGCGGCCGGACAGATCTGCATTCGTGCGCGTCGAGAGCCCCTCGGGGTTCGCGTACCGCGTGCACCTGCGCGGCGGAGCGGACGGACCGCATTCGTGCGACTGCCCCGACTTCGAGGCGAACCGCCTGCACACCTGCAAGCACGTCGAGCGGGCGCGCATTTTTCTCTCGTCGCATCGGCCCCGCCTGTCGCCCGCGGCCCGGCGGGCGGCCATGCGTCCGCGCATCTATCTGCGCTTCGGGGAGGTGATCGAGCCGCGACTGTTCGGCGAGCCGTCGG
>JBGPED010000058.1:0-14746 GCA_041482595.1 Acidobacteriota bacterium
AGCGTGCCTCGATTTCAGCAAAGGTCGCCGGGTGGACGCCAGCGGGGAGGAAGCCGGAATCGTCAAAAGGTGGGATCATTCGATTTCCAAATAGCATCGCCGTCGGGGATGTAATCGGACATAAAATGTTCTCCGAGCGTCGGCCAGCATAGCCCGGATAACGGACGGTTACAAGCGGGAAACGGGGGTGCCGCGAATCCGCCTCAGCCGGCCGAAACGCCGTAAGCGGCTGTAAATCATGGCTTTACGTGCGTCCGTGGCGGGCTGGAGCGGACGATTCGCTCCACGGAGCGGATGACTCGCTCCCGGGAGCGGATGAACGGCTCCACGGAGCGGATGGATCGCTCCAAGGCGCGGGTGACCGACTCCAAGGCGCGGATCGTTCACTCCACCGCGCGAAGCGTTCGCCCCACGGCGCGGGTGCGCCATTCCAAGGCGGCCGCAGTCCGCTCCGCCGCGCGAATCGTCCGATTCACGTGCGCGGACCGCCACGATGGACAAAGTTCCGGCTGCGCAGTCGCCTGAGAAACCGATACGCTCTCATCCATGAATCCCGCTCTCTCGACGCTCATCCAGCGCTGGCGCGATGATTCCGGCGGGACGTACCGCTCGTGGTTCCTGTGGGACCAGCGGCTCAAGAACTTCCGGTCCATCCGCACCGGAATCGCGGAAGTCAGCCGCGAAATCGAGGCGGGCACGTTCGGCAATGCCTACAAAGGCTCGTCGCTGGAAACGGTCGTGCACTCCATCGCCGAGCAGCGGCAGATCTTCAAAGGCGCCGATCACGCATTTCTCTGGAAGCCCAAGCTGCGCATCCCTGACATCTACGAGAACCGCCACAACCAGCTGGCCTTCGCGCGGTTCCTGAACTCATGCATCTGCTGCGCCGGGGAGGAGGGCGTAGTCGCCGCGATCCGCGACCTCGATACCCGGAGGATTAAGGGTCTGGGCCCGGCTGCGGCGAATCTTCTCTACTTCGTGCATCCGATGATCGCGCCGCAGTTCAACACCGCGATCGTCAAGGGGTACAACGCACTGACGGGCGCACACGTGAAGCTCGGCCGTTGGGACGAGTACCTGGCCATGCGATCAGGAATCATCGCGGCGAATTCGCGTTATCGGGACCTGCTATCGAACGACCTCGGCGCCATCGCAGGCCTCCTCTTTGATCTCGGTTCGGGAAGATATGTCGCCCCACCGAAGGCCGACGACGAAGCGGCGCGGGCCGCGTGGGAGGCAGATCTCGCCCGCGTCCGCGAAGAAGGCACCAAGGCGGAGAGGCTGCTGGCCACCGCCCGGGCCGGGGACCGGACACACGCGGAGGTCCAGGGGTGGCTTCGCGACCTGGGGGGTGCATTGGGTTTCCACGTTTGGGTCGCGGCCAACGACCGTGGCCGGGCATATGCCGGAGGACGGCTTGGTGATGGCTGCCTCGAAGCGCTTCCTGAGGCGCTCGCTGGAGGACCCGGCGGGGATGCCGTGCGGCTCATCGACGTGCTGTGGCTCACACCCGGTACGACCCGTGTGGCCGCGGCGTTCGAAGTAGAGCACACAACGTCGATCTACTCGGGCATCGTCCGCTTGCTCGACCTGGCCCTGGGTGCGGCGGCCGAGTCGGCGCGAGGACTCTTCCTTGTCGCTCCCGACGATCGCGAGGACGAGGTTCGTGCCCAACTGGCGAGGCCCGCGTTTAGCAGGGTCGGCGATCTGCACGTGCGGTTCCTGCCATACAGCGAGTTGGAGACGCACCGTCACGCGATGGCACGGTTTGGACAAGGAATGAAGGCGGTCGAGGCAGTGGCACGAGCGCTGTCGTAAAGGCGCTTGGATGTCGGCATAACAAAGGCATGCAGCCGAACCACGGACCAATCTACCTGGTGGGCAAGGATGAAAGGGCACTCGCAATCGAAGGCGCCTCACGGTGAGGCTACTGAAGGGGGAGTAATACACTGGGCTCCCGCCTACGAAATCTTGTTCGGGTGGTTTCTCCGGCGGACACATGGAACGGTCGTCGAACTTGCCGCATCAAATCCAGGGGACCGAGTGCTCGATGTTGGCTGCGGAACGGGAAGCCTGGCCGTCGCTTTGAAGGCCTCGGTCGGGCCCTCGGGGTCCGTGCATGGCGTCGACGCCTCACCGGAGATGATCGCGGTTGCAAAGCGCAAGGCTCTCAACGTGGGCGTCGATGTTGATTTCCAGGTGGGTTTGGCCGAAGCCATCCCCTTTCCCGAAGAGACTTTCGACTTGGTCGTAAGCCAGCTTGCGATTCACCACCTGCCAGGCGATCTTAAGCAACGCGCTTTCGAGGAGATGTACCGAGTATCCAAGCCAGACGGGCGGTGTCTCATCGTTGATTTCGAGCCTCCGAAAACAGTTCTGGGCCGCTCCGTGGCGAGAGTACTCCTGGGGCCTACGATGATGCAGACCGACGTACGGAACTACCGCGCTGTCATGGAAGGTGCTGGTTTCAAGAACGTCGAGACGGGTATGACCCGCCATCGGATGCTTGCCTTCGTGCGGGGACGAGCAGCCAGGCGATAGCGATAAGGCCATACCGTCCATCAATCCTGGAGACGCAACATTGGAGGCGGTTCGGGTAGAGGAGGGATCACACAAATGAAGTGGCAGCCGATCGTTCTCGTTTTAGCCATTGCAGGCATCGCCTCTCACAGCGCCGCCGGAGATGAAATCGACGACAAGATCTTACATGCGTACACGGAAGCTCCAAATGTCGCGACGGAGATCAAGAGTTTTGGTGAGCAAGGGTACGTGGATCGTGGCGCCCGCAGCATGTTGGTCTCGACCAGTTGTGGCGTGGCCGGATGCTCTTACGAGTATCTCGTTGTGCACCTGTTTTCGTATGGGGGAGCGAACCCCCAAGACAGGTCGATCCTTGCGCGTGTGCATGCGAACACGCTCGGCATGAATCCGAAAGTAGAGCTCGTGGAGCTCACGCCAAAGCAGGAACCTCCAGTCAGCGAAGGAGTTCCGGCTCCTAATCAGAAGCTCCGAGTCATCGGAGAAAGTCCGGCTCCCACTCCTAAAATATCGGCAGAGCCGCCGGAGTCGAATCCTTGACTGTGTGCCCTCACCCATCACGCCGCTTACGTCAGGAAAAGCAGTCTCGAGCCGCTACCGCGTGGGAGAACGCCTCGAACTGCGCGGCATGCCGAAGACCTCGCGGGCGGACGTGGCCCACTTCATCCTGACCGAGGCGGAGAAGCCCGCCTTCGTCCGCGAGATCGCGGTCATCGGCTATTGACCACGGGGCGCGAGGGCCCGATGCCGCACTTCCGGACTGCGTGGAGGCTGTTCAAGTCTTATCCGGGAGTCTTTGTCGTCTCGACGCTCATCCTGTTCGCGTCGTGGGTGGCCCTGGAGCTGGCGGTGGTGGCGCTGCATCGTTTCGGCGTCGTCGTGAATGTTGGTCTCCACCTCGCCTTCCTGTTGTGGTTTTCGGGTCTCCTCGTAGGGCTGCATCGCATGAGTCTCGAGGCCGTGGATGGCAAGGCACCACGCCTGGCGGACCTCACCTCTGCCCTCGGGAGAGGCCCGGCGTTTCTTGCCGGTCTCGTCATCTATCTCGTGGCCGTAGCCGGCGGTCTCGTCCTTCTCCTCGTGCCCGGAATCTATCTCGCCGTCCGGTACGCGCTCTTCGGGCAGGTTCTTGCGACACGACCGGCCTCCGCGGTCGAGGCCTTCCGTGACGCCGGAGCGCTCTCGAACGGCCGCTGGTGGACGGTGTGCGCCTTCGTGCTGATGGCCCTCGTGCTCAATGTTGCCGGGGCGGCTTTCCTCGGGCTGGGGCTGTTCGTCACCTTTCCGGTCTCGCTTCTGGCGACATCCGGGCTGTACCGGGACGTGCAGCGATCGAAGCAGTCGACCCACGGGAGTCCGCCTTCTCCCTGGCAAGCATAAATGTAGGCAGTTATTGACAAGTGCCGACGTTCATGGCCATATTCCCCTCGTGACCAAATATCCGAAGAAGCCGGAAATCCCTGGAATATTCCGACTGCGCGAGGTCGCCCAGGTCGGCCTGACCCGAGGCCGGCTCCGCGGGCTGCTCGATAGGGGTGACGTCGAGAAGGTAAGTCGCGGACTCTACCGTCGCGTCTCGGAAGTCACCGAGCTGGACACTGTCGCGACCGTGTGCGCGCGGGTCCCGAACGCGGTCGTCTGCCTGCTCACCGCGCTCGTGGTCCATCGAATCGGGACACAGCTTCCGGCCGACGTCTGGATCGCGCTCGATCGCAAGGCACGCAAGCCGCGCCTCGAAGATCTCCCCGTGCGCATCGTACGGTTTTCGCCCGCGATGCTGCGCTATGGCATCGAGGAACGGCGCGTTCACGGAGTCCTGGTGCGGATGACGTCACCGGCACGGACGGTCGTCGATTGTTTCCGTTACAGGAACAAGATCGGTATCGATGTGGCGCTCGAGGCGCTCAAGGAGTCCCTTCGGGAACGCCGGGTGTCCGTCGACGCCCTCGTTCGGGCGGCGAAGGTAGGCCGCGTCTACACCATCATGAAGCCGTACATCCAGGCCATCGTCGCATGACGAAGCGAGCCTCCGCCACCATGGCCCTCAAGCGTCGGACCGTCCTGTCGCGCGTCCGGCGCGCCTGCCTCGCCCTGCCGGACACGCACGAGAAGGAGGCCTGGGGGGCGCCGACCTTCCGGGCCCGCGGCCGGCTGTTCGTGATGTTCGTGGACAATCATCACGGGGACGGCCGGCTGGCGATCTGGTGCAACGCTCCGCCCGGCGCCCAGGACGCGCTGGTCGCGTCGAAACCGAAGACCTTCTTCGTGCCGCCGTACGTCGGACCGCAGGGCTGGGTCGGTGTGCGTCTCGACACAGGGCTGAAGTGGACGGCCGTCTCCACCCGCATCAAGGAGGCCCACCGGACCACGGCTTCGCATCCTCGCGCCCGGGCCGGCGGACGCACCGTGTAACGCAGGTCATCGCCACAAGGAGGCATCATGAGAAATCGTTCCCTGCGCGTCGTGCTCGTCCTGTTGCTGGGCCATCTTCTTCTCGGCCCGGCCGTGTCCTGGGCGAAGCCGAAGAAATCGACACCCGCGGACCGCGCGAAGGCGGTGCGGCTGGCGCGCGAGCTGGAGGCCGACCCGCTGGGCGAGGACGCGGTCGACAAGCGGCGCTGGTTGATCGAGTGGTACACGAAGGTCCCGGACATCACAGTCACGGTCTGCGATCTCCTTGGTCCCCTGCCGAAGGATGAGCATCCCTTCTTCAGCGATGTGCTCGTCCAGTCGATGTTCGCCGGCGGCGCCTTCATCATCGAACATCCAGACCAGGTGGGCGACCAGGTGGCCGTGCAGACCGCGGGCATCGAAGGGGCGCTGAAGGTCTACGAGATCTTCGTCAAGGCGATGCCCGAGGGCCGGCTGCCGTTCCTCGACGACCTCCTCGCGAAGCGGGGCGATGGAACCCTGCGAGCCCACATGAAGGAAGCGGTCGCGGAGGGGTGCAAATAAGGAACGATCAGGACGCTGACGCCGGCGGGGACTGCAGGAAGGCGATCAGGCGGTCGAGGCGACGCAGCGCGCGCTCCTTCCCGACCAGGACGAGGACGGCGAAGATCCCGGGGCTGACGGCCGTCCCGACGAGGGCCACGCGCAGCGGGTGGATGTAGTCGGAGGCCTTCTCCCGCCGCGACTCGGCCAGCTCCCGCAAGGCCTTCTCGGCCGCCTCTTCCGTGAACGGCTCGACCGTCGCCAGCATCGCGCGCAGCGCCGCCAGCCGCGCGGCGAGCGCCGCGCGCCCGCCGGACGCGGCGTCCCCCTTCAGGTGCTTCTCGACCGCCTCGGGGCGGTACTCGAAGTCGTCCGACAGGAACGGCCGCGCGTCGCGCACGAAGTCGGGCAGGCGCTTGGAGCGCGCCTTGAGCGTTTCGATCACTTTCAGGAACCAGGCGCGCCGCGGGCCGCCGTCGTCGATGTCGGGGCTCAGCAGACCGGCGGCCTGAAGCTCGGCGCGCACCAGGGCGACGATCCGTTCGGGCGGCAGGTCGTTGATGTACTGGCTGTTCAGCCACTCGAGCTTCTGCTCGTCGAACACCGCCCCTTTCTTGTTGATGTGCTCCAGCCGGAACAGGGCGGTCATCTCGTCGCGGCTCATCTTCTCGCGGCCCTCCCCGGGCGACCAGCCGAGGAGCGCCAGGAAGTTGAACATCGCCTCCGGCAGGTATCCCTTGTCGCGGTACTCGGTGACCGAGACGGCGCCGTGTCTCTTGCTGAGGCGCTTCTTGTCCGTCCCGAGGATGAGCGGCAGGTGGCCGAAGCACGGCAGCGGCGCCCCGGCGGCGCGGTACAGGAGGATCTGCTTCGGCGTGTTGCTGATGTGATCGTCGCCGCGGATCACGTGGGTGACGCGCATCACGATGTCGTCGGACACGCAGGACAGGTTGTAGGTCGGCGAGCCGTTCGAGCGCAAAAGGACGATGTCCTCGAGGACCGCCGTCTCGAACGAGGTCGGCCCGTGCACGAGGTCGTCCCACGCGACCGTGCCGTCGGGGACCCTGAACCTCACCACGGCGGGATGCCCTTCCGCCAGCCGCTTGCGGACCTCGTCGGGCGCGAGCCTCAGGCAGAGCCGGTCGTACTTCCAGGCGACTCCGTCCTTCTCGGCCGCGGCCCGGCGCGCCTCGAGCTCGTCGGTGGTGCAGAAGCAGTGATAGGCGCTCTTCTCCTCCAGGAAGCGCAGGGCGAGGGCGCGGTGCGCCTCGACGTTGCGGGACTGGAAGAAGGGGCCCTCGTCCCAGGTGATCGCCAGCCACTCCAGGCCGTCGAGGATGGTCGCAACACTCGCCTCGGTCGAGCGCTGCTGGTCGGTGTCCTCGATCCTCAGGATGAACGTGCCCCCGCTGTTGCGGGCGAACAGCCAGTTGAACAGGGCGGTCCGCGCCCCCCCGACGTGCAGGAAGCCGGTCGGAGAGGGGGCGAAGCGCACCCGCACTCCCGCGGGAGCGGCCGTCTCGGATCGTGGGCTAGCCATGCAGCCGGGATTAAATCCGATCCGGGGCCCGCCTTCCAGCGTTTTCTTATTGCCCCGGAAGCGTTCCGGAGGTATATGGAGTCTCTATCACCGAGGAGACACCGATGTTCCACCCGTCGCCGCATCGGGTCAGGCCTCGCTTTCACGCCCTCAACTCAATCGCGACCCTGGGCCTGGGAGCCTTGCTCCTGGCCGGCGGACCGCATCCTCTGGCCGTGCAGACTGATCCGCACCTGCAGGGGAGCATCCCGAAGGCCCCGCCGTACGTCCTGGGATTCCCGAGGTGGTTCCCGCAGACGGTCGACTTCCGGCCCCGGCAGGGGGCGGTGGTCGCCGCTGACATCGACGGGGACGGGCGCAAGGACCTGGTGGTCGCAGTCCCCTCCGGAGTGATCCTGGTTGTCCACCCGGACGGCACCCTGTTCGCCGGCTGGCCGCGCACCTTTGACGGCCTGACCCAGCCGGCCTTTCCTATGGGCGAGCCGGCGGTCGGCGACCTGGACGGCGACGGCTCGCCGGACATCGTGACCTGCGTCGTATCGGGGTCGCCCAAGCGTCGCAACTTCCTGTACGCCATGGGGGCCGACGGGAGCGACCTGCCCGGGTGGCCCATCGAGCTGCTCGGCGGCGGGGAAGACTTCTACACCTGCTCGAACACTCCGACCCTGCTCGCGGACCTCAACGGCGACGGAAACCTCGAGGTCGTCCGCGGCATGAATAAGGGGACCATCCTGGGCTTCGACCGCTCCGGCAAGGCACTGAGCGGGCCGGACTGGCGGGGTTGGCCGGTGCGGCTCGGCCCCGACATCCGCAGCCACGTACAGACCCGCGAGATTAACGCCGATCTCGTGGCCGCCGACATGGACGGCGACGGGAAGAAAGACCTGGTCTTCGTCGAGTCCGGCCTGGCCCCCCGGCTGGCGGCGGTCTCGTCCGACGGCCAGCTCTTGAACGGATACCCGCTGTGGCTCACGGAAATCGTCGACCGCGAGGCCCCCGTCGTCGCCGACCTCGACGGCGACGGTCATCCTGAGGTGGTGCAGGCGACCATGCCCTTCGAAGGTGTCGTCATCGAGCCGTCGCCCGAGCCCGGAGTGGGACCCGCCGTGCCGGCCAGCCTGCACGCCCTGCGCGCCGACGGCTCGGACGCCCGCGGCTGGCCGCGCCTGCTGCAGAGCGGCGCCCCCTGGGGCGCGGTCATCACCGACCTGGACGGCGACGGTCGGCTGGAGGTGCTGCAGCAGGACGGCGACGAGCTCGTGGGGTTCGACGTCGAAGGGAATCCCCTGCCCGGCTACCCGGTAGTCATCCACCGCGACTTCGTGCGTTCGCAGTCCGTGGACATCTCCCCCTGGGCCGTCGGCGATCTCAACGGCGATCGGCGGCCGGACCTCCTGCAGGTCTGGAGCAACCAGTACAATGGCAGCTCTTCGATTCGCGTCTTCGGCCTGCGCGCCGCCGGCAACCCGATCCGCGGCTTTCCGTTCGACGCCAGCGGCATGGTCGCCGCCTCGCGGCCGGTCCTTACCGACTTGTCCGGCGACGGCATCGACGACCTGGTGATGCTGCTGGCCAAGGACTCGAACGGCGGGTGGCTGCTGACGGCCTGGGACCTGGGGACCCTGAGCCCCCGGATGCGCTAGTCGAAAAGCCCCGGCTGATCCCCCGCGCGCGGCGGCACGCGGAACTGCGTGACGTCGAGATCGAGGTCTCTCTTCAGAAGTCCCAGGCGTCGGCTGGCGGTCTCGAAGCGGCGTTTCAGCAGATCAGCGTACGGACCGTTCCCCTTCATCCTCGTCCCGAACTCGCTGTCGTAGAGCTTGCCGTCGTGGGTCTGGCGGACCAGGCTGAGGATGTGCCCGGCCTTGAGCGGGTAGTGCGTCGTCAGCCACTCGGAGAAGATCTCCTTCACCTCGTGCGGCAGACGCAGCAGGATGTAGCCGGCCGTGCGCGCGCCGGCCGCGGCGGCGGCTTCGAGGATGCTCTCCATCTCCTTGTCGTTGAGGCCGGGGATCATCGGCGAGGCCAGGACACCCGCCGGCACGCCCGCGTCGCTCAGGGCCTTGATCGTCTCGAGGCGGCGGTGCGGGGCGGCGGCGCGCGGCTCCATGGTGCGCGCCAGACCGCGGTCGAGTGTCGTGATCGACAGGAAGACCGCCGCGAGGTTCTGCCGCGCCATCGGCGCGAGCAGGTCGAGGTCGCGCAGGACGAGGCTCGACTTGGTGACGATCCCGACCGGGTGCCGGTGCTCCCACAGCACCTCGAGGATGGAGCGGGTGATGTTCAGGTCGCGCTCCACCGGCTGGTACGGGTCAGTGTTCGCCCCCAGGGCGATCACCTCGCAGCGGTAGCCGGGGCGGCGCAGCTCCTCGCGCAGCAGGCAGGCCGCCTCCGGCTTGGAGAAGATCTTCGTCTCGAAGTCGAGGCCGGGCGACATCCCGAGGTACGAGTGGGTCGGCCGCGCGAAGCAGTAGACGCAGCCGTGCTCGCACCCCTTGTACGGATTGATCGATCGGTCGAACGGGATGTCAGGCGAGTCGTTCCGGCTGAGGATGGTGCGGGTCTTCTCGGGCGTCACGGTGGTGGGCAGCCGCGGCGGAGCGTCCTCCTCGCTGTCCGTATCCCAGCCGTAGTCTTCCGGCCGGATCCGGCGCGTCTCGAACCGTCCCTCGATGTTGCTGACGGCTCCGCGCCCTTTCCTCGCCGGCACGTCGCTTCCCTCTTCAGTCCGCGTCGTCGCCCCAGAGCCGCCGGACCGTCTGCTGCCCGGAGACCAGGAGATCGAGATCGATGTGCGACTTCCCCGTCGCGCCCTGCTCCGTCTCGGGATGGTTCGGGAGCGGCCGCAGGGGCGCCTCGATGTCGATGCGCATCGAGGACGGCAGCCGTGACTGCTGGAAGACGCCGCGATCGATCTCGAAGACCGCGGTGCCGCTGCCGCCGCCGGTGATGTGGAGGCTGGTCTTCTCCGCGCCCGGCTTGAAGGCAGGGTCGTCGGCGTAGGTGACCTTGACGTCGAAGGTGGCGAGACCGCCCTGGATCGACTTCAGCGTGTACTCCCGGGTCACCTTGTAGGTGATGTTCTCGAGCCCGGCGATGCCCAGCTTCGTCGGCAGCCGGACCACCCGCTCCTCTTTGAACCCCTCGCCGATCTTGTAATCGTGCGGTCCGTCGGTCTCCGGAAACAGCCGGGAGATTTCGGGGATGGCGAGGGTCTCGATCTCGGCGTCGTCGCTGCCGGTGGTCTTCCTGAACTCCTTGACGTTGCCATAGTGATCGAACGTGCCCTCGAAGACCAGGGTCGCGACGCTCTTCCCCGTTTCGGGGGGCGACGCCAGGATCTCTCCCTGTCTATGGATCTCGAGATCGAACTTTGGAATGGTGCGGCGGAACGGGACGAGGCCGCTGTCGTTCGCGTCCTGCGTCATCGTCGTCATCTCGTAGACTTCGCTCCGTGTCTGGCCCTTCATGCGGCCGGACCAGAAGTCGAAGCCCTGCTTGTAGGCCTCCGGCGCCTCGAACGTGACGTCCTTGGTCCCGATCTCGAAGCGGGCGCCGAGGCTGTAGGTGGTCATCACCCGCACCTTCGGGAGGTAGCGGAGGACCGACTCCAGGGCGGGGGCCTTCGCGTCGGCGGGCTTCGCCGCGGGGTGCGGGGCCGGGAGCTTCGTCTTCGGCGCCTCGGCGGCCGCGGCCGCGCAGACGGCGGCGACGAACGCGCCGGCGACGATCGCTCCGATCCCTGCCTGCCTTCGACTCATGCTCCCCCGCCGCGCGCGGCGCTACATCAGGTACTTGTCGGACCCGTCGCCCGGACCGGGCTCGTCGCCGTCCTCGCCCTCGTCCGAGTGCTTCTTCCAGAAGTCGTCGATGGCCCTGCGGATGGCGGCTTCCTCCGGGACGCGCACGTTGTGCACCGCCCCGAGGAGAAGGACCGCCTGCCCCACCTGCGCGGTGTCCTTCGGAAGCTGGCGGCGCAGCGGCTCGATCAGCTCGCGCGCGCCGAACAGCGACAGCCAGCGCGCCGTGTTGCCCGGTCCGGCCGCTTCGATGAAGAACTCGAGATGATTGAGGACCGTCTTCAGCGCTTCGGTGGCCCCGCTCTCGCACAAAATGATGAGCAGGCTGTGACCGGAGTCCTCCTGCAGGTTGCCGGCTTCCAGGCGGGCCCGCGCCGGCTCGATGACGGTGTTTTCGAGCTTCGCCAGCGCGTGCTCGGCCGCCTCGTAGAGATAGGAGTTCTCCTCCTCGAGGAAATCGATGATCTCGTTCACGGCACCCACCGAGCGCAGTTCGCCGAGCGTCTCGAGAGCCATCGCCTGCGGGAAGAACGGCCCGCGGCTGGCGAGGATCGCGAGACAGCGCTCCTCGACCGTCCGCCGCGACGCGGACCTCTCGGGAGCGCCGGTCTCGCCCGACGACTCGACCGCCCGGCGGATCGCCTGCGGCAGGGAGTCGAGCATGAACGAGGTCTCGACCTCGAGAAGCGGCAGCAGGCCCCCGAGGTCACCGGCCGACCGGCGCACCTCGAGATCGAAGTTGTGGTACGACGCCATCTTCACGACCGTCGAGAGCAGGAATCCGATCACCCACTCGCGCAGGTGCGGACCGAGCCCCTCGACGCTGGCGACGACTTCGGGGTCGGCCCAGTACACCGCGGCCTCGACGATCCGCTCGACCAGGTCGTCCCCCGGCGCCGGGCTGAGGGCGCGGGTGCGCTCCTTGATCGTCCGCGCCAGGGTCGAGGCGCTGTCCTCGAAGGCACCCGCCTCGAGCGCCTCTGCTATCGCCTTGACCGTCTCCTCTCCCAGGGACGCGCGCAGCTCGCAGTTGTAGGCGGCCTCGATCGCCTTGAGCGTCCGCTCGAAATCGATGCGGCCGCGCAGGTTGGTGCGGAAGCACCAGCCGCAGTCGTCGACCTGGAGGTGGTCCATCAGGACGCGGAACGCCTCGCCGGTGTCGCCGCCGCCGGCGCCCTTCCATTGCAGCGATCGGATCCACGCCTGCAGCACCGCGCGGTACTCGCCCGGCTCGGTCACCTTCAGCGCGGACGACAGGATGGATGGCGAGCCGAACCAGTCGGCCCGCTTCTTCAGGAAGGCCTGCAGCTCGGCGCGCGCCGGGGCATCTTCCCTCTCGGCCAGGGCGTCCAGGATGAACGACCAGCACTCCTCGTCGAAGTCCCGCCGGTCGAACGATTGGTGCACCAGGTCCAGGGAATCGGCGGACCGCAGCCGTATCAGCGCCTCCAGCGCCCGGGCCGCGGAGGCGCCCCGATGTGTCCTGACGCCGCGCGCCAGGACCTTGAAGTGGGCGGGACCCCCGTGCCGTCCCAGGTGCGACGCCACCAGCTCGGGCGTCAGGTCGTGATCGTCGAACAGGTAGGGGGCCAGGATGTCGGTCGCCTCCTTGGTGTGGTGCCGCGCCAGGCGATCGGCGGCCCAGTAGCGGACCTCCGGGTCCTCGAAACGCAGGAAGCGCGCGAGATCGTTGAAGGACCAGATTCGCTCAGGCATACGCCGTTCATTATAGTTGAGAACTCATCCGACGACCGTCCCGGGGGGCTTCCCTTCGCTTGACCGGCGGCCGCTCCGGGACTAGGCTGAGCGGTCTCAGCACGCCTCATCGAGGGACCCCCGTGAACGGACGATCGCGCACGTGAGCGCACCCGCCCAGTTTCCGCAGGAGATGACGCCGCTGTTCGAGGCGCTCGCCCAGTCTCCCGACCCCGTCTTCGTCACCAACCGTCACAACCAGATCGTCTTCTGGAACCGCAGCGCGGAACTGATGCTCGGCTATTCCGCGGACGAGGCGGCCGGGGTCTCCTGCGCCGGCATGCTCGAAGGATGCGACGTCCACGGCAACCGTTACTGCTCGGAGACCTGTCCCGTGACGCAGATGGCGGCCCGCGGCGAGACGGTGCGGGAGTTCGGCCTCCACCTGCGCGCCAAGGACGGGCAGACTCTCGTCGTGGATGTCAGCATCCTGCATTTCGCCGTCCGGCCGCCCGACGGGTTCCTCCTGGCGCACATCCTGAAGCCCACGCTGGCCGCCGATGCACACCCGCACGGTCCGCAGAGGGAGGACCCGCCGCGCCCGGCGCTGGTGGCCGTGAGGGAGTCCCCGGACGCGCGGGCCCGCAAGCTGACGGCGCGCGAAGTGGACGTGCTGGGGATGCTCGCCGCCGGACATGCCACTGCCGAGATCGCCTCCCGCCTCCACATCTCCACCCTCACGGCCCGCAACCACATCCAGAACATTCTCGAGAAGCTCGAGGTCCACTCCAAGGCCGAGGCCGTCGCCTTCGCCTTCCAGAAGCGGCTTTTCTAAACCCTTTCCTGGTGCGCATTCCCTAGCCCGATTGGTGCGTCTGCGGGATGGCTCAGCTCCCCCCCGCCGGCACACACTGCCCGGCATGAAGGAGGGGGGATACCCATGAATCAAACGGTGCGTCGTCTCCGGCTGGCTCTGTTCACGCTGACATTCCTGTTCGTCCTGGTCGCCGGCATCCGACCGGCCAGCGCGGTCCCGGTCTTCTCACGCAAGTACCAGACCTCCTGCCAGACCTGCCACACGATCTTCCCGAAGCTGAATCCGTTCGGTCAGGCCTTCCGGCTGAACGGCTACCGGATGCCGAAGGAGACCGAGGAGCAGATCAAGCAGACGCCTGTGTCCCTCGGCGCCGAGTCGTACAAGAAGATCTGGCCGAAGATGGTCGCCCCCAGCGACCTCCCGGGCTTCGCCCCGTTCGCGCTGAACACCAAGATGGGCATCGTGTACTCGTCCGAGAGGGACGCCATCACGGGCAAGACTGTCGTGGTCAACGATTTCCAGTTTCCGCAGGAGGTCAACGTCTTCACCGCGGGAACACTCGGAGAGCACTTCAGCTTCCTCGGCGAGGTGACCTTCGGCCAGGAGACGGACGGCAGCGTCACGACGGAGATCGAGCACGCCCGGCTGCACATCAATTCTCCCTTCGGGCCCGAGCACGCCGTCAACTTCAAGATCGGCAAGTTCGCCCCCGACGTCGCCGACGGTTTCCAGGAGATGTGGCTGATGACCGACAACGGGGTCGATCCGCTCTTCAACTACAGCCCGATCGGCTTCGCGGGGGGGACCGAGATCGCCGAGGGCGTGGGAATCAGCCTCCCGTCCCTCGTCCAGGGGATCGAGTTCTACGGCGTGGCCAAGCACCGGATCTTCTACACGGTCGGGATGACCAACGGCATGGGGCCCATGCCTGCCGACGCCGGAACGGTCGACGGCAACAACCGCAAGGACTTCTACGCACGGCTCGACTACAAGTTCGGCGGCATGGGGCTGGACGGGGACACGACCGGGAAGAAGCTTCCGCCGGAGAACTGGCGGGAAGAGTCGTTCCGCATCGGGGCCTTCGGCTACTCGGGGGACGGCCGCGGCATCGATTTCGAGGTGACCGATCCCAGCAGCCTCACCGACTACAACCAGCAGGACCGCCGCTTCGAACGCGCCGGCGGCTACTTCTCGTGGTACTTCAAGGACCTGAACGTCTTCGGCGTCGTGATGCACGGCAGCGACAAGCTGCACACTGTCATTGATCCCACGGGACTAGCTGTTGTTGACGATTCGACCCCCAGCTTCGACGCCTGGTTCGCGCAGGCCGACTACGTGATCAGGCCGCCGTTCCAGGTCTCCTTCCGCTACGAAAACCTCAACCCGTCCGACCCGGCGGCCGACAACATCCGCTTCTACAAC
>JBGPED010000059.1:0-14569 GCA_041482595.1 Acidobacteriota bacterium
AGGTAATCGGGCTCGTCCTTCGACCCCTCCGGCGGAGGCCCCGGCGCCTGCACGGCGGCCCTCAAGAGCCGCCGGTAGGGCTGCAGCAGCCAGCGGGCGAACAGGATCACCAGCGTCAGGATGAACACGAGACCGGCCGCCTGGAACGCCGCGATCAGGGTCAGGTTGAAATCGACGCTGCCGAGGGCCGGGACCTCGGTGAGGACGCGGACCACCGCGATGGTGGCGCGGCTCCTGTCCTGGATCGGACCGTAGGCCGCGAGTGTCGCGTAGCGTGACCGCGGCAGTCGTTCGGGGGGCGCCACCACTCCGCCGCCGCTCCGCAGACGGGCCGCCGCGGCGGGATTGCCGGCGATCAGCGGATCGGGCCTGCCGACCCGCTCCGGATCGGAGGACGACAGGACCTTGCCGTCCGTCGTCAGGATCTCGATCGCCAGCATTCCCTTCTGGCGGGCCATCAGGTCGAGGAACGCGGGGGGGATGTAGGGGGACGTGCCGGGCTCGACGCGCAGGCCGCGCAGCATCTGGTCGCGCTCCAGCTCCGCGCGCACGACGTCCGCCTCCAGCGCGACCCTGCGGCCGACCTCTTCCTGGATGGCGTCGCGCGCGGAGACCAGGAGATGGAAATCGAGAACGATCGCGACCGCGAGGAACAGCACCAGGAGGACCAGGAAGATCTTGATCTGGCCCTCGTAGCTGTGAAGCAGGGAGCGTGTCATCGGGCGGACCCGAGAAGCCCGGCGTACCACCTCACCCAGGGCTCTCCGACGAACAGCGCCAGGAGGGCCGCGCCGCCCAGGAACACGCCGTACGGCAGCTTCGACTTCCAGCCGTAGCCGCGGAACAGGATCATCGCGACGCCGTAGACCGCCCCCGAGATCGCGCCGAAGAACAGGGTGAACAGGAGAAGCTTCGGGCCGAGACAGGCGCCGATCATCGCCAGGAGCTTGAAGTCCCCCTGCCCGATGCCGTCCTCACGCCTCTCCTTCGGCACGCCGCGCGCCTTCTGCCAGAGGAGGTAGCAGGCGTTGATCGTGAAGGGAATCGCGTAGCCGAGGATCGAGCCCAGGAGCGCGTCCCGCACGGAACGGGACACTGCGTCCGCCCGCAGCGGGCTCGTGAGCAGGCCGAAAGCGATCCCCGGAAGGGTGATGGCGTTCGGCAGGATCTGGTGCCGCGCGTCGATGACGATGAGAGCGACGAGCGCCGCCGACAGCAGGGCCTGCAGCACGAAGGCCGGTGTCGGGCCGTGTTTCGCGAACAGGAGGGCGAACAGCAGGGCGGTCGCCGCCTCGACGAGGGGGTAGCGTGGCGAGATCGATGCCTGGCAGTGACGGCAGCGCCCGCGCAGGACGATGTACGACAGCACCGGGATGTTGTCGTGCCAGGAGATCGGCCGGCCGCACGCGGGGCAGGCCGAGCGGGGATGGACGATCGAGAGCCGTCGCGGCAGGCGGTGGATACAGACGTTCAGGAAGGAGCCGACGCAGGCGCCGGCGCCGACCACGAAGAACCACAGGATCCAGTACGGCATCTGCGGCACCACGGCGCGGTCCGGTGAGTCCCCTACCGTCCGAGGACCAGGCCGCCGCCGTAGCGGACCACGCCCGTCTGCGAATCGTACAGGTAATCGCGGTCCTCGGGATCGCGCGGCAGCGCCGGCAGGAGACCGGACGTCAGGAGCTCCTGGAGGCGGCGCGGCGCGCGCTTCTCCCGGTCGCGGAAGCGGCCCACGGCGCCGGTCAAATCGGCGAGGTCCACGTCCACCTTCAAGTCGTGGACGTGGTTCCAGGCGATGCCGTGCGCGTAGGGGTCGTCCGACGTCTGGTAGATCTCGAGCCATTCCTTGAGGGATGTCCTCTTGTCGCCGGCGCGGTTGTACATCTCGGCGTAGAAGCGCCGCACCAGCGGGTGGACGCCGGGGACGCGGAGCGCCATCTCGAAGTAGGACGCGGCCCGCGTGTAGTCATGCAGGTCGTTGTAGCACAGGAAACCCGCCTCGAACGCCGGCAGCCACTGGTCGGGGTTGGCGCGCACCGCCTTGTCGAGAAGCCGGAGCGCCATCTCCGGGTTGCGCGCCTCGGCCGTCATGATGAGCGCGCCGACCAGGTACGGATCGAGATAGTGGGGGTCGAGCTCGGTGATCACCTGGTCGTAGATCCGTTCCAGGTAGGTGTAGCGGTCCTTGATGTCGTAGTTGCCGTAGTACTGGATCGACCAGAGGTAGAGCAGGTCGGCAAGGAGACCGTCGAAGCCGAGCGACATGACCTTGAGGTACTTTCCCGACGGGAGGTACAGGAGAGGGTGGGCGGCTGCGCCGCGCTTCAGTCCTTCGATGCGGCCCTGCACGAAGATCGCCCCGAGCAGGCAGGCGATAACACCCAGGGCCATGATCTGCCTGCGGCGGCGCAGGACGAAGGAGGCGGCCATCTACTGCAGCTCCTTGCGCTCGAAGACGGCGCACGCGGTCCACAGGATCGCGCACCCATAGACCAGAAGATAGACCGTGGCCCACAGGATGCGGCCGGGTGCTATCGCCAGGCCGTGCACGATCTCTCCCTTGATGTCGAAGTTCCCGAGGTTCGGCAGGAGGTAGTACAGGACCCGGCACAGGACCTTGCCGGTTTCGGTCGGGAGGCGCTTCGCCAGGAGGTCGAGGCTCCACAGCAAATGGCCGATCACGTACAGCGCCAGGGTCATCACGCTGGCCAGGATCGGCGTGGACAGGCAGGAGAACAGGACCGCCAGCGCGGTGATCAGCAGGAACTGGAAGAACAGGAGAAGGACCGCGACCACGAGCCTCAGGTCGAACATCCCTTTGATCAGCAGGATCAGGAAAAACCAGGCGGTCATGACACAGGTGTTGACCAGGAGCGTCAGCGCCAGGCCGGTGTACTTGCCCAGGACGAACTCGAAGCGGTGGATCGGCTTGGCCAGGAGCGTGTACACCGTCCGCCTCTCGATCTCCCGGCTCACCAGGCCGATGCCGATGAACACCGCCGTCAGGACTCCGAAGACGTCGATGGACGCGAGGCCGAAGTCCTTGATGATCTTCTCCTCGCTGCCCACGGTCAGGAGCGACAGGATCTGCGCGAAGGAGATCATCGCCACCGCGAACACCAGGAGAAGGTAGAGGATGCGGTGCCGGATCGCCTCCCGGAACGTGTTCAGGGCGATCGCATTAATTCTGATGAACATGGCCTTCGTCGATCCGCGCGGGCCGCGGGGACGCGGCCCGCGCCTCCCGGATGAACAGGTCCTCGAGCGACTGGCGCGCCGGCGTCACCGAGACCAGCCGGGCTCCGTGCCCGTTCAGCACCGACAGCAGCCGGTGCAGATCGCCCTGGGAATCGACCCGGACCAGGACGCGGTCCTCGCGGCGCGACACGATCCGGCCGCACGGCAGATTACCGTTCACAACACCCTGCAGCGCCACCTCCCAGTAGGGCACGTCGCGCGACACCAGCTCGTCGATCGTCCCGACCGCCTTCAGCGCCCCCTTCACCAGAAGACCCACCCGGTCGCAGATCGTCTCGGTGTCCGACAGGATGTGCGTGGAGAAGAACACCGTCCGGCCGCGCGCCTTCAGGTCCAGGATGATGTCGCGCACCTCGCGCCGGCCGATCGGGTCGAGGCCCGACATCGGCTCGTCCAGGACGACGAGCTCGGGATCGTTGATGAGCGCCTGGGCGAGGCCGATGCGCTGCAGCATCCCCTTCGAATAATGGCGCAGCTGGCGATCGCCTCGGTTCCCCAGGCCGACACGCTCCAGGAGATCCTTGACCCGCTTCCGCCGCGTCGCCCTGTCCAGCCCGAACAGGCGCGCATGGAAGTCGAGGAACTCCTCCCCCGTGAGGTAGTCGTAGAGGTACGGGTTCTCGGGCAGGAATCCGACGCGTCGCCTGAGCTCGACCTTCGAAGAGTCCTCGCCGAACAGGCGGACCGATCCCTGGTCCGGAAAGATGAGGCCCAGGGCCAGCTTGATCGTGGTGGTCTTGCCGGCGCCGTTGGTCCCTATGTAGCCGAAGATCTCCCCTTCCCTGATCGACAGGCTGAGACCCCGGAGGATCCAGTACTTGCGGATCGACAGGTGGGATCGATAGCTCTTGTGGATGTCGAGGAGATCGAGAACCGCCATGACTGACCTCTCTAGACGGGCGGACGGTCGCCTGCCGTCACCCTCAATATAATGATGCCGCCCGGCTTTTCAAGTGATGGCGGTTCAACGAGTTGCGGCCGTCCGGGCGCGCGCGGCGCGGGGATCGCCCCGGGAGGTGCCCCCCTGTCCATCATTATTATGAGTCGCAGCCGGCGGCCGCTCCCGCTCCCCTGCGCGGCACGTCTCTCCCCGGTACAACGACAGGTAGAGTCTCTCCTGGCTGCGCACCATCTCGTCGATGTCGAATTCCCGCAGCACCACCCGGGCGCGCCCGGCCAGGACGCGGCCGAGATCCCGGTCGAGGAGGAGGCGGCGGACACCGCCGGCGAGCCCTTCGATGTCCCCGGGGGCGCAGACGATGCCGGTCGAACCGTCCTCCAGGATGTCGGATGTCCCGTCGACGGAGGTCGCGACGATCGGCACTCCCGAGGCGATCGCTTCGGGCAGGACCCGCGGCAGCCCCTCCCAGAGAGAGGTGTGCAGCAGGACGTCGAGCGACGCCATCACGTTCGGGATGTCGCGCCGCCAGCCCAAGAGTCGCAGCCGCCCTTCGAGACCGAGCTCCGCCCTGCGCCTCTCGACCGCGGGCCGCTGCTCGCCGTCGCCGGCGACGACGAAGAACGCCCCGGGCACCTCCCGCGCCACGCGCGCCGCCACCTCGACGAAGGTCAGCGGCGACTTCTGCGGCTTCAGGCAGGCCACCATGCCGACGAGCGGCGCATCCTCGGGCAGACCGAGCTCCTGCCGCAGACCGCCCCGGAGCACCGGCCCGCCGGGACCGCGCGAGGCGCCGCCGAACTCCCGCAGCGAGATGCCGCTCCTGATCAGGCTGACCTTGCCGGGCGTGAACAGGCCCAGCGCCAATCCCTCCTCCAGGTTGGCGCGCGACACGGCGATGAAGTGGTCCGTGAAGCGCGCCGCCAGGCGCTCGAGCGCCAGGAACGTCCGGTACTGCGCCCACGGCTGCGCCGCGTGGAAGCCGTACCCGTGGATCGTGTGCACGACCTTCGGCACGCGGGCCCGGCGCGCCGCCAGCCGTCCGAGAATTCCCGCCTTGGACGAGTGAGTGTGGACGATGTCGGGACGCTCCTCGCGGAAGATCCGGACCAGTGCTGAGAGGGCCGCGAGGTCGCGGGCGGGGCGCACGGCCCTGACGAGCGATGGAACGAAGCGCACCTTGACCCCGAGCCGCTTCGCGTCCTCGTCCAGGATCCCCCCCGGACCGCACACCAGGGCCGGCACGAACGGCGCTCTCAGGTGCGACACGGTGTAGAGGGCATTTTCCTGGGCGCCTCCCAGCTCGAGGAGTGTGATCACGTGGCAGACGCTTATCATCCCCGGCATCAGGCGGCCTCGCGCACCGGCCGGCTGCGCCGCGAGCGCAGCCACAGCTCGAGGACCAGGAGCGTCCAGATCATCTCGTCGTAGTTGCGCTGACCCATGCGATGGATCTTCAGCACCGCCCCGACCGAGTCGGCCCTGAGGTACTCGCGCGACAGTGCTCCGGGCCCGAGCAGGAGGTCGTGCGCGGGCTCCCTCAGGACGTCGCGGAACCAGTGGTCGATCGGCAGCCCGAAGCCGGCCTTGCGCGCCCGGCGCACGCTCTCGGGGATGTGTCCTCTGTAGACCTCCCTGAGGAACCACTTGCCCCCCCGCCCGCGCACCTTCCACTCGGGCGGCAGGGCGGCGGCGAACTCCACCACGCGATGATCGAGGAACGGGCTCCTGAGCTCGAGCCCGAACGCCATCGACGTGATGTCGGCCTTGAACAGGAGATCGTCCGGCAGGTAACGCCCGAGATCGGCGCGCAGCACGCGGTCGATGAGCCGGGCAGAGCCCCAGTCGTTCGGGATCATCCCGAGGGCCCGGGTCGCGTCGATCCCGGCCACCCGCGCCGCGAAGTCGGGCTGGTACAGCCGGCTGATCCGGCGCGCCCCGGCGTTGGCCATCCACAGTGCGTTGCGCTCGCGCGCCGGCAGCTCCCAGCCCTCGAGGAACCGCCTTATCCGTCCCGGATAGTTACGCCGGTTCTTCTCCGCGGACACGGCATCGAGGAGGGCGAAGAACGGAGTCCGCGAGACCACCCCCGGCAGCCAGCCGAAGCGATCGGCGAGCAGGTGGGCGCGGTAGCGATCGTAGCCGCCGAAGTCCTCGTCGCCGCCGTCCCCGACCAGGCAGACCTTCACGTGGCGCGACACCTCGCGCGCCAGGACCCACGACGGCACGATCGACGGATCGGCGAAGGGCGTCTGCATGTGGCCCACGATCGTCTCGAGAGTGTCGAGGACGCCCTCCCGGATGGTGATCTCCTCCAGCGCGAGACCGAGCTGGGCCGCGGCGGCGCGCGCCCTGGGCAGCTCGTCGTAGTCCGCCTCGCTGAAACTGACCGTGAAGGCGCGGAACCGGCCGGCGTGGTTGCGCCTTACGTGGTAGGCGATCGCCGTCGAGTCGATCCCGCCGGACAGGAGGAGGGCCATCGGCACGTCGCTCCTCAGGCGGATCTTGACGGCCTCGTCCATCAGGCTCCGGTAGCGCTCCTGGCACTCGCGGTGGCGTCTCGCGGGGGCGTCCTCGATCTCCGGCAGCGACCAGTAGCGCTCGAGGCGTGCCCGGCCGCCTTCGTACACGAGGACATGGGCCGGGGGCACTTGCAGGATCGAGGCGAAGGCCGTCCCCGGGTTCGGGATGAACCGCAGCGCCAGGACGCTGTGGATCGCCTCGGGATCGGGCGCCGGGGAGAAGCCCGGCTCCGCCAGGAGGCCTCTGACCTCGGAGGCGAAGCGCAGGCCCTCGCCGTCCAGGCGGTAGACCAGCGGCTTCACGCCCAGGCGGTCGCGGGCCAGGAGGAGGACGCGCTTCCTGCTGTCCCACAGGGCGATGGCGAACATCCCGACCAGACGGCGCAGGAACTCCGGCCCCTGCGCCAGGTAGAGCTGCAGCAGGACCTCCGTGTCGCCCGTCGATCGGAACCGCGCGCCCCGCCTCTTCATCTCCTCCCGCAGCTCGACGTGGTTGTAGATCTCGCCGTTCCAGGACAGGACGACCCGGCCGTCCGGACTGACCATCGGCATGTGCCCCGCGGGCGACAGGTCGAGGATCGACAGCCTCCGGCTGGCCAGGCCGATGCCCGGCTCGAGGTGCTCCCCCGCGTCGTCGGGACCGCGGTGCTCGAGCGCCCCGGCCATGGCGCGCAGCACCAGGGGATCGGGGGTTCTCTGGTCGCCGTAGGCGATGCCGGCGATGCCGCACATGTCAACGCACCTCCGGCGGGGGCGTCACGATGCCGTCCTCAGCACCGGCGGACGCTCCGGAACGGCACCGGACAGGCGCTCCGCCAGTTCCATCCCGGCCTTGATCGCCCCTTCCATCGAGGAGTATTCCCACGAGCCGAACCGCCCCGCCGAGAGGATGCCGGCCTCGTAGAGCGCCCGATGCGCCGCCGGCAGGTTCTCCGCCCGGAAGCGGTCGTAGATGACGTACGCCGGATCGAGGACCGACACGCGCCGGTACACCAGGCGATCCCCTTTCCAGAGGATGCCGGCCCGGCGCAGGTCGTCCACGGCCCGCTCCGTGACGTCCTCGGGGTCGAACGGCTCGTCGCGCAGGAGCGAGCGTTCCACGTAGAGCGACGAGCAGCCGCGCGGTGCCAGGGCCTGGGAGAGGTTCGCCGGGAAGCCGACGCGGTAGAAGGAGTACTCCTTCTCGGGGAAATAGACCCAGTGCGCTCCCGACACCGCGTCCCGGTCGACGCCCAGGCTGATGTTCAGGACCTTCACGGCGCGCAGTCCCTCGCCGATGCGCGGCAGGTCGGAAGGCAGTCCACGCGTGATCCGCAGCAGGCGGTCGAGCGGAATGGTCGAGACGAGCTTCTCGTACGCGACCACGTCGCCGGAGGACAGGTGCACCTCGCGCGCGCGCGCGTCCACCGACGTGACCGTCTGGTTCAGCCGCACCTCCGGTCCGCGCAGGGCGAACGCCTCGGGCAGGACGCTGATCCCGCCGCGCCGCGGGTAGAGAAACGTCGGGTTGTAGCCGAGCCCCCGCACGGTGGCGCCGAAGGCGCCGTCCAGGATCTCCTTGAGGGTGGGACGCGGGATCGACCAGGAGACCCAGCCGCATTCGATCTCGTCGAGATCGGTGCGCCACAGCTTGGCGTTGTACGGCAGCAGGAAGTGGCCCGCGATCCCCGCGCCGAACGTGCGCTCGGCCCATTCGCGGAAGCCGATCGTTCCGAGGTCGGGCTCCCCCTCCGCGGCGCGCCGCACCTCGGCCTGCACGAACCCGGCGATGCACTCCTTCACCACCTCGAGTGGCAGGCCGTGCAGGTTCGCCTGGAACGGGTAGGCGGTGTACACCCCCTTCGAGAAGATCTGCGCCCGCCGCTCGTGGCATGTGAAGGCCCGGGGGAGGATCTGGTCGACGAGGGCCACGACCCTCGGGTCGCGCAGGTGCAGGAGGTGACCGGTGCAGTCGAAGGTGAAGCCCTCCTCGGTGCGAGTGCGCGCCAGGCCGCCGACCTCCTCCTCGCGCTCGAGGACCAGGGACGGCGCGCCGAGGTGGTAGGCCGCCGAAAGACCCGTGAGACCCGCCCCCAGGATGACGACGGGGTACGACTTCGCGCTCACGCGATCACCCCTCCCTCACAGAGACATGTCGATGCGCCGCAGGAACAACCCGACGCCGAAAGCGCCGAGGACGGCCCCCGCGAGCAGGCCGACGGCCAGGCCCGTCGGCGACAGCATCATGACGATGGCCAGGATCCCGAGGACCACGGTCGCTGCCCAGGAGAGCAGGACCGTCTGCCGCGTGGTCAGGCGCCATTTTCTCAGACGCAGCGCGAAGTGGTCCGGGCTCCCCAGGAACACGGGCAGGCCGCGCCGGAACCGGACGTACATGACGAACAGCATGTCGAAGATCGGCACACCCAGGATGATCACCGGCGCGACCGAGGCGACGAGGTTCCGGCGCGTGTAGTAGTTGTTCATCGACAAGGCACCCAGCATCAGCCCGACGAACATGCTCCCGGTGTCCCCCATGTAGATCCGGGCCGGCTCGACGTTGTAGCGCAGGAAACCGCACAGCGAGCCGCACAGGGCCGCCAGCAGGACGGCATAGATCGGCCGGCCGTTGACCGCCGCGATCAGGAACAGGACGAAGCACGCCGCCGCCGCGACACCGGCCGCCAGGCCGTCCATGATGTCGATGAGATTGAAGGCGTTGGTGATCCCGAGAAGCCAGAAGAAGGACAGCACGATCGCCAGGGGCGGCCACAGGAATCCGAGCTTGATGTACACCGAGGCGTTGATCAGCGTGAGCACCGCGACCACCTGCCCGGCCAGCTTGATTCCCGGCGTCAGCACGCCGAGGTCGTCGACGAGCCCCAGGATCAGGACGATGGCGCCGGCCAGGAGCATCCCCAGGACCTCCGTCGAATCGAAGCGCCTGGTCGCGGTCAGCGCCAGGAGGAACGACAGGAAGATCGCCAGCCCGCCCAGGTACGGCACCGGCTGCGCCTGTGTCTTCAGACGCCCGTCCGGGCGGTCGACGATCCCGAAGCGCAGCGCCGCCGCCCGCATCAGGGGTGTGGTGTAGAGAGAGATCACCAGCGCCAGCGCGAACGCCAGGCCGCAGCCGGGAAGCCACCCGATCACGGAGCACTCCGCCGTGCCCCGGCGGCGCCGCCTTCGTCCCCGCCGCGGCCCCGAGCCAGGAGCTCCCGGTACAGGTCCTCGATCTCCCGCACCAGCCTTTCGATTCCAAACTCGGCGCGGGCCCTGTCGATTCCGGCCCGCCCCATCTGCGCCGCGCGCACGCGATCCTTCAGGATCGAGGCGCAGGCTGACGCCAGCGCCTGCGGGTCACCGGGCGGCACCAGAAGACCGGTCACGCCGTCCGCGACCGCCTCGGGAACGCCGCCGACCCGGCTGGCGACGACCGGCGTGCCGACCGCCATCGCCTCCACCAGCGTCAGCCCGAACCCCTCCCACAAGGACGGCTGGACCAGCAGGTCGAAGGCGCGCATGACCTCGGGCACGTCGCGGCGCAGCCCGGGGAACACGGTGCAGTGACTCACTCCTTCACGGGCCGCGCGCTCCTCGAGGGAGGCGCGCGCCGGTCCCTCTCCCACGATCGCGAACCGGACGCGCGGGAACTCGCGCGACAGCAGGCGCGCCGCCTTGAGGAAGACGGCGAGACCCTTCTTGGGCTCGGTGAGCCTTCCGAGCGTGCCGACCAGGAAATCGTCGGCCGAGGCCCCCAGCTCCCTGCGGACGCGCTCGCGGGACGCGAGGTCGGGAATGGAGTCCGGGAGCTCGATGGCGTTGCGGAGCGTGCGCACCAGCCCCGGCCCCAGTCCGAACGTCTCGATCGCCTCGCGCCGCACCGACTCGGAGCAGGTCGTGACCGCGTCCGACATCGGGGCCGTCAGCCGCTCGGCGAGGCGCTGGTACCAGCGCATCCAGGAAAAAGTGTCGTGGTGCGTGGTGACGATCACCGGGACCGAGGCGAGGCGCCCGACGAAGCGCACCACGAGGTTGGCCCAGAACAGATGGCCCCGGAGAATCTGGATCCGGTCGCGCCGCAGGATCGACAGCAGCCGCCCGAGGACCCGCAGGTCCCAGACACCCTTCGCGCCGAGTGCTACCGCCCGCACGCCGCGCCCGTCCAGCTCGTCCCCGAGGACTCCCCATCCCTTCAGGCAGGCGACGGTGACTTCGAAGCCGTCGCGCTGCATGCGCGGCGCCGTGGTCAGGACCAGCTGCTCCGCTCCGCCGATCGTGAACCCGACCGTCAGGATCAGCACGCGCGGCCGGCCGGTGTGGTGGGCCGGCGCCGGGCGGGCGGTGGCGCCCGCCCCGGGACCGGGCGGCGGCAGCGCGGGCAGGGGAAGCGTCGCGCTCATCGCGTTCTCTCCAGGATGTCCCTGTACAGGTCGTCGACGCGCGCCGCGACCCGCGCGAGGGAATACCTCTCGCGGGCGCGGCCGGCCGCGGACTCTCCGAGCCGCCGCGCCCCCTCCTGATCGCCCAGAAGTCGGACGACCGCCCCGGCGAGTGCTGCGGGGTCCTGCGGCGGGACGAGGAGGCCGGTGTGGCCGTCCTCGATCACTTCCGGAATCCCGCCGACGCGGCTGGCGACGATGGGCAGCCCCGCCGCCATGGCCTCGAGCAGGCTCAAACCGAACCCTTCGTAGATCGACGGCTGCACGAACAGGTCGAGCGCCGCGAGCACCATCGGCACGTCGCGCCGGAATCCGAGAAGGACGACCCGGTCCCCGATCCCCAGCCGGCGCATCTCCGCCTCGAGCGCCGCGCGGGAGGGCCCCTCCCCGGCGAAAACACACGCGGCCTCAGGGAACGCCGCGACAATGGCCGGCAGCGCCCGCAGCAGCACGATCTGTCCCTTCTCGGGGGACAGCCGGCCGACCGCGCCGATCAGCGGGCCGCGCGGCGGGAGGCCCAGGGCGCTCCTCGCCTCCTCCCGCGTCGCGGGGCGCGACGTCTGATCGATCCCATGGCCGATCACGACCATCTTGCGCCGCGGCAGGCGCTCCGCCTTCTCGAGAAAAGCCCGGAGCCCCTCGGACACGACGATGACCGCGTCGTCCATCTCGTACGCCAGGCGCTCAAGAAGAAGGAACGGGTAGCGCTTCCAGGTGCGACGGGTCCGGAACTCGTCCGGGGCGTGCTTGGTCGAAACGACCACGCGCGCCCCGCCGAGCCGTCCGGCCAGAGCACCGTAGAAGTCCGCCAGATCCATGTGCGTGTGCACGATGTCGATCCGCTCGCGGGCCACGTACCGCCGCAGCCGGAGCAGGCAGGCGGGATCGAACTTGCCCCGCATCCCGAACCGCACGACCTCGACCCCCGCGGCCCTGAACTCATCCGCCAGGACCGGCTCTCCCCGGAGGCAGGCCACGCGCACGAGATACCGGGTCGTGTCGAGGGCCGCGACCAGGCGCAGGACGGAGATCTCCGAGCCGCCGGGAAGAAGCGTCGCGAGGACGTGCAGGACCCGCACGCGGGTGTCGCGGCCCTCCGGCGCGGCCAGGGAGTCGATCCGCGGGCGCACCGTGTCCTCGGCCCTCGGCACCGTGACGATCACGCGACTCCTTCCGCGGCCCGGGCCGCCGGTCGCCCCGACAGGGAGGCGATCTCGGCCTCCAGGACCTCGAAGCGCCGGTCCCAGCTGTTGCGCCGGGCGAACGCCACGCGCTCCGCCCGTGCCTGCTCCCCCCGGGGGCCCTGGTCCTCCGAAAGCACCTGCTGGAGGGCGCGCGCGAACTCCTCGCCCGTTTTCCCCAGACGGAGAGGCGCCCCCATGGCGGCCGTCTCCTCCATTGGCGTCGACACCACCGGCAGCGCCGCGGCGCAGTACTCGTACACCTTGAGCGGGTGGATGGAATGCGTCATGTCGTTCAATAAGAAGGGGACGATCCCTGCGTCGGACGCTTTCAGATAAGCCGGCAGGTCGGCATACGGGCGCGGCCCGAGAAGGCGCACGTTCGGGAGGGCGCGCAGGGGCGACAGGTCGGCCCGCCGCGGGCCGATGAGCAGGAACGTCCACCCCGGCAGGCGGCGCGCCGTGTCCCCGAGGAGAGAGACGTCGAACCAGCGATCGATCGCCCCCGCGTAGACGGCGCGCGGTCGTGGAACGGCCCGGATGTCCTCCGGCTCGGCGCCGCCGGCCACGAACGGCCCGGGGTCGCAGGCATTCGGCAGACGGAGGACGCGGCGCGCTCCCATGTCGCGGGCCCGCTCCGCGAGCCGCCGCGCCGTCGCCACGACCAGGTCGGCGCGCCGGCAGATTTCCGTCTCGAGGATCGGGAAGCTCCGCGGCGTGTCCGGAAACGCCGCCGTGTCGTCGCTCATGCGGTAGATTGCCGCCGCGTGCGGCACCTCGTCGAGGAGCGCCAGGAACGGGCTGCCGGTCGACATCCACAGGATATCGACGCGCTCGAAGCCGGCGCGGGCCAGGACGTTCCTGAGACGCGGCACGGTGGCGCGCAGAGTCAGGCGGTGCATGAACGGGCGATCGAAGAGCGGGTAGGGTCTGTACGGCAGAAGCGTCATCGGGGCGTAGGCGAACAGGCGCCCCTGCTCCAGCGACTCCCCAGAGCACCGGTACAGGCGGAGACGTCTTCGGGTCTCGTCGTTCCGCTTGACGAGGTTCACGGGCGACAGAGGCCCGACGCACCAGGCGACGCGATCGCCCCGGCGCAGGAAGCGCTCGGCGTAATGGTGCCCGCCGACCCGGATCGGAGCGCCCGGCGCGAACGACTCCCACATCAGGACGTTCATCTCTCACCCCGCACGGCCCGTCCGAGCGCGAAGGTGGCGCGCATCGCCGCCTCGATCTCCTCGAGACCGATCACCTCGTGCGGCTCGCCCCGCAGTGCCCGGCCGATCTCCTCCCACTGCCGGGTGAACCCCTTGTCCTGCCGGCCCAGGTCGAGCGAGCCGCCCGGCGAGCCTGCGACGCTGAGCCGCGTGAAGTCGTCCAGGACAATCGCGGCGCCTCCCTTGAAGATCTCCAGGCGCTCCTTCGGGAGACCCGCGTCTCCCAGGCCCGTGTAGGCCAGGACGGCGCGCGAGCCGCCGGGGAGATCGAGAAGCGCCGCGAATGAATCGCCCTGCACCACGAGGGCGCCGTCCGAAGGCAGCGCCGTCGCCCGGATGGAGAGGACCGGACCGCCGCCGGAGAGATGCAGGATCAGGTCGAGGAAGTGGCAGCACTCCCCCAGGATCCGCCCGCCCCCCTGCGCGGGGTCGTTGACCCAGTGATCGGACGGCAGCGCCAGGGCGTTGACCCTGTACACCATGAAGGCGGGGCCCGGGAGCCGCGACAGGATCTCGTCCGCCCGCTTCACCAGCGGGCTGTAGCGGCGGTTGAATCCCACGGCCAGAAGACGCCGCGACCGGCGCGCCTCCTCCAGGATCGGCCCGATCTCGGCCTCTTCGAGACAGAGCGGCTTCTCCACCAGGACGTGCCTCGAGGCGCGCAGCGCCTGGAGTGTCTGGGACGCATGCAGGTGGTGCCGCGTCCCCACCAGCACCAGGTCGATCGTGTCGTCCCGCAGAATCTCCTGCAGGTCGGTCGTGGCGAGCGCCATGCCGAAGCGGCGCGCCGTCTCCCGCGCGTTGAGCGGCGACGCGGTGGCGACGCCGCGCAGCCGGAACCCCGGCGCCCGTTTCAGGAGCGGCAGGTGAATCGATTTCACGAAGCCGCCGGCGCCGCAGATCCCGACGCCGACCTCCCGCGCCCTGCCGGGAAGAGGATCGAATGAGCCCGGCGCGGGCGCTCCCGCATCGGCGGCGCGGCGCGCGCCCTCTCCTTCGGCGCCGGCCGCCCATTCACTCGCCCCCGCCGCCTCCGCCGCCGGGGCGTAGCGCAGGAGAACGCCGACCGGCC
>JBGPED010000060.1:0-14182 GCA_041482595.1 Acidobacteriota bacterium
ACTGCTTCAGCGGCGCATCGGCGAGCGCGGAGAGCAACGCGTAGAGCTCGGCCGAGGACGCGCTGTCGCCTTCGACGCCGCCATAGCTCTGCTCGAACACCAGGCTCGCGGCGACCGACAACGGCTTGTTGGGAACATACCGTCCGGCGAGGAAACCGGACAGGATCAGCACGCCCTTGGAGTGCAGGGGGCCGCCCAGATCGACCTCGCGCTCGATGTCGACGACCTCGCCACGGCCCATCCACACACGCGCCGTGATGCGCACCGGCCTGCCGAACGCGAACTCTCCGAGCTCGATGGCGGACAGTCCGTTGATCTGGCCGACTTTCGCGCCCTGCGTGTCGATCAGGATGGTGCCCCGGCGGATCTCCTCCAGGGCGCGCTCGCGCAGGCGGTCGGAGCGGCGGATGCGCGCCCCCACGGCACCCCTCACGTCGGCGGCAGTGACGATGCTCCGCCCCGCGAGGCCCGCGATGTAATCCGCCTCGCGCAGGAGATCATCGATCCCCTGCAGGCGCGCCGAGAGCTTCTCCTGATCGGCGGCGAGGCGGGCGCTGCGCTCGATCACCGCCGCCACCGCGTCGCGATCGAAGTGCCGCAGCCCCTCCCGGCGCAGGAGCGTGGTGATGAGCCGGGCGTACAGCAGAGTGTTCTCGTCGGTGCGCGGGATCTCCTCCTCGAAATCGGCCGCCACCTTGAACAGCTCGCTGAAGTCGGGATCGAGCCGGGCGAGGAGGTAATAGAGGAGAGGCGGCCCGACGAGCACGACCTTCACGTCCAGCGGTATCGTCTCCGGCTCGAGCGACACGGTGCTCATGAGGCTCAGCGCCTGCGCCAGCGATTCGATCCGGATCTGCTCCGAGGCGAGGGCCTGCTTGAGACCCTCCCACGCGTAAGGCTGCGCGAGAACCTTCTGGGCGTCCAGGATCAGGTAGCCGCCGTTCGCCAGGTGAAGGAGACCCGGCTTGATCAGGTTGAAGTCGGTCACCAGGGCCCCCATCTGGGACACGTGCTCGACGCGGCCGGCCAGGTTCGCGAACCCCGGATTCTCGCCGAGGACGACGGGCGCCCCGCTGGATGCGCCGTGGTCGACGAGCAGGTTCACCCGGTAGTGACCGAAGGGTGGACCGCCCGCAGTCGGTTCGGGCAGGAGCGCCCGCAGCGCGGGTGGCACGGGGTCGTCCTCGGGAGGGCGGAACTCGAGGGCGTTGGCGATCACGTCGTTCTGCACGTCGGCGAGATAGGCCAGCACGTCCGGGAGATCGGAGTACTTCCCGCGCGTCCCGTCGATGAGGTGTCCGACGGCGTGCATGGTGATCTCCCGGTTGAGCTCACGCAGGCGCTCGCGGCTCTCCCATTCCCATTTCGGCACCTGCTGCAGGGTCTGCTGCAGGCGTTCCTTGAGGACGGCCACTTCGGACTCGAGACTCTGGCGCTCCTTTTCCGGGAGCTTGCGCAGCTCATCGGGGCTCAGCATCGCGCCGTCGTGCAAGGGCGTGAACGCCACGCCCATGGGTGTGTGCACGATGGCGATGTCGTGCTCGCGCGCGGTCCGATCGACCGCTTCGAAGGCCTGCGCCTGCTTCTCCTTCAGCTCTTCTTCGATCGCCTGCCTGCGGATTCGATATTCGTCGGTGCGAAACGCGGCGGGGATGGACGTGGTGAGGTCCTCCACGAGGCGCGCCATGTCGCGGCGCAGCGCGGCGCCGCGCCCCGCCGGGAGACGGAGGGCCCTGGGCTTGTGCGGCTGGGCGAAGTTGTGGACGTAGCACCAGTCGGGAGGACGGGGCTCCGTGGCCGCCTGTTTCTGGATCGACTGCCGCACCAGCGTGTGACGGCCGGTGCCCGGCGCTCCCAGGGCGAACAGGTTGTACCCCTTGCGCCGGATGCCGATGCCGAAGCGCACGGCCTCGATGGCGCGGTCCTGGCCGAGGATCCCTTCGAGATCCTGCAGCTCCTCCGTCGTGCGGAACGGGAGCAGGGCGGGATCGCAGCGGCGCAACAGCGCCTCGGGAGGAAGGGGGCTCGGGCCGCCCACGGATGTGTCCCGAGAAGCGATGTCCATGGCGTCCCGCTCCCTCCCCACGGAAGGCGGACTGCAAGCGAGGTGCCACCCGGCGGCGACGGGGATCCGGACGCGGGACAGGGAGGAGCCCCCGCAGGAGTTGCGCACTCGCCGGTTCGCGAACGCAGCATTTGCCCGTTCGACCGCGGCCCGACCGAAGAAATCTGCGCCGGTCGCGGGTGCTATAGTGACGCGGCCATCCGGGGGTCGCGCGATGCGCGGAAACGTCCGTCTCGAGAGGAAGACGATCGAGCTGCGCCTGCGGCATCCCTGGACGATCGCGCGCGGGACAAGCGCCACGAAGACCAACGTCCTGACGCGCCTGCGGTACGACGACATCGAGGGGCTGGGAGAAGCGGCCCCCAATGCGCGCTACGGCGAAGACACCGGCTCGGTCCTGCGGGCTCTCGAGACCGCAGCACCCCTCGTGGGAGAGGACCCGTCACGTCTGGACGAGGTCCTCGATCGGATCGACGCCGCGCTGCCCGGCCGGAACTCCGCGAAGGCCTCGATCGACATCGCGCTGCACGACTGGGCCGGCCGGCGCGAAGGGATTCCTCTGTGGCGCAGGTTCGGGGCCGACCCGCGCAAGGCGCCGCTCACCTCGATGTCGATCGGCCTGGATGACGTCGAGGTCATGCAGGAGAAGGTCCGCGAGGCGGCCGGATTCCAGGTCCTCAAGATCAAGGTCGGCCTCGCGGACGACCGGCGGATCATCGAGGGGATTCGCCGCGTGACCGGGCGGCCGCTGTACGTGGACGCGAACGAAGGGTGGACCGATCCGAAACAGGCCGTCGAGATGATCCGCTGGCTGGCAGGGATGGGGGTCGTCCTGGTGGAGCAGCCGCTGCCGGCCTCCGACCTCGAAGGGGCGAAGCGCGTCCGCGACCAGGTCGATCTGCCGATCCTTGCCGACGAGGCTGTCCTGACGGTGGACGACATCGCGCCGCTGGCGCAGGCCTATGACGGGATCAACGTGAAGGTGCAGAAGTCGGGCGGTCTGCGCATGGCGCGGCGCATGATCGCCGCGGCACGTTCCCTCGGCATGAAAGTCATGCTCGGCTGCATGATCGAGACGTCGATCGGCATCACCGCCGCGGCGCACCTGTCGCCGCTCGTCGACTTCGCCGATCTCGACGGCAACCTGCTCCTCGCCGACGACCCGTTCCGGGGGGTGCTGGTGCAGGCCGGACGGCTGGTCCTGCCCGACCGGCCGGGGCTGGGGATCGAGGGCGACTTCGACACCCTCCGGGAAAATACGGCTGGACGATAAGCATTTGGGGCTAGGAGCGTGTCCGAGTAATGGCATGGGTCGCGTTCGCGGCGCCGCAGGGTCGGCTGCGAGGCGCCGCGACGACCGCGATGCGAGTCATCGCGGAGGAGCGGCAACGACGCAGACGGCCCCGCGCCGCCGCGAACCCGCAGGGCACATGGGGATTGCGGCCCCATGCTTCGTTGCACGTCGTCAACGATGCAACCAGCCTCGTTTCCTCCTCGCGCCTCGCCTGCGACTCGCAAGCCCCATGTGCGCGACCCATGCCATTACTCGGACAGGCTCCTGCTCAGGTCGCCACCCCGGAGATGGGGCTCCCCGCACCGTAGGCGGGCTGGTCTCCCGTCTCGATCCAGCGCAGGATCTCCCGGGTCCTCCTCTCCAGCGTGTGGAACCGCCGGACCTTCGCCTGTCCGTTCTCGGCGAGGCGCCGGGCGAGGACCGGATCGCGCCGGATTCGCCGGATCTGGTCGGCGAGCTGCTCGGGGCTCTCCCTGGAGAACAGCAGGATCTCCCGACCCTCCTCGAAGAGGGCCCGATTCCGGGGACGGTCGGGGATGTCCCACGAGATGATCGGCCGCCCGGCGGCCATTCCCTCCATCACCCGGCCGGCGTACGTCTTGACGAAATGAGGCAGGTTGACGACGGCGCAGCCCTGCCGCAGTCCGGCAAGCCAGCTCGCGTAGGACCGTCGTCGAATGTGGCGCAGCGCGCCGAGGTAGGCGGAGAGCGCGGAGGAGGCGCCCGGCAGGCGGCCGCGCAGGAAGGCCCTGGCGGCCTTGTGAAGGGTGTTGAAGCAGATCGGGTAGAGCGTTGCATCTTCCGGCGGCGGGAGATGAACGAGCAGTCCTTTCAGGTCGGGGTGGTCCAGCCACCTCGAACGCTCACCGTAGACTGCGCCGGTGAAGATGGCCGGATCTTCCGACGGCACCGGATCGATCCCGCCGATCGAGCGCTCGGTGACCGCCTGGGGCCACCAGATCGCGGGCGCCAGGCCGCGCCCGGCGATGCGCTCCGCATCGATCTCGTCGCAGGCCACGACGTGCGTCAGGTACGGAATCCGGCTCTCCACGTTGCGTCGTCTCAGCCCGAGGAGAGGCTGATGACTCTCCTCCTCGGGGGTATAGTCGAGGGACTCCGGTAGGAAACCGACTCGTACCGGCGCCCGCGCCGCCACCCATTCCAGGAGTCCCTGGTCCGCGAAGATTTCGTCCCCGAGGGAGGACTGGATGATGTCGATCCACACCTGATCGAAGCGGCTCCCCGCGCAGATCCGGCGGGCCTGACCGAGCCAGGGGGTGGTCAGCGTGAAGCACTCGATACCGTCCGCGAGGAGCGCCTCCTCCAGGCCCAGCTGGGAGCAGTAGGAGACATGCCTCGCCCGCCGCCACTTGGTGTATTCCTGGACGATGAGCAGGATCCGCAGTCGATTCCCGCCCCGCGTGCGCACGTCAGCGGGTCGGCAGGATCCGGCCGGGGGGCGGGGCGGTCAAGAGACGTACCGTCGTTCCAGTTTGTGGGAGGCCATCTCCCGGATATGCCGCGCCGACTCCGGCCCGAACCGGGAGGCGACCATGTCGAGATAGCGCGCGCCGGTAAAGTACGCCTGGAAGGCATGATCGCGGAAGCGCAGCACCTCGGACGCCGGCAGGTGCTTCGTCGGCAGGGGCAGGGTGTCCACCGCGTGCTGCGAATAGCCGGTCCAGCGCTCGGGGAGCGGCCAGCCCTGCCGCAGGGCGATCTCGTACAGAGGGGATCCGGGATAGGCCATCGTGGAATAGAAATTGGCGAACTCGCAGTTGAGCTCGAGCGCCAGGTCCAGCGTGGCCTGCATGGTCTCCAGGTCGTCCTCGGGCAGCCCGAAGATGTAGTTGCCGATCACGTTGATCCCCGCCGCGCGGACCCTTTCGATCGTCCTGAAGATGTCGTCCTGGTCGAAGCCCTTCTGGACGTCGACGCGCACGCGCTCGCTCGCCGCCTCGATGCCGAAGGCCAGCCAGTTGAATCCGGCCCGCTTGAGCCTGTCCAGCATCCCTTCCTTGACCGTATCGACCCGGGCGTAGGCCCAGATGTTGAGGTCGAAGCCGCGCTCGATGATGAGGTCGCAGAGGCCCAGGACGTGCTTCGGGTTGAGCACGAACATCTCGTCCGCGATCTTGAGGTTGCGCACCCCGTAGGTGTTCACCAGCGTGTCGATCTGGGCGATGACCGCCCGGGGGCTCCAGTAACGGTAGCTGTTGACGCTCTCCTTGAGGCCGACCGCCTTCTCGCCCGGTTTGAAGGGCGCCTGGATGCAGCAGAACGAGCAATGGTACGGGCACCCCAGCGTGGTGTAGAGGGCGGCGTACGGCTGGCGCTCCAGCCGGCCGAGGGCGTGCCAGTTGTGGGCCCGGTACCGGTCCATCGGCAGGAGGTCCCAGGCCATCCCCGGCATCTCCCCGTCAAGGTCCTTGAGCAACGGCGCCGGCGGGTTGGAGCGGACGGCGTCGCCGTCACGGAACCATAGCCCGCGCACCCTCCCGAGATCGTCGGCGCGGCCCGAGCGGAGCGCCTGCAGGAGATCGAGGATGGTGAACAGGCCCTCGTCGCCGCTGACGAAATCCACCTGCTCTTCGCGCAGCGTGCGCTCCGGCAGGGCCGCCACGTGACCGCCGACCATGAGCACCTTGAGATGGGGCGACTTCCTCTTGACGGCGGCGACGACCTTGCCGCACGCCGTCATGTTTTGCGTCGATGCGGAAGGCTGGTGGCCGTAGACCACGACCGTGACGAGCGCGGGGTCGAGTTCCGCCACGCGCCCGGCGACCTCGTCGTGCGTCAGCCCCTCCGCCTCGCCGTCGATGATCCGAACGGAGAATCCCTTCCGGAGGATGAAGGTCGCCATCATGGCCGCCCAAACCGGCGGCTCGATGGCCGCCAGCGAGGGTGCCAGGGACTGGTAGACTCCCGCGCGGCTGCCGGGATTGATCAGGACCAGATCGAGTCGTGTCTTGCGGCCGATCGTCATTCCCCTTCCCCGCCCGACCGCGCCCGTTCAGCGCCCCGCGGGTAGCTCGTTGAGGATCGAGCACAGCTCGAGGATCTTGCCCCTCTCGAGACCCGGGTAATTTCCGATGTAGACGCCATAGAAGTGCACGTGCTCCACGTTCGGGAAATCTGCGAGGTCGATCGGGCCCAGGATCTTCCTCAGGTAGGGCTGGCGGAGCTGGTTGCCTCCGCCGGCGGTCCCCCGGCGGAACTCGACGCCGTGCCGGCGCAGGGCGTCCGTCACCGCCTCGAACAGCACGGGGTCGGGACGCCTGAGAATCAGAGTGAAGGCGTAATTGCAGTTCCCCTCCAGCTCGAAGTCGGTCCGGTACCTGGACGGGTCCAGGTTCTCCAGGAACAGCTTGAGGTTCTCGATCCGCAGGCGGTTGTTCCCGTCCAGCCGCTTGAGCTGGGAGCGTCCTATCACCGCCTGGATCTCCGTGCTCCGGAAGTTGAAGCCCGGCAAGGCGAAGATGAAGTCCGGATTCAGGTCGGGGTGGCTGTCGCGATAGGAGCGCTTCAACGATTCCGAACTCGACTCCCGGACCATGCCGTGGGCGCGGAGCATGCGAACCATCTCATAGAGGTCGGCATCGTCCGTCGAGACCATGCCGCCTTCGATCGTGCTCAGGTGATGGGCGTAGTAAAAGGAGAAGTTCGACATCAGACCGAACCGGCCCAGGCGGCGTCCCTGGAAGGTGGCCCCGTACGACTCGCAGACGTCCTCGATCAGCGGGATACGGCGCGCCTCCAGCTCGTCGAGCAGCGTCCGGTTCAGAGCGTTGTATCCCAGGACGTGCGTCAGGAAGACGGCCCTGGTGCGGGGAGTGATACTCGCGATCGCCTGGTCGAGGCGCATCCCCAGGGTCCGGGGGTCGATGTCCACGAAGGTGGGCGTGAAGCCGCAGTGGATCACCGACGCGATGTCGGAGACCCAGGTGAGCGCCGGCAGGATGACCTCGCCCGTCCCGCGCGTTTCGCGCAGGGCGGCCATCGTCACCAGGTTGGCGGACGAGCCCGAGTTGACGAAAACGCTGTGCTTCACGCCGAGCCAGCGGGACCATTCCTGCTCGAAGGCCTGGACCTGCACCGACTGGGTCAGGATCGGATCGTCCTCGCGCAGGAGCTCGATGACCGCGTCCAGGTCGGCCCGGGAGATGTTGTGCTTCATCAGGGGCCAGTCGAGGTTTCTGGCGCCGGCGACCACGGGAGTCACGTTCGTCAAAAGGGTCCTCGGAATTCAATCGTTTTCAGGTCGCCGCGCTCGGCCGGCAGCCAGCCCTGCGGGCCGCCCTTGACCAGGTCGTTGACGGCGGCCGCGATGGTGCGGGCGTCGGGGTAGAAAGCCTCCTCCAGGGTCGGGGTCGGGGGGCAGGTGACCGGCGCGAACCCCATGCGGTGGACCCGGACCTCGCGCGCGCCCTGGAGTCGTTCGGTCACTGACGCCACGATCTCGGCGCTCGCCCCGCACGTCATCCAGCCGTTGTCGACCACGCACAACCGGCCCGTCCGGCGCACGGAATCGACGATCGTGTCGGTATCCAGCGGGCTCAGCCAGATCGGATCGATCACCTCGGCGCGCACCCCGACCTCCTCCAGGAACAGTCGGGCGCGCTGGCACTCGATCTGCATGTAGGAGATGCCGACGAGGGTGACGTCGTCGCCGGGCGCCGTGACGCGGGCCTTCCCGGGAGGCACGGTGTACGCCGTCTCGGGGACCGGCCCCTTCTGGAAGTGCAGGATGCGGTGCTCGACGTACATCACGGGGTTGTCGTCGCGGACCGCCGCGATCAGACACCCCTTGGCGTCGTAGGGTGTCGTGGGGGCAACCACCTTCAGGCCGGGAACGTGCATGAAGAAGGAGTGGAGGCCCTGGGAATGCTGCGCCCCCTGTCCCCAGCTTTTCCCGATCATCGAGCGCACCACGATGGGGACGGAGACCGAGCCTCCGTACATGTAGCGCGCCTTGGCCGCGATGTTGACCAGCTGGCTCATCGCCAGCATCAGGAAATCCATGCGGATGTGGACGTGGATCGGTCGCAGTCCGGCCAGCGAGGCGCCGATCGCCACGCCGGTCATGGCGTCCTCGGAGAGGGGCGTGCCGAACACGCGCTCGGGACCGTACTTCCGGGCGAGGCCGGCGGTCGTGCCCTGAATCGCCTTGGGGTCGTCCACGTCCAGGCCGAACAGGATGACGGAGGAGTCGCGCCCCATCTCGATGTCCGTCGCCTCGCGCACGGCCTCCACGTAGGTCAGAATGCGGTCCATCTTCAGGCGTCCTTGAAGACGTCGGTGAACAGCTCGGAGCGGTCGGGGAAGCGGCTCTCCTCCGCGAACGCGAAGGCGGCCCGGATCTCCGATTCGACGGTCTCCTGGATGCGTCGGCGCCGTTCCGGCTCCAGGAGCGCCGCAAGCCGTCCGACCTGATCGTTCTCCATCCAGGGCGCGGCCTCGTCCCTCGAGCGGTATCCGAGATGATAGTCCTCGTTCGGTCCGACGTGCTCCTTCCAGCGATACGTCATGCACTCGAAGAAGAACGGTCCGGGGGTCCCCGCGCGCAGGGCGCCGGTGGCCGCGCCGACCCGTTCGTGCAGGCGGAGGACGTCGTTGTCGTCGATCCGCTCCGCCGGCAGGCCGTGGGCGCGGGCCAGCCCGCAGATGTCCGCGTGGCCCTGCCGGGACCGCTGGTGGGTCATGATGGCGTAGGAGTTGTTCTCGCAGACGAAGATCAGGGGCAGGCGCTTGAGCACCGCGAAGTTCAGGCTCTCGTGGAACACTCCCTCGTCCGCCGCGCCGTCCCCGAAGAAGCTGACGACGATCGAGTCGCTGCGCCGGTACTTGAGCGCGTAGGCGTACCCGGCCGCGTGCGGGATCGTCGTGCCCACGACCGCCGACGCCCCCATCACCCCGTGCGCCGCGTCGATCAGGTGCATCGACCCGCCCTTGCCCTTGGCGCACCCGGTGACCTTGCCGTACAGCTCGGCGATCATCCGGTTCAAATCGCCGCCCTTCGCCAGGTACATGGCGTGGCTCCGGTAGGTGCCAAAGACGACGTCGTCCGGGCGCAGGGCCTCGCACACCCCGACCGCCACCGCCTCCTGCCCGATCGAGAGGTGCACCGGGCTCTTGATCTTGTCGGTGGGATAGACGCGTGCGACCTCCTCCTCGACCCGGCGGATCCGATAGAGGGAGGTGTACAGCCGCGCGTGCAGGTCGGACGCCGGAGCGGGCCGGAGGCTCTCCGCGATCTTACTGGGTGACGGATTCGTACCACTCATAGGTCTTCCGGATCCCCTCCTCCAGTGAGACCGACGGGCGCCAGCCCAGCCGGTCCAGCCTGGCGGTATCGAGGCGTTTGCGCGGCGCGCCGTCCGGCCTGCTGGCGTCGAACACCAGCCGGCCATCGTAGCCGACGATCCGGCCGATCAGACGGGCCAGTTCGCCGATCGCGATCTCCCCGCCCGTCCCGATGTTCGTCACGGGGACGGGCATCCGCAGGATCGCCTGAAGTCGCTCCTCCTCGAGCCCCATCAAGAGCAGGCAAGCGCGTGCCAGATCGTCCACGAAGAGGAACTCGCGACGGGCCGTCCCCGTCCCCCAGACCGTCACCGCATCGGGCCTGTCCCCGGAGGCCCTCCGCCTGGCTTCCCGGAACCGCCTCAGCAGGGCCGGGAGGACATGCGAGGTCTCGGGATCGAAGTTGTCACGGGGTCCATAGACCGTGGCGGGGATCACCGGGATGAAGCGCGTCCCGTACTGCCGGTTGTAGGCGGCGCACATGCTGATCCCCGCCAGCTTCGCCATGGCGTACGGCTCACTCGTCGGCTCCAGGGGTCCGGTCAGCAGGTCGTCCTCGCGCATCGGCTGCGCGGCGTCCCTCGGATAGGCGCACGAGCTGCCGAAGAACAGGAGCCGCTTGACGCCGTATCGATGGGCGGCATCCAGCACGTTCGCCTGAATCATCAGGTTCGCATGGATAAACTCCGCGGGGCGGGCGGCGTTGGCCCCGATCCCGCCCACCCGGGCCGCCGCGAGGAAGACGTACTCCGGCCTCTCGGTCTCGAAGAACGACTCCACCTCGCCCTGGCGGGTCAGGTCGAGATCGGCGTGCCGCCGGGTCAGGATCCGGGTGTGGCCGTCGGCCCGAAGGCGGGCGTCGAGGGCGGAGCCGACCAGCCCCGTATGCCCCGCGATGTAGATGCACGAGTCCCTGTCCATCCCGAGCGCCTCGCGCGCCGCGGCCAATCAAGCGTCCCGCGTCGCGTCATAGAACCGGGGAATCGATTGTGCGGCGCGGACCTTGGCTTGCGCGGTGTAGTCCTCCCCCGGTTCGAAGAAGATGATCTGGCTGCCGGAGAAATCGAACTTGAAGGGCACGTGGATCAAGTTGCGCAACCGGTTCTTCACCCTGGGCTGATCAGGCGGAGGGACGAACAGGAGCATGAACCCCCCTCCCCCGGCGCCGATGAGCTTGCCGCCCAGCGCGCCCGCGGCCTTCGCCTGATCGTAGATCTCCTCCACCACGGAATTCGACACCTTGTCGCTCAGGCTTCGCTTGGCCTGCCAGCTCTCGTGCAGCAGCTTGCCGAAAAGAGCGATGTCCCTGCGGTCGTTCAGGATGGAGATGGCGGGCTGGACCATGTCGTGGAGCTGGCGGAGCTGGACCTCCTTGCTGGTGACGTTCTGCACGTAGCTCTCGGCGATCGAGGAGGCGGTTCGATTGATCCCCGTGAAAAACAGCATGAGGTGGGAGTTCAGCTCCTTCATCCTCTCGGGATGCAACGTCAGCGGCTTCACGTTGATTTCGCCGTTGGACATGAATTCGATGTGGTTCAGGCCGCCGTAGGCCGCCAGCACCTGGTCCTGGGAACCCACGGTCTCCCGCAGGACCTCCTGCTCGATGTGGATGGCCTGCCGGGCCAGATCCTGCTTGCTGCACATCACACCCTTGAGGGCGGACACGGCGTGCAGCAGCCCCACCGTGAAGGACGAGCTCGACCCCAGTCCGCTGCGGGCCGGCAGGTCACCGTCGTGGTGGATCTCGACCCCCTGCTCCACCCTCAAGTAGCGGAGGATCTCCCGCGCCGCCGCGTGGGTGATCTCGTCGATCCTCTGGCAGTTCTCGATCTTTGAGTACACGAGCCGATATTTGTGGTCGAAGAACGGCGGAAGATAGCGGCACGAGATGTAACAGTGTTTGTTGATCGTCGTGGCGAGCACGGCGCCGCCGTGTTGCCGGTACCAGGCGGGATAATCGGTGCCGCCGCCGAAGAAAGAAATGCGGAAGGGAGTGCGACAGATGATCATGGAACGAGGAACCGCGCCGCGTCGGCGTAGGAGTCCGGGGTGCCGATGTCCAGCAGGCGCGCGTCGCTCTGCCAGCCATACAGGCCGTGGCCCACCCAGGCCGGGAACATCTCGCGCTCCAGTGACACTGCGCGCCCGGTGGGAATCTCCGCAAGGAGACTCCGATCGATCAGGTACAGGCCGGCGCTGATCCAGCCGGGCCCGGGACCTTTCTCCTTTTCCCTGAAGGCGACAACCGACCCGTCCGCTTTCACCAGAACCCGTCCATAGCGGCCGGTCTCGAGCGAGAGGACCAGCGCGAGGGAGACCCGCGCGCGCCGCCGGCAGTGCCACTCCAGGAAGAGGCGCAGGCTCGCGTCGCAGAAGGAATCGCCATTCATGACCAGGACCGTGTCCGAGCGAAGCAGCGGCAGGGCCAGACGCAGAGAGCCTGCCGTGCCCAGTGGCTCCGGTTCCGGCGAGTACACGAGGTCGAGGGTGCGGCAGCGGCTCCCGAACGCGGCTTCCACCTGCTCACCCAGGTACCCCGTACAGAGGACTGCGCGCTCGATTCCGGCCTGGGCCAGGCGATCGAGGAGGTGCGCCAGGAAGGGCCGCCCACCAACCTCGGCCAACGCCTTGGGACGATCCATCACGACCGGGCGCAACCGGGTGCCCAGGCCTCCCACCAGGATGGCGGCGGTCAAATCCGCGAGAGGGTCCATGCTGGACAGGCTCCCGGATAATTCACGAATGGTGAAATCGAAAAAGCCTCCGAGTGGTACAAAGCAGTTGTCACACGGCTTTTGACCAACCCGGAGGCTTCGATCCGGACTATAACACAGTGTCTGCTGCTCCCCGACGTTTTCGACAAGCCCGTCTCGATTCGTTGTGATCAGCATCACGGAAGCGCCTATGAGTCCGGGCTAGGCGTTTTCGAAAGGGGAGCGGCCCATCATCCTGTAGCCCTTCAGCAGCTCCCTGATGCCGTCGTCAAGGGAGCGACGCGCCTGGAACCCCGCCTCGCGCAGGCGCCGGTTGGATACGATGTAGTTGCGCCGGTCGGGGTCACTGTCCATATCGGAGAACTGGATGAGGAATCGCGGGACGTGTTCCTTCACTTTGAGCGCCAGCTCGGCTTTCGAGAGATTGGCCTCCTCGAGCCCGGCGTTGTAAGGACGTCCGGCCATCGTCCCGGCGTGCTCCAGACAGTGCAGGAAGCAGTCGGCGACGTCGCGAATGTGGATGTAATTCCGTTTGAAGTCCTTCTCAAAAATCAGCAGGTAGCCGTCGGTGACCGCGGCGTGGACGAAGTGATTGACGAGCAGGTCGAGCCGCATGCGCGGCGACATGCCGAAGACCGTGGCCAGTCGCAGGGTGATGGTGTTGGGCTGCTGCAGAAGCTCGGTCTCGGCCTGTACCTTGGTCTGGCCATAGAGCGAGATCGGCTCGAGCGGTGTTTCCTCCGTGCAGAAAACATCGCCCGCCTTGGTGCCGTATCCGCTGTTGGTGGTCGGGTAAACGATGAGCTGTCGCGGACTGCGCAGTCGTATCAACAGGCGCACAGCCTCCAGGTTGACCGAGCGGGCCAGCCACGGATCGCGCTTACAGGCCGGTGCGCCCACCATGGCCGCCAGCGGCAGGATCACGTCTACCTGCCGCAGCAATGGGGCCATCGGCTGTTCGTCACGGACATCGCCGCGGACGAAATCGAACCCGGGGTTGCCGCACAGGTGGAAGAGGCTGTGCGCGCCGTACATCAGGTTGTCGACGACGGTCACGCGATACCCGGCGTCGAGCAACCGTTCGCAGAGCACCGACCCGAGGTACCCTGCGCCGCCCGTAACTAGAACGTGAGCAGTCTTCATATCAAACCAGCAGGAACCTCCGAAAACAGAAAGCGATGCTTCTTCACGCGCAATCTCGGAGGATATCCCAGTCATTGGCCGCGTACAAGACCCGTCCTGCCCGGGTAGTGGTCAAGTTTCGGACCAAGCATCCCCGAACCCGGTAAATAATAGAATGACTCCATCATCCTGGGGGGGGGCGAAGGTGTGGCGCTCTGCATGGCTGTGGTGGCTGTTGCAGCAACTACGGAGAAAAATTGCCCTGCACTCGGGTAAGGCACCCAGAGAGGATATTCTGCGGGGCACTGTAGTGCTGTCGAGTCGCCAATTCTTCGTCTGGGGAACGGACAAGTATCCGGGCATCGCGAGGAAGCCTTGGGGTCGGTTTTCATGGTTAATGTTTTGGAGATGGCTCGACGGTGAAGAGCGAATCAACCGAAGAGTCCACAAATATACACTTGGGCTAGCCGACCTGGAGGCGATGCGGTACGTTGAGCCCGCTATCACTAGCGCAGGGCCAATGCCACAATTGACCTTGAGAGGAAGGAGCACTCAAGGGCTGCCGGGATTTAGCGAGTTCATCCTGGAGAGATATCCGCTAACTTGGCAATCAACCGTGAAAATCGTGACCATCCTCGGTGCGCTGGCTGCGGTCGTAACTGCGACCATTCGCTATCTTGCGGA
>JBGPED010000061.1:0-14142 GCA_041482595.1 Acidobacteriota bacterium
CGCAGGGCACCTCGCAGTACGGAATGCAGACTTTCGATCAGTCGATCTTCCAGCTCTTCAAGAAAGAGCTGATCACCATGGAGGAGGCGCTGCGCCGCGCCTCCAACCCGGACGAGTTCAAGCTCAAGCTGCAGGGGATCGAGTCGACGGCGGACGTGGCGCAGCGCGAGATGGAGAGCACCCTCAAGTCCGGCTTCGAGAACACGGTGGGCGCCGGCGGCGGCGGGGGCAGCTCGGTGTTCGACCTGTCGCGCGCCCACGGCGCGGGCGGCCCGCGCAAGAAGTAACCCGCCCCCATGCGGGCCGCCGCGGCTCCCACCCCCGCATCCTCACGCCTCTCGCCGCGGTACCCGCCGGCGCTTCGCCGCGCCCGGACGCACCGGCTTGGTATAATGGCGCCCCTTCGAGGACGAGCCATGCCGCTTCACAAGCCGAGCGCCGCCTGGATCCGCGAGGAGTTCCTGCGCTTCTTCGAGGAGCGCGGGCACCAGCGCGTCCAGTCCTCCTCCCTCATACCGGCGCAGGATCCGACCCTTCTGTTCACCAACGCGGGGATGAACCAGTTCAAGGACGTGTTCCTGGGACGAGAGACTCGGCCTTACCGGCGCGCGGCCACCTCGCAGAAGTGCATGCGCGTCTCGGGCAAGCACAACGACCTGGAGCAGGTCGGCCGGACGCCGCGGCACCACACCTTCTTCGAGATGCTCGGGAACTTCTCCTTCGGTGACTACTTCAAGAAGGAGGCGATCGAATATGCCTGGGATCTGATGACCCGTGTCTTCGCGCTTCCGAAGGGGAAGCTGTGGGTCACGATCTATCTGGACGACGAGGAGTCGTTCCGCGCCTGGAGCGGGGACATCGGCGTCCCCGCGGACCGCATCATCCGCCTGGGCGAGAAGGACAACTTCTGGTCGATGGGGGACACCGGACCCTGCGGGCCGTGCTCGGAGATCCACTTCGCCGGCGCCGGCGCGTGCCCGGAAGGCCGCAAGGACTGCAACCCCGGCCACGACTGCGGCCGCTTCATGGAGCTCTGGAACCTCGTGTTCATGCAGTTCGACCGGCAGCCGGGGGGCGAGCTCCGGCCCCTGGCGAAAACGGGCGTCGATACCGGCATGGGCCTCGAGCGGATCGCCTCGGTCCTGCAGGGCGTCGCCGGCAACTACGAGACCGACCTGTTCCGGCCGATCGTCGAAGCGGCGGAAGAGGTGGCCCGGAAGGAAGGCGGCTGGAAGCCGCCGGGGCATGACGAGGACAGGGTCGCCCTGCACGTCATCGCCGACCACGTCCGCGCCATGACGTTCCTGATCTCGGACGGCGCCGTCCCGAGCAACGACGGCCGGGGGTACGTGCTGCGGCGGATCATGCGGCGGGCGATCCGCTTCGGCCGGACCCTCGGGATCGAGAGACCGTTCCTGTGCGATCTCTCCGGGACCGTCATCGACATCATGAAGGACCCTTACGAGGACCTGGTGGCGCACCGCGATCTCATCGCCCAGACGGCCCGCCGCGAAGAGGAGCGCTTCGCCTCGACCCTGGCGGTGGGCCTGGTGAAGGTCGAAGATCTCGCGCAGAGCCTGAGCGCCGCGAAGAAGACGGTCATCCCCGGTCCCGAGGCGTTCCGCCTGTACGACACGTTCGGGATCCCTCTCGACCTGATCCGGGACGTCGCCCACGGCTGGCATCTCACGGTCGACGACACCGGCTTCGAGAAGGCGATGGACGAGCAGCGCGAGCGATCGCGCCGGGGGATGAAGGAAATCGCCTCCGCCATGCCCGCGGTCGCCGCGCGCCTGCCGGCCCGGAGGATCGATTTCGTCGGCTACGAGGCGACGACGGTGCAGGAGGCGCGCGTGCTGGCGATCGTCCGCGGCGACGCCCTTCTGGACGAGCTGCAGGCGGGGGAGGAGGGCCAGGTCCTTCTCGACCGGACGCCGTTCTACGCCGAGGGGGGAGGGCAGGTCGGCGACACGGGGTTCCTGACGTCCTCCACCGGCGTGGCTTTCGTGCGCGACACGCAGGCGCCCCGGCCCGGGTTGAACCTGCACGCGGTCGAGCTGCGGGAGGGCCGGCTGCGCGTCGGCGACGCGGTGCGCGCCGAGGTGGACCCGTCGCGGCGGGAAGCCGTGATGCGCAGCCACGACGCCACGCACCTGCTGCACGCCGCGCTGCGGGACATCGTCGGCCTGCACGTGAAGCAGGCCGGATCTCTGGTGAGTCCCGACCGCGTCCGCTTCGACTTCAGCCACTACGCCGCCCTGTCGGACGACATCCTGGCCCAGGTCGAGGACGAGGTGAACGACGTCATCCGCCAGGACCTGCCGATCCGCACCAGCGTCATGCCGATCGACGAGGCGCTCCGCAAGGGCGCCCTGGCCTTCTTCGGCGACAAGTACGGCGACATGGTGCGGGTGGTCGAGGTGCCCGGTTTCAGCATCGAGCTGTGCGGCGGCACGCACGCCTCGTCGACGGGCTCGATCGGTCTCCTGAAGGTCGCGCAGGAGCGCGGCATCGCCGCCGGCATCCGGCGCATCGAGGCACTGGCGGGCCGGCTGGCGCTGCGCGAGGCGCGCGCCGACAAGGCCATCGTCGAGACCGTGCAGTCGACTCTGAACGTCGAGAGGCCAAGAGTATACGAGGCGCTCGTGCGCCTCCTGGAGCAGAACCGCTCCCTGCAGCGCGAGGTCGAACGCCTCAAGGTGACGATGGCGGCCGGCGGTCCCGGTGGGGCGGAGGACGACGTCCGGGAAGCGGCCGGCATCAAGGTGCTGGTGCGCGGGCCTCAGGAAGGTTTGGACAAGGACGCGGTGCGGGCGCTCGTCGACACGAGCCGCCGGCGCCTGCCCTCCGGCGTCATCGTCCAATGGGCCGTGCGCGACGAGCGCGTCACCGTGACCGCGTCGGTCAGCAAGGACCTCATCCCGCCGCTGCACGCCGGGGAGATCGTGCAGGAGCTGGCCCGTCTGTTCGACGGCCGCGGCGGCGGCAGGCCGGACATGGCCGAGGCGGGAGGCAGGAGTCCCGGGGATCTGAAGCCGGTACGGGACCGCACTCTCGAGATCGTCGAGAAGGTCATCCGCAGGGTGGGTGCGGCCCGATGAGACAGGCCGCCTGCCTCGTCCTCGCGGGGGCCGGCCTCATCGCCCCGGTCCTGGCCGGCGACGAGATCTACTATCGCCGGGACGCCAACGGCTCCCTGGTGCTCACCAACGTCCCCGACCGGGCGGACCTGCGCGCCTACAACGGGCACGGCCCCCTGCCCGTGACCCGCTCCGGCGAGGAGTTCCGCGAGCTCATCTACAGGACGGCCGTCAAGCACGGCATTCATCCCGAGCTGGTGTTCGCGGTTGCCGCGGTCGAGTCGAATTTCAATTCGCGCGCCGTCTCCGAGAAGGGCGCCCAGGGGCTGATGCAGCTGATGCCTGACACGGCGGCGCGCTTTGGCGTCTCCGACCCGTTCAACCCGGCCGACAATGTCCTCGGCGGCGTGCGCTACATGCGGTACCTGCTGGATCTGTTCAACGGCGACTCGCGTCTGGCGCTGGCGGCCTACAACGCGGGCGAGAACGCCGTCCTGGCGACGCGCTCGGTCCCGCCGTACCCCGAGACCCGCCGGTACGTCGCCAGGGTTCTCAAGATGTTCGGCGGCAAAAAGCCGCTTCTGCCCGCGCCGCCCCCGAAGACCCAGCCCGCGGGGCGCGGAACACCGCAGCCGATCCGCTCGTACACCGACGCCGCCGGTGTCGTGCACTTCACCGACGGCGAGCCGCCGAGCGTCGCGCCGTCGCCCGCGGCGCGACGCTAGGAGCCGCGCGGCACCCGGCGGCCGGGATGGCATCGTGATCGACGCTGGCGATCCAAGGGAGTTCGCGCGCCGCATCCCCAAGGCGGAAATCCACCTCCACCTGGAGGGCTCGGTCGAGCTTCCGACGCTGCTGCGGATTGCGGGCGGGACAGGAGGGCGCGCCGACGACGCGACGCGGAGGCGACTGGCCGGTCTCTACACGCACCGCGATTTCCCGGATTTCCTGCAGAACTTCCGCCGCCTGTGCGCGGAACTCCGCCGGCCGGAGGATTTTGCGGTGATCGTCGAGGATCTGTCCCGTCGCCTGCAGGACGACAACGTCCGCTACGCCGAGGTCTTCTGTTCCCCGATCATCTTCCGGCGCGCCTGCGGCCTGGCGGCCGATGAAATCCTGGACGCGGTGAGCGGTTCGGCGCGGCGCCGCGAGCGGGAGGGGGGGCCGCGGCTGCGTTTCCTGTTAGACGGCGTGCGGCAGTTCGGCGTCGAAGGGATGGAGGAGGTCGTGCAGAGCGCCTCGGCGTGCCGGCGTTACGACGTGATCGGCGTCGGAATGGGCGGGGACGAGAAGGCGGCGCGGACCGCCGCGTTCGCGGGTCCGTACCGGGAGGCCCGCCGCCTCGGATTGCGCACGACGGTGCACGCGGGGGAGTTCGACGGTCCGCGGTCGGTGTGGGAGGCGATCGAGGTCCTGGAGACGGAGCGCATCGGCCACGGCGTGCGGGCGATGGAGGACCGGGTTCTCGTCGGCGTCCTGAGGGATCGCGGTGTCCCGCTGGAGTGCTGCCCGACGAGCAACATCAGGACCGGAACGGTGCGCGGCTGGGAGGGCCACCCGATCAGGGACCTGCACCGGGCCGGTGTCAGGGTTTCGGTCAACAGCGACGACCCGGCCCTGTTCTCGACGACGCTCGTCGACGAATGGTCCGTCCTGATCACGCATCTCGGCCTCACACGGGAAGAGACCCTGGCGATCGGTATGCGCACCGCGCGCTCGACCTTCCTTCCGGAGGCCGAGCGGGAAACGCTCGCCGGCGAGATGGCGCGCGCCGGCCGGGAGGCGGGGGTGGAGGCGTGAGAACTCCCGCGCGGCGCGCCGCCCTCGCGCTCACGGCGCTCGCGGCCCTCTGCGTCCTTCTCCTCCTCTCGCTCTTCAGCCCGCCCGGGGGACTCCAGGGCAGGTACCTGGTCGCGGGGCAGGGAGGCGTCGAGGCGCTCGTCCACGAGAGGGTCGACCCGCAGATCGATTTCTCCGTTCCCCAGAAGCTCGACGCAGCCTACGTCTTCCACTGGAACCAGCGGCAGCTGGGCGACTTCCCGCGGGACTCCATGCCGCCGTATCTCATCCACTGGACCGGGTTGCTCCTGGCCCCGCGCGCCGGGACGTACGGTTTCGCGCTCGACGTGCACGGGGACGCCCATCTGTCGATCGACGGCGTTCCGCTCGAGACCCAGCCGGACACTGTCACCGAGCGCGCCCTCGCCGCCGGCTGGCACCCGGTGGCGCTCGACTACAGTCTCGCGCTGCGCGGGGACGCCCGCCTGGTGCTCTCCTGGAGGCCGCCCGGCGGGACCCTCCATCCGGTCCCCTCGCGGGCCCTCGCTCCGGACCGCGACTCCGTCGCCCGGGCCGGCTTGCGCCGCGCGATCGGCTTCCTCCTTCTCGCGGCCGCGGCGGTCGCGGCCGCCGTCATCGCGTTCCTGGCCCGCAGGGAAGGAAGCGCCCCGGCGCGACTCGTGACGGTTCTCCGGGGCGAGCGCGTCACGCTGGCGCTCGGCGCCATCGTCATCCTGGCGGCGATCCTGCGCTTCCACGATTACGCCCTGGTGCCGTTCCATCACGAGACGGCCGACGAATACCAGCACGCCTGGGAAGGGTGGACGCTCCTGCACGACGGCGTGCCGAAAGCCTGGAGCACCTTTCCCGACCGGTACCCGATGGAGCAGACCCGGGACTTCCACTGGTTCGGCGACCGCTACATCTTGGTGTGGCCCTATTTCGATCATCCGCCGCTGTTCTCGATCATCGTGGGGGTTCTGGTGTCGATCGTGCAGCCCGCGACCTACCTTCCTCCCTGGGACTTCCTTTCGTGCACCCTGCCTGTCATGCGGGTCGTGCCGATCGTCTTCAGCCTGATCGGGATTCTTCTCCTGTACCGCCTGGCCAGGGAGTACGGCGCGTCCGAGAAGGGAGCGCTTCTCGCGTCGCTGGTGTACGCCACGCTCCCGGTGATCGTCCTGGCGCACCGGCTGGTCAAGGCGGAAAGCCTCCTTTCGCTTCTCTTCATGGGGGCGATCCTCGCGGTCCACCGCCACGATCGATCCGGTCGGGCGCGCGACGCCGTCCTCGCCGGCGCACTCGCGGGACTGTCGATCTGGAGCAAGGCCACCGGCGTGGCGGTCCTCGTCGTCGTGCTCGTGCTCCTCCTGTCCCGACGACGCTACCGCGGCACGCTCCAGGCGCTCGGGGTGGCGTGCGGCTTCGTCCTGCTCTACATGCTGTACGCCTGGGCGCTCGACTTCGGCATCTTCCTGAAGATCATCGAGGCGCAGTCGACGAGCAAGTGGGTCGGCCTGGAGGCGCTGCAGGATCTGCTCGCCGGCAAGATCGTCACCAAGTACTTCGGGCGGGGCTGGTACCTCTGGCTCCTTCTGTGCACCGGGATCGTCGCGCTGCGCCGTGAGCGCGGCCTGCTCGTCCCGGTGGCGGTCTACGCCACGGTGATCGCCATGACCGGCGATCTCCGGGTGATCTACGGCTGGTACCGGATCCCGCTCTACCCGTTCCTGTGCGTCGCCGCCGGTGTCCTGCTGGAGGAGATGCTCGAGGAGGCCGATCTCTTCCGCGCGTTCCCGTTCGCCATCACGGCCGTATCGACGGGGGTGCTGTACGCCCTCCCCGACTGGGTCTCGGGAGGCGAGTCGGGCAGGCTCGCCGTCTACGCCTTCGCGCTGTGCGCCCTGGCGCCGTTCCTCGGGCGGCTGGCGTTCGAGCGACCGCTGACCGCGCGCCTGGCGCGCGTCTCGACGTGGTGCCTGCTCGTGGTGTTCTTTTTGACCAGCCTCAAGACCGTCGATGGGCTCCTGGAGATCTACTCGGCTACGCGCGGCATTCGCTGAGCGCCGGCGACACCCGGGCCGTCGCCGCGAGACAGCCGCCGCAGACGGGCCGTCCCCGACCGGATCAGGCGTTCCACCTCGGCCGGAGAGCGCGCCTCGCAGTAAACCCTCAAGAGCGGCTCGGTGCCTGACCCGCGGAACAGGATCCAGCCGGCGTCGCCGAGCAGGAGCTTGACGCCGTCCAGGGTGTCGACTCCACTCACCGCGAGACCCGCGAGACGCGCCGGCGGGTCCTGCCGCAGGCGCGCCACCGCGTCGCGCGCCGCCTCGACGGGCATCGCCAGGTCGACACGATGGTAGAAGAACCGCCCGTACTCCTTCTCCATCGCGGCGATGCGCCGGGACAGCCTGCGGTCGCCCGTCGCGAGCATCTCGAGAAGCAGAAGGCCGATCAGGATCCCGTCGCGCTCCGGCAGGAAGCCCTTGACCCCGATGCCGCCGCTCTCCTCGCCGCCGATGAGGACGTCCTGCTCCCGCATCAGCTTCGCGACGTGCTTGAAGCCGACCGGCAGGTCGTAAAACGGCAGGCCGAAGCGGCGGGCGATCCGTTCCGCGACCAGGGTGTTCGCGAACGTGCGGGCGATGGCGCCGCGCCACTTCTTGCATTCGATCAGGTGCAGGGCCACGAGCGCGAACACCTGGAACGGGGACAGGACGCGTCCGGTTTCGTCGCACGCGGCGATCCGGTCGCCGTCACCGTCGGTGGCGATGCCGATGTGCGCGCGCTGCCGGACCACCGCCTGGCGCAGCGGTCCCAGATTGTCGGGGCGCGGCTCGGGCGCCATGCCGCCGAACATCGGGTCCGGCTCCGAGCGAACGGTCGTGACCCGCGCGCGCCCGGAGCGCACCAGGTCCTCCAGGATCCTCCCGCCGCTGCCGTGCATGCTGTCGACCACGGCGCGCACGGGTGTCTTGCGGATCAGCGCGACATCGACCACCGCCCGCAGGCGCGGAACGTACGCCGGCAGGAACGAGCGGCGGCTTCCGGGCACGAGGCCGGCACGCGGCGGCCTTCGACCCAGAAGCGCCTCGACGCGCGCCGTCAGCTCGGGTGGAGCGCTGCCGCCGAAGGCGGCCTTGATCTTGAATCCGTTGTACTCCGGCGGGTTGTGGCTGGCCGTGATGCACACGCCGAGCGGGGCCTTGCCCGCGACGACCTGGCAGGAGACCATCGGCGTCGTGACCGGACCGTCGGGAAGGATCGCCGGAACGCCGTTCCCTTCGAGCACCGAGGCGACGGTCTCGGCGAACCGGGGGCCCAGGAACCGGACGTCGTGGCCGACCGGCACGGGGGAGCGCGCCCCGCCCTCCTCCTGGATCAGGTCCGCGACGGCCTGGGACACGGCGCGCACGTTGTCGAACGTGAATCCGTCCGCGATCACCGCGCGCCACCCGTCGGTGCCGAAGCGAATCGCCATGTCGTGCCCGATCCTCTTCGCGCGTGCCGCCGCGCGCCGATAAGTCGTCGAGTCCCGTTGACCGTACCGCAGGCCGTGTGTTAGTTTCCCATCGCCCCGCCTTGAGCGACGGCCGGCTCGGGCGCGAGCGGGGCGCAGCCTCGCGGCATTCTACACTCGGACTTCCTGGCACCCTAAGGGATGATCAACCTTCCGACCTGGATCACGATCATCCGCATCTTTCTGACACCGGTCCTGGTCGTCGTCCTGATGACCCGCGTCACGTACCTCGAGACGATCGGACTGTCGTGGCAGATGATCGGCGTCATCGTGTTCCTCCTGGCATCGTTCACCGATTATCTCGACGGCTGGCTGGCGCGCAAGCGCAACCAGGTGACGACCCTCGGCATCCTCCTCGACCCGATCGCCGACAAGCTGCTCACGTCCGCGGCGTTCATCTCGCTCGTGCAGATCGGCGTGGCGCGGGCCTGGATGGTCTGGATCATCATCGGCCGCGAGTTCGCGGTGGACGGACTGCGCATGATCGCCTCCAGCCAGGGGATCACGATCGCGGCGAGCATCTGGGGGAAATACAAGACCGGGTCGCAGGTCGTGGCCGTGGTCCTGCTGATCTTCGGACGCACTTATCTGGGCAAGTGGGACCTGGCGGGGGACATCGCGATCTGGGTCGTGGTGGTCGTGGCGACGTTGTCCGCGGCCGATTACTTCTTCAAGTTCTCACGGCGCCTGGGTGTGATCGGGGCCCGCGTTGGTCCCCCGGGGGGCGGTCTTGGCTAAGCCACGGCCCGCGGACCAGGGCCTGTTCCCCCGCCTGCGCCGGCTCTTCCTGACCGGTCTCGTGATCATCCTGCCCCTCCTGATCACGATCTGGCTGCTCCGCCTCCTGTTCAGCCTCGTCCACGGAGTGTCCACGCCGTTCATCCTCAGGATTCTGAGCCTCCTGCGGCTGCCGCTCGTCGACGACCCCGCTTTCTCGACCTATCTCGCACCCCTGATCGGCGTGTCGGCGACCCTTGTCCTGATCCTCATGGTCGGGGCCCTGACGACCAATTTCCTGGGCCGGCGGATTCTCTCGTCCTTCGATCGACTGATGCTGCGTATCCCCCTGATCAAGGGTATCTACGGCGCGGCCCGTCAGCTTCTCGACGCGCTGAACCGGAAGACCGACACCTTCCAGAGAGTTGTGATGGTGGAGTATCCGCGTCCGGGGGTGTACACCATCGGTTTCATGGCCAGGGAGAACGCGACGCTGTGGCCGGCGGGGGACCGCAGGAAAATGCCGGGGTTCACCCTGGTGTTCCTGCCCACGACGCCGAATCCGACGTCGGGGTGGCTGGCCGCCGTGCCGGATCGCGACGTCATCCCCCTCGACATGTCGGTCGAGGACGGCATCAAGACGATCGTCAGCGGCGGGCTCGTCCTCCCGCCGGGATGGGACCGATCGTGACGAGGCTGCCATGTTCTACTGGATCGTCAAGGGAATCTTCTTCCCGTTCGTCCACTTCTATCTGGGGCTGACCCGGGACGGGCTCGATCACCTGCCGCGCCGGGGGCCGGCGATCGTGGTCTCGAACCACACGTCGTACGCCGACGCCATCCTCCTCGGATCGGCCGCGCCGCGACCGATCCACTTCATCGTCCTGCAACGGATGTACGATCTGCTCCTCATCCGCTGGTTCTACTGGGGCATGGGAACGATCCCGGTGCGCGCCGAGGGACAGGACTCGAAGGGGATCAAGCGCGCCCTGCGGCTCCTCGCCTCGGGACGTGTCCTCGGGGTGTTCCCGGAGGGCTCACGCAGCCACGACGGCCGTCTCAGCGAGCCGCGTCTCGGGGCCGCGATGATCGCGGCACTCAGCGGAGCGCCGGTCGTGCCGGTCCATATCGACGGGGCGCGCGACTCGCTCCCGGTGGGCGGCAGGTTCCCGAAGCCGGCCCGCATCCACGTGCGTTTCGGCCCGCCCCTGCGGTTCGAGAGCGGTGGCCCGGGGTCCAGCCGGGAGTCCCTCAACGCCTTCGCCCGGGAGATGCTCCTTGCCATCCGCCGCCTCGAGCCTCTTCCATGACGCCGCCCGCTGCCGAGCTCATCGCCGTCGGCTCGGAGCTCCTGGAGCCCTGGCACACCGACACGAACGGCGCCTACCTGTCCCGACGGCTCGGGGAGCGCGGCATCGCGGTGCGCTTCCGCACCGTGGTCGGCGACGTCATGGAGGACCTGAAGGAAACCTTCCGCATCGCCCTCGATCGTTCCGATCTGATCGTCGCGACCGGCGGTCTCGGCCCGACGATCGACGATCTGACGCGCGAGGCGGTGGCGGAGCTCGTGGGACTGCCGCTCGTCCTGGATGAGCAGCTGGCCCGGCGGATCGAGGACCGCTTCCGCAGGCACTCGCTGCCGATGCCGCCTCAGAACATGCGGCAGGCGATGGTGCCGCAGGGTGCTGCGGTCCTGCCGAACCGGCTGGGCACCGCCCCGGGCCTGTGGCTCTGCAGCGGTCGCGCAACCATCGTCCTTCTGCCCGGCGTCCCCGGGGAGATGCGCCAGATCGTGGACGACTCGGTCCTGCCGCGCCTCCCGATCCAGGGGGACCGCTTCGCCTACCGCATCATCAAGATCGCCGGCCTCACCGAGTCGGACGTCGATCGCCGCCTCGACGATGTGGCCCGCTCCGCCGGTCCCGTGGCCTGGACCATCCTGGCCGCCCCGGGGCAGATCGAGATCCACCTGCGCGAGCGCGTGCGCGGCGGGGAGCCGCCGGCCGGAATCGAAAGGATCGACAGGGTCATCGTGGCGGCGCTCGGCGCGCATGTCTTCGCCCGGGACGAGGAGACGATGGAGGAGGTCATCGGACGCCTCCTGGTGGAGCGGGGCGAGAGCCTCTCGACGGCGGAGTCGCTCACGGGGGGCGGGATCGCGAGGCTCATCACCTCCGTGTCCGGTGCGTCCCGCTACTTCCGTGGCGCCGCCGTCGTCTATACCGACGAGTCCAAGAAGGCGCTCCTGGGCGTGGGTGCGAGGACGCTTCTGACGCAGGGCGCCGTGAGCGCCGAGACGGCCGTGGAGATGGTGCGCGGCGCGCGCCGCGTCTTCGGCTCGACCTGGGCGGTGTCCACCACGGGTTACGCGGGGCCGGAGGGGGGCGGGCCGGACCGGCCCGCCGGGACGGTCGTGCTGGGGCTCGCGGGGCCGGAGATCGAAACCAGCCGCGCACTGAAGCTGCCCGGGGACCGCGAGACGGTCCGTGCGCGAACGGGGCGCGCGGCGCTCGACCTGTTGCGACGCGCCCTTCTCGGGGTCGAGATGTGAGACTCTTCGTGGCCGCGGAACTTCCGGCCGATCTCCGTCGGCGCTTCGAAGGTCTTCAGCGGGAGTTGGGGGAGGCGTCCCTGCCGGTGCGCTGGGTGCATGCCGACGGGATTCACCTCACGCTGAAGTTCCTGGGGGAGGTGGCTGTGTCCCGACTGGAGGAGGTCAGGACGGCCGTCGCGGGCGCGGGCCGGCACGCCGGGCCCTTCCGGCTCGAAACGGTGCGCGCCGTCCCGTATCCCGCGGGCGGAACGCCGCGGCTCATCTGGGTGGAAGTGCGCGGAGAAATCGACCAGGCACGGAGCCTGGCATCGGTCATCGACGCGGCGACCGCGCGGATCGGCTTCCCGGCCGAGACGCGCGAGTTCAGGCCGCACCTGACGCTCGGACGGGTGAAGGGGCCGGGCCGAGGCGGCTGGCGGGACGACCTGGAGCGCGCCGGCGGGTCGGGGCTCGGAGGGTTCGAGGTGACGGAGTACGTTCTGTTCGAAAGCCGGCTCGAGCCCCGAGGGGCCGTCTACACGGCGATCCAGCGGTTCCCGCTCGGGGGCGAAGGTGCTTCGGGGGGAGCGGCATGAGCGGCCCGGTGATCGCCTCGCTTCTGGGCGCCTTCCTGCTGGGCGGGATCCCCTTCTCCCACCTGATCGCCCGCCGGCGCGGTGTCGATCTGACAACGGTGGGCAGCGGCAACGTCGGGGCGACGAACCTGGCGCGCGCCCTCGGTTACGGCCTGGGGGCCGCGGGACTCCTCCTGGACGCGGCGAAGGGTGCTGTGGCGGTCCTGGTCCCGCGCGCCGCCCTGGGTCCCCAGGCCACACCGATGATCCAGGCGCTGGCGGCGGCCCTGGTGGTGCTCGGACACAGCTTCTCTCCTTTCCTGCGCTTCAAGGGGGGCAAGGGAGTCGCGACCGGCGCGGGGGCGTTCGCGGTGCTCGCGCCCCAGGCGACGCTCGCGGCGGTCGGCGTCTTCGGGGTGGTCGTGGCGCTCACCCGCATCGTCGGTCTGGGCTCGGTCGTCGCCGCCCTGGCGCTCCCCGTGGCGGCTCTTCTCTTCCGCGCCGACCGGGCCATCACGACCGCGGCCGCCGTCGTCGGGATCCTGGTGATCGCGCGGCACCGCGCCAACATCGCGCGCCTCGTGCGCGGGACCGAGCACCGCATGGGCGCGGGTGACCGCAGGTGACGATCGGCGGCAAGGAGATGAACGCGCGGCGGACCCGGGGCGCGGGGAAGGCCGCCGTCCTGGGGGCGGGATCCTGGGGGACCGCGCTCGCCCTGCACCTGGCGCGCTCCGGCGATCCGGTGGTCCTGTGGGCCCGCAGCCAGGAAACGGCGCGCGCGCTCCGGGAGACCGGTGAGAACACGGTGTACCTCGGGGGCCACCGCTTCCCGCGCAACCTCGAGGTGACCGGCCGGCTGGAAGACGCTCTGGAGGGCGCGCGCCTGGTGCTCTTTGTCGTGCCCGCGCAGCATCTCCGCCCGGTGTTCCGCGCGGCCTCATCGCACCTGACGCCTTCCGCCGATCTGGTCATCGCCTCGAAGGGAATCGAGGAGGAGAGCCTGCTCCGGCTGTCGGAGGTGCTGGCGCGCGAGGCGGGCGAGGAGGCCGGGCGGCGGGTCACGGTCCTCTCGGGACCAAGCTTCGCCGCCGAGGTGGCGCATGGCGACCCGACGGCGGTGGTCGTGGCCGGCGAGGACCCGCGCGCGGCGGGCCGCGTCCAGGAGCGCCTGTCGCGCGACAACCTGCGCGTCTACGGCAATCGCGACCGGGTGGGGGTCGAGCTCGCGGGCGCCTTCAAGAACGTCGTGGCGATCGCCACCGGAATCGCCGAGGGGATCGGCTTCGGCACCAACACGCGCGCGGCCCTCATCACCCGCGGGATGGTCGAGATGACCCGCCTCGGCACCCGGATGGGCGGGCGCCCCGAGACCTTCGCGGGCCTCGCGGGCGCCGGCGACCTCATCCTGACGTGCACCGGCGCCCTGAGCCGCAACCGCTCGGTCGGTCTCGAGGTCGGGCGCGGGCGGAAGCTCCAGGCCGTCCTTTCGGGGATGCGGATGGTGGCCGAAGGAGTGGCGACGACGCGCGCCGTCGTGGCCCTGGCCGAAAAGCACGGCGTCGAGATGCCGATCGCCGGGCAGGTGAGCGCGGTGCTGTTCGGTGGGACGTCGCCCGCGGACGCGGTGGCCTCCCTCCTGGCGCGCCCGCTCAAGGAGGAAGCGTGATCGATCTGCACAACCATCTCCTGCCCGGCATCGACGACGGGGCGAAGAAGGTCGAGGAGAGCCTGGAGTTCCTGCGCATCGCCCGGCGCGACGGCGTGAAGGTGGTCGTGGCCACGCCGCACATGAAACCGGGCGTCTACGACAACCGGCGCGAGACGATCCTGGAGAGGGTCGCGCTGGTGCAAGAAGCGGCCAGGGGGGACGAAGCCGAAGGCGTGACGCTCCTGCCGGGCGCGGAGGTCTATTTCACCGCCGATCTCGTCGCGCGC
>JBGPED010000062.1:0-14116 GCA_041482595.1 Acidobacteriota bacterium
GATCGAGATCGCGCTGACCTACATCTTCGGGATCGGCCGGTCGCGCAGCAACCGCATCCTCGGCAAGGCGGGGGTGGGCAAGAGCATCAAGGTCAAGGACCTGGCGGAGGACGAGGTGCGCCGGATCCGCGACGTCATCCAGGAAGAGGGCCAGGTCGAAGGAGACCTGCGCAAGAACGTCCAGATGGACATCAAGCGGCTGATCGACATCGGCAGCTACCGGGGGATGCGGCACCGCCGCAACCTCCCGGTGCGGGGCCAGAGGACGCACACCAACGCGCGCACCCGCAAGGGCCCGCGCAAGACGGTCGCCGGCAAGAAAAAGGCCCCGGTCGGCAAGAAGGGATGAGTCAGGGTTAAGACCCGAGGAGAACCATGGCTGACGCAAAGGAAACGAAGGACCCGGGCCCCAAGGAAGACGCCCCCAAGCCCGAGAAGGCCCCCAGGGCCGCGAAGAAGGCCGAGGCGAAGGAGACGCCCGCTCCGGGCACCAAGGACGCGGCGCCCGCGGAGGCGGCCGGCGGCGAGGGAGCGGCGGCGGCCCACAAGGCGCCGGTACGCAAGAAGGAGAGGAAGAACGTCCCGTTCGCCATCTGCAACGTGCACGCGTCGTTCAACAACACCGTGATCAGCATCTCCGACCAGGCCGGCAACGTCCTGTCCTGGTCGTCGGCGGGGTGCATCGGCTTCAAGGGATCGCGCAAGGGCACACCGTTCGCGGCGCAGCTGGCGGCGCAGGCCGCGGGCAATACCGCCAAGGAGCACGGCGTAAGGCAAATCGAGGTGCGGGTCACCGGGCCCGGCGCCGGCCGCGAATCATCCATCAGGGCCCTGCAGGCGATCGGGCTCGAAGTCAAGGCGATCAAGGACGTCACGCCGATCCCGCACAACGGCTGCCGCCCGCCGAAGCGCCGGCGCGTCTGAGAGGAGGAGACAAGGAGTGGCGAGGACACGTGGTTCGGTCTGCCGGCTCTGTCGCCGCGAGGGGCTGAAGCTGTTCCTGAAGGGGACCCGCTGCTACACGGAGAAGTGCGCCATCGAGCGGCGCAACTTCGCGCCGGGACAGCACGGCAAGAGGCGGGTCAAGCTGCAGGGCTACGGCGTGCAGCTGCGCGAGAAGCAGAAGGTGAAGCGGCTGTACGGGCTCCTGGAGAAGCAGTTCCGTCTGGGATTCCAGGCGGCCAGCCGCAAGAAAGGGATCACGGGAGAGCTCCTGCTCATCAACCTGGAGCGCCGGCTCGACAACGTCGTCTACCGCCTCGGATTCGCCTCGTCGCGCGCCCAGGCCCGCCAGATCGTGGCTCACGGTCACGTGCGGGTGGACGGCCGCAAGGTGGACATCCCGGCGTACCTGGTGAAGCCCGGGCAGGTCGTGTCGCTCCGGCCGAAGATGGAGAAGAACGAGGTCTTCCTCGCCTCCTTCGAGCAGGCGCGCGCGCGCGGCTTCCCGCAGTGGCTCCTGGTGGACGCCGGCGGCTTCAAGGGTACCGTGTCGACACTGCCGCGCCGCGAGGACATCACGATGCCCATCCAGGAACAGCTCATCGTCGAGCTTTACAGCAAGTAATCGGATCGGGCCGCCCCAACGCGCGGCCCCCAGGAGGATCGACCCGATGCTGTGGAAAGGTTTCCAGAGACCGAAGCGCCTCGAATGCGATCTGGAGGCGCTGACGCCGACCTACGGAAAGTTCTACGCGCAGCCGTTCGAGCGGGGATTCGGCACCACGATCGGCAATGCGATGCGGCGGGTCCTGCTGTCCTCGATCGAGGGGGCGGCGATCACCGCGGTCAAGATCGAGGGGGTGCTGCACGAGTTCACCTCGATCCCCGGCGTGGTGGAGGACACCATCGACCTGATCCTCAATCTCAAGCAGATCCCGCTCAAGCTCAACGTCGGCCATCCGGAGACGATCTATCTCCGGACCGAGGGGGCGATGGTGGTCAAGGCCGGCCAGATCGAGAGCAACCCCAACGTCGAGATCCTCGACCCCGAGGTCCACATCGCCACACTCAGCGAAGAGGGGCGGCTCAACATCGAGATGCGCGTCAAGCCGGGCCGCGGCTACGTCCCCGCCGATCGCAATTTCGACACCGACCTGTCGATCGGCTTCATCCCGATCGACTCGATCCACTCCCCCGTGAAGAAGGTCAACTACACGGTGGAGGACGCGCGGCTGGGGCAGACCACCGACTACGACAAGCTCACCATCGAGGTCTGGACCAACGGCGCCGTGCAGCCGCAGAGCGCCGTGGCCCTCGCGAGCAAGCTCCTGAAGGACCACCTGTCCATCTTCATCAACTTCGAAGAGACCCCCGAGATGGACGAGGAGGAGGTGGACCGCGAGAAGGAGCGCATGAGAGAGAACCTGATGCGCTCGATCGAGGAGCTGGAGCTCTCGGTCCGCTCGTACAACTGCCTGAAGAACGCCGACATCAAGACGATCGCGGACCTGGTCCAGAAGACCGAGGTCGAGATGCTCAAGACCAAGAACTTCGGCCGCAAGTCGCTGAACGAGATCAAGGAGCTCCTGGCCGAGATGGGTCTGTCGCTCGGGATGAAGGTCGACCACATCCTGAAGCCGAAGGAGGAGTAGGAGCGGCATGCGCCACAACGTCGGGTACCGGAAGCTCGGCCGGACCTCCGGGCACAGACGGGCGCTTTTGCGCAACCTGGCGACCGATCTGTTCCGCCACGAGCGCCTGAAGACCACGCTGCCGAAGGCCCGGGAGCTGCGGCCGTTCGCCGAGAAGCTGATCACCCTGGCGCGGCGGGACGACCTGCACGCCCGGCGCCAGGTCCTGCGGCAGATCAGCGACAAGACCGTCGTCAAGAAGCTGTTCGACACGCTCGGGCCGCGCTTCGCGACGCGCCCGGGCGGCTACACCCGCGCCCTGAAGCTCGGGCCGCGTCCGGGGGACGGCGCCGACATGGCGATCGTCGAGCTGGTCGGGTCGGAGCCGACGTTCAAGAAGCAGAAGGACGTCAAGAAGGCGCGCCGCGACCGCAAGGTCAAGGCCGAGGAGAAGGGCAAGACCGAAGCCGCGGCGGCCGAGGAGCCGTCCGGGGACGAGGGCGGCGAGAAGGACGAGAAATAGCCGGCGTTCAGCGGCCCGCCAGTCGCCGGATCCTGGCGATCAGGTCAGTGGTGGCATGCCTCTTCGGGTCGCCCGCGATGGCGACCCTCCCGCCGTACGAACGCACGACCTCCCGCTCCGGCACGCTCGCTCGCGTGTAGTCCGTCCCCTTGCACTGCACGTCCGGCCTGAGGCGGCCGATCAGCGGCGCCACCGTGGGCCCGCCGAACAGGACGACGAAGTCGACCCCGTCCAGGGCGGCCACCAGACGGGCCCGGTCGGCCGCCCTGACGATCGGCCTCCCCGGGCCGCGCAGCAGACGGGCGGAGCGATCGTCGTTCACCGCAACCACCAGGACGTCTCCCAGCCGGCGGGCCGACCGGAGGTACCGGACGTGTCCCACGTGCAGAAGGTCGAAGAGTCCGTTGGCCAGGACGACGCGGGTCTCCGGGCGGAGGCGACGCCGCCGCGCGATCTCCCCGAGAAGGCGCCGCAGGGGGAGGACGCGTCCTTTGGCCGGTGGGACGCGCCGGGTCACGCGCGGCGGACGGAAGAATCGAGGGCGGGGTCGGAGCGCACGGCGCGGCGCAGCTCCTCGCGACCGACAGTCGCCGTGCCGCGCTTCATGACCACGATGCCGCCGGCGTAGTTGGCCAGCATGGCGGCCTCCAGCGCTCCCGCTCCCGCGAGCATCGCCAGGGTCAGGACACCGATCACCGTGTCGCCCGCGCCGGTCACGTCGGCCACCTCGTCGGTCCCGTACACGCGCAGGTGCACCGGGTCGCCGTCGCGCGGGAACACGCTCATCCCCTGGCTGCCGCGCGTGACCACGACCGTCGAGGCGTCGAGTGTTGTGCGCAGCATCGTCCCGGCGCGCGCCAGCTTCTCGAGGTCGTCGTCGACCCGGTCGCCCAGCACCGCCTCCGCCTCCTGCAGGTTCGGCGTGGCGGCGGTCATCCCGCGGAACAGACGGATCTGCGAGCGCGAGTCGACGAACCAGGGCCTGTGGGTCGCCCGCACCGCCTCCGTCACCGCGCCGATCGTCTCCTCGTTCAGAAGCCCCAGGGAATAGTCCGAGAGCAGGGTCCCCTGCGCCAGTGCTGCCGCCTCGCGCACCGCGGCCAGGAGCGGCGAGCCTTGGATCTTCACGGCCGGGCCGCCGCCGCGGTCGATCCGGACGATCTGCTGCCGGACCGAGTGAGCGCTGCCGGCCAGGACGCGACGCTTCACCGGCGTCGCGTAGGAGGGATCCCGCCAGACGCGCGTCGTGTCGGCGCCGCGCTCGTTCAGAAGCGAAAGCAGGTGGTCCCCCGCCTCGTCCGTGCCGACCCGCCCGACGACGAGCGGCTTGCCGTCGAGCGCCGACAGGTTGTTCACGGCGTTGGCCCCTCCGCCGGGAAGCCGGACCGTGCCGCGATGGGTCAGGATGAGGACCGGGGCCTCGCGGGAGACGCGGTCGATCTCGCCGTACTCGAACTCGTCGAGCACCAGGTCGGCGACCACCAGGACGCGGGCGCCGCCCATCCGGTCGATCGCCGCGAGCAGTGAGTCGCGCGTCGTCCCCTGGCCCTTCATGTCCGCCTCCGCGACAGGATGAAGCGCACTGCCCCCAGGAGGTCCTCGGCGGCGTGCGCGGGCTCCGTCTTGAACCGGTGCTTCTGGTGCTCCAGGAGGCCGCGCCCGTAGCCGGTGAGGACCAGGACCCCGGGCAGGCCGGCGGCCGCTCCCGCCTCGATGTCGACGATGCTGTCGCCGACGACGTAGGAGCCGGAGAGGTCTATGCCGTGCTCGCGCGCCGCCCGGAGGATCATCCCGGGCCTGGGCTTGCGGCAGTCGCAGGCGGCGCGCAAGGGGGGCGACCCCTCGCTCGGATGGTGCGGACAATAATAGATGGCATCCAGGCGCGCGCCTCCCGAGGACACGGCGGAGAGGAGCTGCGCGTGCACCGCCTCCAAGAGATCCTGGCTGAAGTAGCCGCGCGCCACGCCCGACTGGTTCGTCGTGACCACCGCCAGAAGACCGGCCTGGTTGATCAGCCGGATCGCCTCCAGGCTCCGCGGCAGCAGCCGGCTGCGGGACAGGTGGTTGACGTACCCCACCTCCTCGCAGATGGTGCCGTCGCGGTCGAGGAAGATCGCTGCCCGGCTCACCGCAGGGACCCCGCCAGGGCGTCCCGCGGCCGGCCGTCCCGCCCCGGTGCGCGGTCGGGGGCGGCGGGGGGGCGCGTGCGCCAGCGGTTGTGCATCCACAGCCAGTACTCCGGGTGGCGGCGGATCTCCTCCTCGAGAACGGCGGTGCACCGGCGCGTCGTCGCCAGGATGTCGTCGGCGATGGAGCCCCGCCGCTCCGCCCGCAGCGGCGGGCCGTAGCGGATGAGCAGACGCCCGTCGGGCCTCGGGTAGGAGAACACCGGCACCATCGGCGCTCCGCACTTCAGGGCGAAGGTCGCGAGCGCGGGTGTGGTCGAGGCCGGCACACCGAAGAAGTCGACGAACAGCCCGCCCTCGCCGCGCACGTTCTGGTCGATGAGCAGCGCCACCGCGCGCCCGCCGCGCAGCGCCCGCAGGACCGCCCGCGCGGCGTCGTACTTCGCGATCACCTCGTTCCCCGTGATGCCGCGCAGCCGGGCGAGGAAATCGTTCAGACGCGCGTTCTCGAGGGGCCGCACGACCATCGTGAAGGGCATGCCGATGCGTGCCTGCAGCAGGGCCACCAGCTCCCAGTGCCCGAAGTGCGCGGAGAAGACCAGGACACCGCGTCCTTCGGACGCGGCCTCCAGCAGGTGCTCCTTGCCCTCGTAGACGGCGACGCTCTCCAGGGGCCGCCGGGCGGTGCGCCGGAAGTAGGCGGCGTCGGCCATGATCATCCCGGCGTGGGCGAAGGAGGAGCGCGCCAGGCGGGCGCGGCGCCGGGGTGTCATGGAATCGCCGAAGGCCTGCTTCACGTTGGAGAGGGCGATGCGGCGGTGCCGCGGCGAGACCAGGTAGAACAGGAGGCCGCAGCCGCGGCCAAAGGCCTGTCCGAGACGCCGCGGCAGGAGCGCGAGACAGACCAGGAGCGCCCGGCAGAAGAGGTAGGCGAAGAGATGCCGCGCCGTGCGCGTCTCCTCCATGTGGCGGAGGCGGCGGAGCGGCGAGAAGCGGCGGCCGCCCGCAACACGCCCCGCGGAGCCGCCGCGACTCACGTCGTCCTCCGATCCAGGCGCAGATCCCGAAGCCGGTCGAGGAGCCACGCCTGGGGCCCCGGTCCGAAGGGGAAGGTCGCCTGGATCGCCAGGGCGTACAGGGGGGGCGATCCTTCGGGGGTGTCCACGACGCGCACCAGGTCCTTCTCCGTGGTCACGAGTACGTCCGCACGGCGCTGCCGGGCCTCGAGCACGATCTCCTCCAGGTCGCGCCGGCGGAAGCGGTGATGGTCGGGAAATCGCCGGGCGCCGGCGATCCTTACGCCGAGAGCACGCAGGTCGTCCTCGAAGCGCTCAGGCCGGGCGATCCCGGAGAAGGCGAACGCCGAAAAGCCCTTCAGCGAGGCGAGCCCCACCGCTTCGCCCTCCGCAGTCACGAACCCGCGTGGCTCCAGGCGGCAGTGAAACAAAGGCGCGCCGGGTTTGAAGCGCTCGAGGGCGGACGCCAGGTCGGCCGGGACCTGCCCGGACGACCGGGTCAGGACGAAGGCGTCGGCGCGCGCCAGCGACGCGATCGGCTCGCGCAGCGGCCCGCGGGGCAGCATTCTACCATTGCCCCACGGGTCGCGGCCGTCCACCAGCAGGAGATCGAGGTCGCGGGCCAGCCTGCGATGCTGGAACGCGTCGTCGAGCACCAGGACCTCGGGAGAGCAGGAGCGCACGAGGAGGCGCGCCGCCGAGACGCGATCCGCCCCGATCGCCACCGACACCGACGGATTGTCGCGGGCGATCAAATACGGCTCGTCCCCCGCGCTCTGCGCGTCGGCCAGGAGCGTCCGGCCGTTCGAGACCAGGAGGGGGGCGCTCCCGCCGCGCCTGCGGTAGCCGCGGCTCACGACGCCGACCCTGTAGCCGGAGTCGCGCAGCAGGGCGGCCACGTGCGAGGTCAGGGGCGTCTTCCCCGTTCCGCCGACGGTCAGGTTGCCGATGCTGATCACGGCGCAGGAGAGGCGGTGGGAAGGAAGACGGCCCGCGTCGTACAGGGAGTTGCGCAGCGTGACGGCCGCCCGGTAGGCCAGCCCGGGCACCGCCAGGAACGGCCGCGCCAGCGGCGCATCGAGGATCTCGAGGACTCTCACGTCCGCCCCGCGCGCAGGTCCATCGAGCCGGCGGGGGAGAGCGCCTCCTCGATCATCGTCATCGTCTTCAGGAGGGCCCCGCGGTTCGCCTCGACCACGCGCCTGGCCATGGTCGAAGCCACGCGGTAGCCGGCGCGGTCGTCGAGGAGACGCACGAGATGCCGGCCCAGCTCGTCGCCGTCCTTCGCCACGAAGCCCGCGCCCGCGGACACCAGGGCCTCGGAGGCGGCCCGGAAGTTGTCCGTCAGGGGGCCGAACAGCACCGGCTTGCCGAGGGCGGCCGGCTCCAGCACGTTCTGGCCGCCGCGCGGCACCAGGCTTCCTCCGACGAACACCAGATCGGCGGCGGCGTAGATCTCCGGCAGGACGCCGAGGCGATCGAGGACCAGGACCTCCCAGGCGGCCGCGGCGGCCGGATCCGCCGTCGCGCCGGTCAGACGGCTCCAGGTAAGAACGGCGTGCCCGGCGTCGCGGGCGGCCCGCTCGGCCGCCCCGAAGTTCTCGGGGTGCCTCGGCGCCAGGATGAGACGGGCGCGCGGGTGGGCGGCGCGCAGCGCGCGGAACGCCTGCAGGACGGGGCCCTCCTCGCCGGCCGCCGTGCTCCCGGCGACGAACAGCGGTGCCGTCTCCTCGGTGCCGAGCCGGCGCCGCAACGCGACCGGATCGACGCGCGCCGGCTCGAGGTCGAATTTCACGTTGCCGGTCACGACGACGCGATCCACGGGCGCGCCGAGGGAGATGACCCGGTCCGCGTCGTCGCGCGACTGCATGCCGAGGGTCCGGAAACCGAGAAGAGCACGGCCCACAAACCCCCGCAGGGCGCGGTAGTGCGGGAAGGAACGCGGAGAGATCCGGCCGTTCACGAGGAGGACCGGCACGCCGCGCGCGGCGCAGAGCCTGAGAAGATTGGGCCAGATCTCGGTCTCGACGATCAGCACGGCGCGCGGACGCAGCCGGTCCAGGAGGCGCCCCATGGCGAAGGGCAGATCGAACGGCAGAGCGCCGATCGACTCGGGCGGGAGTCCGCCCGCCCCGGCCGCCCCCAGCGCGCGCCCGGTCGGCGTCCCGGTGCTCACGTGGACCGGGGCGCCCGGGAAGCGCCGCCGCAGCTCCGGAAGGATCCGGAGCGCCAGGCGCATCTCGCCCACGGAGACGGCATGGATCCAGAAACCGCCGGTCGAGACGTTCCCGTGGAGGAATCCGAGCCTCTCGCGAAGGGGAGGCAGTTTCGTTCGTTGCAAAAATGACATCAGCATCTGGCAGGGAAGAACGGCGGCCCAGGCGAGTGCTAAGAGAGCCCCGTAAACGCGGTACATGCGGGCGGAGTATAGTCCAGCGTTTCCGGGAGCGTCAACGCGCCGTCGTCGCGTCAACGGCGCCGGCCCGCGCGCGGTGCGCCCTCCGCCGGGAGCACGATTTCGCAAGCGCCGCGGACGGTTGGCCGCGCCCCCGGGCAAGCCCTATATTCACAGCGAATGATGCACAGCGGAGTTCTGTTCGCCGCCGCGCCCTGCGCGCCTTCGGGCGCAGCGTGCGCCCCCCCGGGGGGGCCATGATCCGCCCGGCGATGCTGATCGTCGATCACGATGAAGTGTCCCGCTCCCAGCTCAAGGAGAGGATCGCGGCGGTCAGTCCGCCGGGGATGGAAGTCATGGCCGCGGCCTCGGCGGAGGAAGGGCTCGGGGTCCTGTACGCGCTGCGCGAGCAGAACCGGCCGATCGAGCTGGTGATCGCCGCACAGAGGATGCCGGGAATCCCGGGCGGGCGGTTCCTGGAGATCGTCAACGCGCAGTTCTCGACCGTCGGAAAGATCCTCCTGTCGGACAAGCCCAGTCTGGACGAAGCGATCTACGCCCTGAACAACGCCGGCCTCGACAAGTACATCCCGACACCGTGGGACCTCGAGGACATCAAGTTCACCATCACCGCCCTCCTGCGGCAGCGGGAGATGAAGCGTCTGAACGAGAAGCTCCTGGCGGACCTGCAGGTGCGCAACCAGCAGCTCACGGCGGCCCTCGGAAACCTGGAGCAGGCCCGCAACGACCTGGAGCACTCCTACATCCAGACCGTCGAGTCGCTGGCCATCGCCCTCGAGGCGAAGGATCGCTACACCTCCGGCCACTCGCAGCGCGTGTCCAGGTTCGCCCGCCTCATCGCGCGGTCCCTGGGTCTGGGGAAGGAGGAGGTCGACATCGTCGCGCAGGTGGCGCTCCTGCACGACATCGGCAAGATCGGCATGCTGGACAAGATCCTGAACAAGCCCGCCAACCTGACGCCGGAAGAGCGCGAGTCGATCAAGTCGCACCCCGTGGTTGGCGCCCAGATCCTGGCCCCCGTGGCCACGTTCACCAAGCACGTCGCGGGGATCAAGCACCACCACGAGATGTACGACGGCACCGGGTACCCCGACAGGCTGAAGGGGACGGACATCCCGCTGTCGGCGCGCATCGTCTGCCTGGCGGACGCCTTCGACGCCATGACCTCGTCACGCCCGTACCGCGTCGGCCTGCCGCTCGAGTTCGCGATGCAGGAGATGAAGAAGATGGCCGGGCGCCAGTTCTGTCCCAAGTGCGTCGACGCCTTCATCCGCGTCCTCAAGTCGAAGGGGGTCGTCGAGGAGGAGATCGCCCGGGCTCCGATCGCGGCCCCCCTGACGGCATCGGCAGTCCCCGCAGGGCCCGCGGTCGAGGAGGGGCACCGGGACGAACCGGCGCCCGTCCCGCCCGCGCAAGCCCGCACCGGCACCTGAATCCCTCACGCGGTCTCCCGGGACGACGTGTCCGTATCCCTCTTGACAGTCGTTTCGCGGTTCTGTAGTATGTTGTTTGTATACTATATAAGTCTTATATAACATCGTCCGTTCCGTAGGAGTGCGGAGAGGCCATGCCGGTTCACAAGAAGATACGCACCTACACCGCCACCGACCAGGACCTGGACATGCTCGAGACGATCGCGCGGTACCACGGCTTCTCGAAGAGCGCCACGATCACGAGCCTCATCAAGAAGGAGTTCTGGAGAGTGTTCCCGGCCGGGACCCGCGACATCCGGCCGGAGCGGGGCGCGCGGGTCGTCGAGCACGGGGTGCGGCAGGGGGACAAGCATGCGGGCCGTTGAGGAGGCCTTCGCGGTCGCCGAAGAATCGATCCCCGCGCCCTGGCGCGTCAGCGACCCCCGTGAGACCGCCCGCAGGATCGAGGCGATCCGGACCCTGGCGCGGGCCAGGGACGCCGTCCTCCTGGCTCACAACTACCAGGTTCCCGAGGTCCAGGAGGCGGCCGACTTCGTCGGAGACTCGCTCGGCCTGTCGCTCGAAGCGCAGAAGGCCGGGGCTCACACCATCGTGTTCTGCGGTGTCCACTTCATGGCGGAATCCGCGAAGATCCTGAACCCGGACAAGACCGTCCTTCTTCCCAGCCTCTCGGCCGGGTGCGCCCTGGCCGACTCGATCACGCCCGAGTCGCTCCTGAAATGGAAGGAGCGCTATCCCGACCACACCGTCGTGACCTACATCAACAGCAGCGCCGAGGTGAAGGCCCTGTCGGACATCTGCTGCACCTCGGCGAACGCCGTGACGGTCGTCCGCAGCCTGCCGGGCCGGAAGGTGCTGTTCACGCCGGATCGGAACCTGGGACGCTGGGTGGCCCGCCAGGTGCCGGACAAGGAGATCGTGGTGTACGACGGAGCCTGCCCGACGCATGACGTCCTGCGGGACGCCAGCGTCGACAAGGCGCGCCTGGGTCATCCGGATGCGGTGGTCATCGCGCACCCCGAGTGCCGCGAGGACGTGCTGGCCCTGGCCGACGAGGTGTGCTCCACCTCCGGGATGCTGGCCGCGGTTCAGCGCCACCCCGAGGCGCGCACCTTCATCATCGCCACCGAGTGGGCCCTCATCCACCAGCTCAAGAAGCGCTTCCCCGATCGCCAGTTCATCCCGGCCGACGGCTGCATCGGCTGCCGCCTGCACTGCCCCTACATGAAGATGATCGGCCTCGACACGGTCGAGCGCTCCCTCCGCGAGAACGTTTTCGAAATCACGGTCGATGCGGAGGACGCCGCCCTGGCGCGCCGCGCCCTCGAGCGCATGATGGCCGTGCCGCGGGACCGTTGAAGGCGTTCATCGGTTGACACTTCGCTCGACGCGTCCCTATAATCTCCTGCGTTCTTCGTCCTTCCGCGCGTCCGGCCACCTTCGACGAGGCAGGTGACACCGGCTCCACGATGACAGCCCCCAAAAGCGCCCCGAAGACCGACGCTTCCCCGCGGCCCCCGACGCGCAAGATCGTCTACTGGTTCCTCCTCGTCCTGTCGGCCATGGGGCTCCTGCCGCTGGGGATCACCGCCTACAAGCTGATCAGCTACAGCCGCGAGGCCCTGGTCACCTCGCAGCAGGAAGCGCAGCTGCAGACGGCGGCGGCCGTGGCGCGCCAGCTGAACGCGGCGATCGAAGGGGTCAAGGTGCAGATGGGGCGGCTGTCCGAGGCGATCGCGGCGCTGCCGAGGACATCCGGGGCGCGCATCATCCCCGACCGCACGCTGATGGAGCGCCTGCTTGGGGGCGACCTCCTCCTGGTGCGCTACACGCCGAAGGACGGGGAGTCGGTCGAGGCGCGCCAGCCGGGCTTCCCGCGCTCCGCCGTCGAGACGACGGTCAAGGAGGGAGTGAGCGCGGCGATGCAGGGCGGGCAGGACGTGAGCGACCCGGTGGTCCTGGAGACGGACGAAGGACAACACTCGGTCCTGGTCGTGAGCGTGCCCGTCGGTACTGGGACCACCCCGGTCGGAGCCCTCACGGGTGTCGTCGATTTCGCGGCGTACTGGGACCCGGTGGTGGGCGGACGGCGCGCGTCCTACCTCATCTACGCGCTCGACAGCCAGGGGCGATTGTTCGCCAGGCAGGACGAGGAGGGGGTCCTGAAGCGCAGCGACCTGCGCACCTTCGGCGTGGTGCAGGACTGCCTGAAGGCCGGGGGACACTCGGCCCTGACCTCGGAGTACGTCCTGACGATCGACAACCGCCCGGTGCCGTACATCGCCTCGTGCGACACCACCGCCCAGGGTTGGAAGATCTTCGTCCAGATCGACAAGAAGCAGGCGTACGCCACGGTGAACCAGATGATCCAGGCGACGCTCTTCTGGGCCGGCCTGGCGATGGCGCTGGCGCTCGGTCTCGCTTACCTCCTGGCCGGGCTGATCACCCGCCCGATCAAGGCGCTGGCCGCGGGCACCGAGGCGTTCGCCAAGGGGCAGCTCGATCAGCGCGTGCGGGTCGACGCCCGGAACGAGCTGGGGGCGCTGGCCGACACCTTCAACGCCATGGCCGACCAGCTGCAGAACTACATCCAGCGCCTGTCGGCCGCCGTGACCCTGAACAGCGAGCTGTTCATCGGCACCGTCAAGGCGCTGGCCGAGGCGATCGACGAGAAGGATCCGTATACGCGGGGCCACTCCGAGCGCGTCAACCAGTACGCCGTGCTCCTCGCCAAGCAGATGGGGCTCTCCAAAAAGGAAATCTACGAGATCCACATCTCGTCGCTGTTCCACGACATCGGCAAGATCGGCATCGAGGACAAGATCCTGCGCAAGCCGGCGGCGCTCACGGACGAGGAGTACACTGTCATGAAGCAGCACCCCAACAAGGGGTACCAGATGCTGTCGAAGATCAAGCCGATGAAGGACATCATCCCCGGAGTCCGCTTCCACCACGAGCGCTGGGACGGGTCCGGCTACCCCATGGGGCTGAAAGGCGACCAGATTCCGCTGCCGGCGCGCATCGTGGCAATCGCCGACGCATTCGACGCGATGACCACCAACCGCCCCTACCAGAAGGCGATGCCGTATGACAAGGCGATCGCGCGACTGTTCGAGCTGAGCGACCGCGCCTACGACCGGCGCGTCGTGACCGCCTTCAACGAGGCGTACAAGGCGGGGGCCTTCAAGGAGCCGGCGAAGCCGGCGGCCTACCAGGAAATGTGAGCACGAGCTATCGCGCCGTCCTGTTCGATCTCGACGGCACCCTGACGCCGGTGACCAGCGTCTGGCGGCACATCCACGAGCGGCTGGGGCTGTGGGAGCGCGAGGCGCTCCGGCACCAGGAGGCGTTCGAGCGGGGCGACATCTCGTACGAGGAGTTCTGCGCGCGCGACGCCGCGCACTGGAAGGGGATGGCCGAGTCCGATCTGCGGTCGATCACCGACGCCATCCCGTACCGGCCCGGCGTCCACGAGTGCGTCGGGGTCCTCAAGGAGCAGGGGATGGTGGTGGGCGTCATCTCGACCGGCCTGACGCTCCTGATCGAAAGGGTGATGCACGAGCTCGACCTGGAGTACGCCATCGCCAACCGGCTGGTGGCGAAGGCCGGGGTCCTGACGGGCGAAGTGAAGGTGAACGTGGAGCACGGGCGGAAGGGGGAAGCGGTCGACCTGTTCTGCGGGCAGTTCGGCGTCGACTACCGCGAGGTCATCACCGTGGGGGACAGCGATGGCGACATCTCGATGTTCGAGCACTCGGGATTCTCGGTCGCGTTCAACCCGGTCTCCGAGAGGACGGCGCGCGCCGCCACCGTCGTCGGCCGGGGGGACTCGCTCCTGTCGATCGTCAACCTTTTCCCCCTGGACGCCACGCCGCCGCAGTGAATGCCATTCCGGGACAGGGGGGAACTGCCATGAGCGATGAGACGCAGGGAGGGCTGGACCGGGGGGCCGTGAAGTGGGCCCTCAAGGACGCGCTGGACGAGCTGCTCGGCCTGAGCGACGTGCGCATGGCGTCGCGCTATGAGGGA
>JBGPED010000063.1:0-14078 GCA_041482595.1 Acidobacteriota bacterium
CCAGATGGGATACGACTCCGACCATCCAATGGCGCAGGGAGAGGTCGGGCGGGCCGGCGTCGCCATCGACACGATCGAGGACATGCAGGCTCTTCTGGCCGGGCTGCCGCTCGACCGCGTGTCGACCTCGATGACGATCAACGCCACCGCGGCGATCCTCCTGGCGCTGTACGTGGCGGTCGCCCGCAAGCAGGGCATTGCGCTCGAGGCGCTGTCCGGGACCGTGCAGAACGACGTCCTGAAGGAATACATCGCGCGCGGCACCTACATCTTCCCGCCGCAGGCCTCCCTGCGCATCGCCACGGACCTGTTCGCCTACTGCCGGAACGAGCTGCCGCGCTGGAACGCGATCAGCATCAGCGGGTACCACATCCGCGAGGCGGGTTCGACGGCGGTGCAGGAGATCGCCTTCACCTTTGCGAACGGCATCGCCTATCTCGAGGCCGCGCGCGCGGCCGCGCTCTCGATCGAGGAGATCGCCGGCCAGGTCTCGTTCTTCTTCAACGCGCACAATAATTTCTTCGAGGAGATCGCCAAGTTCCGCGCGGCGCGCCGCGTCTGGGCGCGCATCATGGCGCAGCGCTTCAACGTGAAGGACCCGCGCGCGCTGCAGCTGCGTTTCCACGCGCAGACGGGCGGCTCGACGCTGACGGCGCAGCAGCCCGAGAACAACGTCGTCCGCGTCGCCGTGCAGGCGCTGGCGGCGGTCCTGGGAGGGACGCAGAGCCTGCACACCAACGGCATGGATGAGGCGCTCGGCCTGCCGACGGAGAAGGCCGCCACCATCGCCCTGCGCACGCAGCAGATCCTGGCGCACGAGAGCGGCGCCGCCGACACGGTCGATCCCCTGGGCGGCTCGTACTATCTCGAGGCGCTGACGTCCGCCATCGAGGAGCGCGTGTGGGCGTACCTCGAGAGGATCGACGACCTGGGCGGAACGCTCCGCGCGATCGAGGCCGGCTTCCAGCAGAAGGAGATCCAGGAGGCCGCCTTCCGGCACCAGCGCCAGGTCGACAACGCCTCCCGCGTCATCGTCGGCGTCAACCGGTTCAAGGACGAGGCGGCGGAGCAGCGCGGCCCCTCGATCCCGATCCAGAAGATCGACGCGCGCCTGGAGGAGGCGCAGCGGGCGCGCCTCGCCGCGTTCAAGGGGCGCCGCGACCCCCGGGCCGTCGAGACCGCGCTCGCGGCCGTGGACGGAGCGGCGCGCACGGGCTCCAACCTCCTGCCGCACATCGTGCGGGCGGTCGAGGCTTGCGCCACCCTGGGCGAGATCTCCGACACTCTTCGCGGCGTCTTCGGGGCCTACCGCCCCGCCGCCGTGGTCTGAACGGTGCCGCGCCTTCTCGAAGTCTCCGACCTGTCGACCCATTTCCGAGGTGCTCTGGGCGAGGTGCGCGCCGCCGACAGGGTCTCGTTCCACGTCGACGAAGGGGAGACGCTCGGGCTCGTCGGCGAATCGGGCTGCGGCAAGAGCATCACCGCGCTGTCGCTCGTGCGCCTCGTGCCCCCGCCCGGCCGCATCGTCTCCGGCCGCATCGTCTACAAGGGGAAGGACCTGATGTCCCTCCCCGAGCGGGCCATGCGGCGCGTGCGCGGGCGCGAGATCGCCCTCGTCTTCCAGGAGCCCTCGACGGCCCTCAACCCGGTGTTCACGGTCGGCTACCAGGTCGCCGAGGGCCTCATCGTCCACGGGATGATGAAGAAGAAGGAGGCCCTGCGCGAGGCGGTCCGCCTGATGGAGGTGGTGCGCATCCCGGACGCGGCGCGCCGGGCCACCGAGTATCCTCACCAGATGTCGGGAGGGATGCGGCAGAGGGTCATGATCGCCATGGCGCTGGCGTGCCGCCCGGCGCTTCTCGTCGCCGACGAGCCGACGACCGCCCTGGACGTGACGATCCAGGCGGAGATCCTCGATCTCCTGCGGACCCTCAAACGGGACTTCCACCTGTCGCTCATCCTGATCACCCACAACCTCGGAGTGATCGCCGAGACGGCCGACCGGGTCGCAGTCATGTACGCCGGCCGGATCGTCGAGGTGGCGACCACGCGCGAGCTGTTCGCGTCGCCGAAGCACCCGTACACGGTCGGTCTGCTCCGTTCGATCCCGCGCCTGGGCGAGGCGGGGGCGGGAGAGGGAGGCCGGAAGAAGCGGCTGTCGGCCATCGACGGGGCCGTGCCGGATCTGGAGCGGCTTCCCGCAGGCTGCGCCTTCCACCCGCGCTGCCCCGACGTCATGCGCGAGTGCCGGGACCAGGCGCCTTCTCTTCTGCCGATCGGCGCCGCCGGCCGCGCCGTGGCCTGCTACAAGCACCACGACACGGAGGGCCGCCCGCGGTGAGCGCCGCCGAAGCGGTCCGGCCGTTGCTCCAGGTGGACTCGCTGAAGAAGTACTTTCCGATCAGGCGAGGGATCTTCTCCGGAGTCTCGGGATGGGTGAAGGCCGTGGACGGCGTGTCGCTGACAATCGCGTCCGGCGAGACGCTGGCGCTGGTGGGGGAGTCGGGGAGCGGCAAGACGACGACCGGCCGCTGCATCCTGCGCCTTATGGAGCCGACGTCGGGCTCGGTGACCTTCGACGGGGTCGACCTCCTCTCCCTGCCGCCGCGCGCCATGCGGCGCATGCGCCGGCAGATCCAGGTCGTGTTCCAGGACCCCTACGCCTCGCTCAACCCGCGCATGCGCGTCCGGACCATCGTCCGCGAGCCGCTCGACATCCACAGGATAGGCGCAAGCCGGAAGGAGCGCGACGAGATGGTGGCGGCCCTCCTGCGGCGGGTCGGGCTGGACCCGGCCATGCGGGACCGCTACCCGCACGAGTTCTCGGGCGGCCAGAGACAGCGCATCGGCGTGGCGCGGGCCCTGGCCCTGAAGCCGCGCCTCATCGTCGCGGACGAGCCGGTGTCGGCGCTGGACGTTTCGGTGCAGGCCCAGGTCATCAACCTGCTCATCGGTCTTCAGGAAGACTTCGGCATTGCCTACCTGTTCATCGCGCACGACCTGGCGGTCGTCGAGCGGATCGCCGACCGGGTGGCGGTGATGTACCTCGGCCAGATCGTCGAGGTCGCGACGCGCGAAGAGATTTTCAGAAATCCGCTTCACCCTTATACTAGGGCGCTCCTGCAGGCGATCCCGATCCCCGACCCGGCCAGGGCCAGGGAGCGGCAGGTCCTGCGCGGCGATCTCCCCTCGCCGTCGCGGCCGCCGCCCGGCTGCCGGTTCCACACGCGCTGTCCGAGCGCGGTGGAGGCGTGCCCGCGGATCGAGCCGCCCCTCCTGGAGGTGAGCCCGGGCCACCTGGTGGCCTGCCACCTCCACCCGGGGCCCGCCGGAGGTGCGATGCGCCGCGGATGAAACTTCCCGGCGGGATCGAGCGTATAGAGATTCAGGCAGCGGGACGAGGACCGGCAATCGAGCTGGGGGAAGGAGTCCGTTCCTTCCCCCGTTTTCGTGAGCAGCGACGGACACCGAGGTGATCTGATGACACGACGCGTGACGCGCCCGACCTTGACCCTTCTCATGATCCTGGCCCTCCTGCCGCCCCTGGCGGGGCCGGGACCCCTCGCGCAGGAGGCGCCCCCCGCGACGCCCCCCGCGGCGCCGGGCACGGCCCCGCAGCCCGAGGCACCGGGTGCGCCGGCGTTCGTCCTGTCGCTGCAGGACGCGGTCAAGGCGGCGCTCGAGAACAACCTCGACATCGTGGTGCGCGCCTACGATCCGCTCCGGAGCGAGGCCCAGGTGATTCTCGCCGAGTCGAGCTTCGATCCGCTCCTGAACGGGACGGCGACCAGCAACAGCGCCCAGCGTCCGTCGCCGTCGGCCTTCGTGAAGTCGAGCAAGACGCACGATTTCCTCGCCTCGTTCGTGGATCCGATCCTGACCGGCGGCCGCTATCAGATCGACCTGGAGGCGTTCGACAACACGGCGTCGACCATTCTCGGAAACACCCGCGAGTTCGACACGTCCTGGAGGGTGAGCATCACGCAGCCCCTTCTCAGGAATTTCGGCCCGAAGGCTACCAAGACGTTCATCGTGGAGGCCCGCAACACGCTCGGCATCAGCCAGTCCCGTTTCCGCTCGACGGTCATCGACACGTTGTCGGCGGCCGAAAAGGCCTACTGGGACCTGAATTTCGCCCTGATCAATCTGAAGACGAGCCAGGCAGCGCTGCAGCTGGCGCAGGACTTCCTGGATCAGAACCGGATCAAGGTTCGGGTCGGGACGCTGGCACCGATCGAGATCACTCAGGCCGAGGCCCAGGTGGCCGACAGGGACGAGGCGGTGATCATCGCCGAGAGCCAGGTGAAGACCGCCGAGGACGGTCTGCGCCGGGTGATGAACGTGCCGAAGGACTCGCCGGAGTGGTCGCAGCCGATCCTCCCGAGCGACCCGCTACCCCTGGTCGAGCAATCGCCCGACATGGACGGGGCCGTGTCGATAGCACTCCAGCACCGCCCCGACCTCGAGCAGGCGCGCCTTGATCTGAAGACCAAGGAAGCGGATCTGGCCCTGCGCAGGAATCAGAGACGCTGGGGCCTGAACCTGAACGGCTCGTACGGAAAAGTCGGGATCGACATCGACAACTACGGCAACTCCATCGACGATCTGCGCGGCGGCGCCAACGTGGACTGGCAGGTGACGATGGCCCTGGGGATCCCGATCGGCAACCGCCAGGCGGTCGCCACCTTCACCGACTCGGAGTACGCGTTGACGCAGGCCCGGAAGGGGCTCGAGACCCTGGAGCTGGCGGCCCGCGTGCAGGTGCGCGACGCCGTGCGCGCCGTCCAGACGACTCTGAAGCGCGTCAAGGCGGCCCAGGTGAACGTGCGTCTGCAGCGGGAGAAGCTCTCCGCCGAGCAGAAGAAGTTCGAGAACGGCATGAGCACGTCCTTCCAGGTGCTGCAGTTCCAGAACGATCTGTTCACCGCCCAGGTCCGCGAAAACCTGGCCATGGTCGATTACAACAAGGCGCAGGTGGAGCTGGAGCGGGTCCAGGGGACGCTCCTGGAGGCAAGACGCGTCCAGATGCCGGCAAACGATTCCCGCCGCACGCTGCCCTATCACCCGAGGACCAGGGTGAACGGAGCGCCGGGCGGGGACCGCCAGCCCGCGGGGGCCGCATCGTCCGCCGGATTGGAGGGCGCCGCCCCGTCCGCCGGCGGGCTGCCGAATCAGTTCGTGTTCGAGGGAAGGCGCCTGGTGGCCAGGTGGACCGACTCCGCCCAGGGGGGACCCTCGGCCCCATGAAGGGGTATTTCGGGGGCCTTCCCGTCATCGCCCTGGGATGCGCCCTCCTGGCCGGCTGCGGACGGGGAAGCCGGCCGAACATCGTCCTGGTGGTCATCGACACCGCCCGGGCCGACCGCTTCTCCTTCAACGGCTATGCGCGCCAGACCTCGCCTGAAATCGCCGCGCTGGGCTCAGAAGGGGCGATCTACGGGCAGGCCTGGACTCCTGCTCCCTGGACCCTGCCGGCCCACTCCAGCCTGTTCACGGGCCTTTTCCCCTCGTCCCACGGGGCCGACTCCGGCCACCTTCACCTCGACGAGGAGTTCCGCACCCTGGCGGAATCCCTCCATGACGCCGGGTACCGCACGCTCGGGTACGTGGCCAACCCCTGGGCCGGTCGCCAGTACGGACTCGACCAGGGGTTCGACACGTACGAGGAGTTCTGGAGGAAGACCCAGAAGGAGAGGGAGGACGCCGGGGCCGCGGAGCTGAACGGGAAGGTGGAGCGGTTCCTCGCCTGGCGGCAGGATAACACCGCGGCCCGCGATCAACCGTTCTTCATCTTTGTCAACTACCTCGAGCCGCACCTTCCCTATAACCCCCACGAGCCCTGGCGATCCCGGTTTCTCTCCCCCGGGACGGATCGTGCGGCGGTCGAGCGGCTGCGACGGTTCAAGCATCCGGACGAGGTCAAGTACGTCCTCGGCCTGGGGGGCCTCCAGGCGGGGGATCTGAGCGTCCTCTCCGACCTGTACGACGGGGAGATCTCCTACGTCGACGGGAAGGTCGGGGAGCTGGCGGGATTCCTGAGAGCACGGGGCCTCCTGGACGGCACGGTCCTGGTCATCACGTCCGACCACGGCGAGGCGATCGGCGACCACGGTTTCCTGGACCACAAGATGAGCGTCTTCCAGGAGCTCCTGAGGATTCCCCTGGTCGTGCGCTACCCGGCGGCGGTCGAACCCGGCCAGCGGATCGAGGAGCCGGTCATGCTGCAGGATCTTTTCCCGACCCTCCTGGGGCTCGCCGGCGTTCCGGTTGAAGACGCGAAGGATCGCGGGAGCCGCCAACGGGAGTCGCTGGTGCTTCCGGGAATCCACGGGCTGCGGCGCGAGGGGGCCAGGTCGGCGCCCGGAGCGGGCGGCGAAGCGTCCGCTGACACGGGTCCCACGCTGGTGAGCGAGTTCGCACGGCCGATCCAGTTCCTCGAGATCATCCAGGAGCGCTTTCCCGAAGTCCGCATCTCGCCCTGGGACCGGGCGCTCGTGGGCTACCGGTCCGGAGCCGAGAAGCTGCACTGGGCCTCCGACGGCCGGCACCGGCTCTACGACCTGGCCCGCGATCCCATGGAGACGACCGACCTCGCCGCGGATCACCCCGACCGGGTCAGAGCACTCGCGGCGCAGGTCGAATCATGGCTCCGCAGGCCCGCCGCGCGGCCGCCGTACCGCCTGCCACCTCCCTGAAGATCGCGCCCCCGCGGGCGCGGCAGGCCGCAGCGCGTCGCGCCTCATGCTCACTCGCGCGGGACACCCCTGCCCATCTCAACCGCATGGCGCGGTTCGAAATCGGCTCGACGCGCTGCGGCCTGCTGCGCTCACCTCCGCGGTCTCGCACCGCTGAACAGGCAACCGCCCGCCGGAATTCTTTCGAATGTGGGGGTCGTTTCAGATCGTGCGCTGGGCCCCGGTCCGCGATCGGGGAGGCTCTGTCGGGGCGGAAGTCCGGGGAGCGAGGCAGGGGGAAACGGGGCGAGGCGATTTTGAGCCGCGCCATGCGCGTGGGAGAGGCATCCGCTGTCCCGCGCGAGCGAACATGAGCCGCACCCCGTTTCCCCCTGCCTCGCTCCCGCGCGGCGGCGCGGCGGAGGTTGCGCGCCTGGCGGCCGGGGTGCTAGCATGCGGCTTCCTTTTCGCGCCACGCTCCGTTTTTGCGGGCCGGCGTTTGTGAAAAATATCACGATGTGCCGGGACCGCGGATCGGAGGGGAGACCGCGTGATCGACTACGTTCCGATCGGCCTCCAGTTCGTCGCCGCCGCGCTCCTGGGAGCGGCGATCCTGGGGCTCTCGACCCTCCTCGGCAACCCGCGGACGAGCCGCACCGACCTGAGCCCCTACGAGTGCGGCGTCGATCCGATGGAGCCCTCCGGCAAGCGCTACACCGTCCGCTTCTACATGGTGGCGATGCTGTTCATCCTGTTCGACATCGAAGCCGCCTTCCTGTATCCCTGGGCGACCGTGTTCCGCGATCTGGGGATGCGCGGTTTCCTCGAGATGGCGGTGTTCATCGGAGTGCTCCTGGTCGGCTTCCTGTACTGCTGGCGGCGCGGCGCTCTCGACTGGGATTGAGACAGAGGGAGGACACGACGTGGAAGGCCCCTACATCGCCCCCCTCCCGCCGCACGCGGTCGTCGATCGCCTGAAGGAGCGTCTCCCCGGCGCGGTCGAGGACGTCGCCGAGTTCCGCGGCGAGATCACCGTCGTCATCGCGAAAGACGCGCTCCTCGATGTCGCCCGCTTCCTCAGGGACGACCCTGAGACGGCGTTCGACATGCTCACGGTCGTCACCGGCACCCACTATCTCGAGCGCGACCACGATTACGAGGTGCTGTACCACCTCTACTCGCTGCCCAGGAACCACCGGCTGCGCCTCAAGGTGCGCCTGCGCGAAGGGGAGACGGTGCCGAGCGTCGTTTCGATCTGGCCCGGGGCGAACTGGCCGGAGCGCGAGGCGTACGACCTGGTCGGCGTGCGGTTCAGCGGCCATCCGGATCTGCGGCGGATCATCATGCCCGAGGACTATCCCGACCATCCGCTGCGCAAGGACTTCGACGTGGAGGGGGGGCCCCGGGACGCCCGGCCCCGGGGTCGGGCCGCCTCGCCCGGTTTCCGCGACATGGAGAGCGTCTAGGTGGACGACCTGCGCGTCGCGTCCGCGCCGTCGCTCCATCCCGAGCCGCCCGCGGGCGAAGACGCCCTGCACGGCGAGACCATGGTCGTCAACATGGGGCCGTCGCACCCCTCCACGCACGGTGTGCTGCGGCTGGTCCTGACGCTCGACGGCGAGGTGGTCAAGGCGGTGCAGACGCACCTGGGCTACCTGCACCGCGGCATGGAGAAGATCGCCGAGGGGATGACCTACAACCAGTTCGTCCCCTACACCGACAGGCTCGACTACCTCGCGCCGCTGTCCAACAACGTCGCCTACATCCTTGCAGTGGAAAAGCTTTTCGGGATCACCGTGCCGCCGCGCGCCCAGGTGATCCGGGTGATGTGCTGCGAGATCGCGCGCATCTCGGCGCACCTCCTCTGGCTCGGGACCGGGGCGCTCGACCTGGGCGCCGCCACCGTCTTCTTCCACACCTTTCGCGAGCGCGAGACCCTGTACAACATCATCGAGGCCCTGACGGGCGCGCGCCTGACGACGTCGTACACGCGCGTCGGCGGACTGTCGCGCGACCTGCCACCCGGCTGGACCGGGCAGGTCCGCTCCTTCATCGATGCGTTTCCCAAGGTCCTCGACGAGCTCGACTCTCTCCTGACGCGCAACCGGATCTGGATGAAGCGCACGCAGGGGATCGGCCGGATCAGCGCGCGGGACGCCGTGGCCCTCAGCCTCACCGGGCCGAACCTGCGCGGGGCCGGAGTGGCCTACGACGTGCGCAAGACCGAGCCGTACAGCGGCTACGAGACCTACGAGTTCGACGTGCCCGTGGGCCGCGAGGGGGACGCCTACGATCGCTACCTGGTGCGGTTCGAGGAGATGCGCCAGAGTGTCCGGATCCTCGACCAGACGCTGCGGCGCCTGCCCGACGGCCCGGTCTCCGTGGACGATCCGAAGATCACCCTTCCGAAGAAGGAGCGCGTCCTCAAGAGCATGGAGGAGCTGATCGAGCAGTTCATGATCGTCACCGAGGGAATCAAGGGTCCGGTCGGAGAGGTGTACCACGCCATCGAGGCGCCCAAGGGAGAGCTCGGCTTCTACATAAGGAGCGAGGGAGACAAGTCCCCCTACCGCCTTCAGATCCGGTCCCCGTCGTTCATCAACCTGCAGGCGATCGAGACGATGGCGGTCGGCGGCCTGCTCTCCGACCTGATCGCCGTGGTGGCGAGCCTCGACCCGGTGATGGGGGAGGTGGACCGGTGACGATCCCCGTCCGCCCCGAGACCGACCGCAAGATCGACGAGCTATTGACCCGCTTCCCGATGAAGGGCTCGGCTCTCCTCCCGGCCCTCTACGTCGTGCAGGAGGAGAAGGGACACGTCTCGGACGAGTCGATGGAGTACGTCGCCTCCAAGATCGGCGTCTCGCCGGCGTTCGTTGCCGGGGTCGTGTCGTTCTACACGATGTTCCATCGGCGACCGGTCGGCCGGCACCACATCCAGGTCTGCCGCACGCTGCCGTGCGCCCTGAGCGGCGCCGACGACCTGATGGCGCACCTCAAGACGCGTCTCGGAATGAAGGACGGGGAGACGCGCGCCGACGGCAAGTTCTCGCTCGCGTCGGTCGAGTGCCTGGGTGCGTGCGACCGGGCGCCGTTCCTCCAGATCAACGACCGGGAGCACGGGCCCGTCGACGCGGCGAAGATGGACGAGATCCTGAAGGGGCTGGAATAGAGACGATGGCCTTCGAGCCGATCCTGACGCGCAACGTCCGCAAGCCGGGCTCCGAGACGATCGATATCTACATGGAGGCCGGCGGCTACCAGGGGCTGCGGCGGGCGCTCAAGGAATTCACCCCGGAGAAGCTGGTCGAGGAGGTGAAGGCCTCGGGGCTGCGGGGCCGCGGCGGCGCGGGATTCTCGACCGGGATGAAGTGGGGCTTCCTCCCGAAGACGAAGGACAAGCCCCGCTACCTGTGCGTCAACGCCGACGAGAGCGAGCCCGGGACGTTCAAGGACCGGCTCCTGATCGAGAAGGATCCGCACCTTGTGCTCGAGGGGATCATCCTCTCGGCCTACGCCATCGAATCGAGCCTGGCGTTCTTCTACATCCGGGGCGAGTTCCACCAGGGTTGCCGGACGTTCGAGAAGGCAGTGCAGGAGGCCTACGCCAAAGGCTATCTGGGCAGGAACATCCTCGGGAGCGGCTTCAACCTCGATATCATTATATATAGGGGGGCCGGAGCGTACATCTGCGGCGAGGAGACGGCGCTGCTCGAGTCCCTCGAGGGCAAGCGCGGCTATCCCCGCATCAAGCCGCCGTTCCCGGCCATCGTCGGCCTGTACGGCTGCCCGACCATCATCAACAATGTCGAGACGCTGGCGAACGTCACGCTCATCGCCGAGCGCGGCGCCGCCTGGTTCGCCTCGATCGGCCGTCCCCCGAAGAACACCGGACCGAAGCTCTTCTGCCTGTCGGGGCACGTGAAGCGCCCGGGTGTGTTCGAGGCGCCCCTGGGCGTGCCGTTCCTCGAGCTCCTCAACGAGTACGCCGGCGGCATGAAGCACCCCGAGCGTCCGCTCAAGGCGGCCGTTCCGGGCGGGTCGTCGATGAAGATCCTGCCGGCGGCGAAGTGCGACGTCCTGATGGACTTCGACTCGCTCGCCGCCGCGGGGACGTCCCTGGGGTCGGCCGGCGGCTTCGTCATGGACACCGGCACGTGCATCGTCCGGGCGCTCCACAACGTCGCGCGCTTCTACGCTCACGAGTCGTGCGGGCAGTGCACGCCGTGCCGCGAGGGGACCGGCTGGCTGGTGAAGATCCTGACGCGCCTCGAGCGCGGCGACGGGCGCCCCGAGGACGTGGATCTCCTGGCCGGGATCGCCGGAAAGATCGAAGGGAACACCGTGTGCCCCTTCGGCGAGGCGATCGCCTGGCCGGTCGAATCGTACGTCCGGGTGTTCAAGGACGAGTTCGAGGAGCACGCCAGACGCAAGGCCTGCCCGATGAGGGCGGCCGCCGCCCGCTGAGGAGAGAGATGCCCGAGCTCAGTCCGCCGCCCCACCAGCCCAACGTCCCGGCCCCGGCGCCGCCAGACGCCGCGCCCCTGCCGCAGGCCGGCCCAGACGAAGTGGCGCTCGTGATCGACGACCGCCCCGTTGTGGCGAAGAAGGGGACGACTCTCCTGCAGGCGGCGGAGGAGGCGGGCGTGCTGGTGCCGCACTACTGCTACCACCCGGGCCTGAGCATCGCCGGCAACTGCCGCATGTGCCTGGTCGAGATCGAGAAGATGCCGAAGCTGCAGATCGCCTGCGCCACGGCGGTCGCCCCGGGGATGGTCGTGCGCACCGCCAACGATCGCGTCCGGGGCGTGCGCGCCGGCATCCAGGAGTTCCTGCTGATCAACCACCCGCTCGACTGCCCGATCTGCGATCAGGCCGGCGAGTGCAGGCTGCAGTCCTACGAATCGGCCTACGGCCAGGGGTACAGCCGCTTCCAGGAGGACAAGGTCCACTCCGCGAAGCGCTACGACATCGGCAGGGACGTGAAATTCGACGCCGAGCGCTGCATCAAGTGCACACGCTGCATCCGCTTCTGCGACGAGGTGAGCCTGAGCCACGAGCTGGCGCTGTTCCAGAGGGGCGACCACGCGATCATCGGCACCTTTCCCGGCCGGCCGCTCGACAACCCCTACTCCGGCTGCACGGTGGACGTCTGCCCGGTCGGTGCTTTGACCTGGAAGCCGTTCCGCTTCAAGTCGCGCGTCTGGTTCCTGAAGAACATTCCCTCCGTGTGCGCCGGCTGCGCGCGCGGCTGCAACGTCGACCTCGCGACCTTCCGCGACCGCATCCACCGCCTGACGCCGCGCGCCAATCCGGAGGTCAACCGATTCTGGATGTGCGACGAGGGGCGGCAGTCGTACGCGGCGTTGTACGACAGGCCGCGCTTCGAGAGCCCGGTGGAGCGCCCGGCACCCGGCGACTCGCGGGGGGCGCGGGACGCGTCGGCCGCCGGGCCGGATTCCCCGTGGGACACAGCACTCGACCGCGCGGCCGCGCTCCTGCGCGGTGTCGTGGAGAGGCATGGCGCGAAGGCCCTCGCCGCGGTCGTTTCGGCTCGCCTGACGGTCGAGGACCTCTACGTCGCGAAGCGCGTGCTCGGGGAGCTGCTCGGGGTGCCGCGCCTCGCGGCGCCGCCGCACGAGGCGGGGGAGGACGATCACCTCCTGCTGCGCCGTGACAAGACTCCCAACGCCCGCGGCGCCGAGGCGCTTGGCATCGGCGCGCCGTCGTCCGGCCGCGTCAAGGAGATCCTCGAGGACGCGGCCCGTGGCGGCGTGCGCGGTCTGGTCGTGGTGGGGGAAGATCTGACCGGGCTCCCGGGCTTCTCGGAGGTCCTGTACGACCGGCTGGACGCCCTCGTCGTCATCGACTGGTGGAAGAGCCCGACCGTCGATCGCGCCCACGTGGCGCTGCCGGCGTGCGGCTACGGCGAGTTCGAGGGGACGATGGTCAATTTCCAGGGGCGCGTGCAGCGCCTGCGCGCCGGTCTCAGACCGCATGGCGAGGCCGACCCGGTCTGGCGCATCCTGCGCGACCTGGGCCGCCGCTTCGGCCTGGCCAACGAGTACGCCACGCCCCGGGCGGTCTTCGAGGACGCGGCGGCGAAGGTCGCCGCCCTCTCGGGGCTGTCGTACCGGGCGCTGGGCGATCTCGGCGCGCCGCTCGCGGCGGCGCGGGAGCGCTTCGCGGGGGCGCCCGCTCCGGGTGCCTGAGATGGATCCCATCGTCGCGCGGGTCCTCGTCGAGAGCGCGGTCAAGATCGCCCTCTTCTTCTTCGTCATCCTGACGGCCGTCGCCTACATGACCCTCGTGGAGCGGCGGGTGTCCGCCTGGATCCAGGACCGCCAGGGACCCAACCGGGTCGGGCCGTTCGGTCTCCTGCAGCCGATCGCCGATGGCATCAAGTTCATGTTCAAGGAGGAGATCACCCCGCCGCACGTGTACAAGCCGGTCTACCTGCTCGCCCCCTTGATGATCTTCGTCCCCGCGCTGGTGACCTTCTCGGTCATCCCGATCGGTCCCACGCTCGAGCTGTTCCATCGCACCGTGCGGCTGCAGATCGCCGACGTGGACAACGGGGTCCTGGTCATCCTGGCGCTCTCCGCGATGGGGGTGTACGGCGTGGCGCTGGCCGGCTGGTCGTCGAAGAACAAGTACTCCCTCATGGGCGGCCTGCGCTCGTCGGCGCAGCTCATCTCCTACGAGCTGGCGATGGGGCTGTCGATCGTCGGCGTCCTGATGGCCGCGGGCTCGCTCCGCCTCAACGACATCGTCGAGCGCCAGGCCGCGCACGGCTGGAACATCTTCTGGCAGTTTCCGGGCTTCCTCATCTTCCTCACGGCCGCCTTCGCCGAGACCAACCGGCTGCCGTTCGATCTGCCGGAGGCCGAGACGGAGCTGGTCGCGGGATACCATACCGAGTACTCGGGCATGCGCTTCTCGATGTTCTACATGGCCGAGTACGTCAACATGATCACCGCCTCGGCCCTGGCCACGACGCTCTACTGCGGCGGGTATCACGTGCCGGGGCTTAACCTTCTGGGCCTGCCGCCTCTCGCCTCCGCCGTCGTGCAGGTCCTGGCGTTTTGTCTCAAAGTCGGCTTCTTCCTGTTCGTGTTTGTCTGGGTGCGCTGGACGCTGCCCCGCTTCCGCTACGATCAGCTCATGAACCTGGGCTGGAAGGTGCTGCTGCCGGCGGCGCTTCTGCACGTCCTGTGGGTGTCGTTCGTGGTCCTGATGGGCTGGAGCTGATCGTGCCGGGCGCTCTCCTCTTCGAGCTGATCTTCGTCCTGGCGGTCTTTGTCATCGTCCGGACGCGGGCCCCGGAACGGACGATCCTGGCGGGCGCGGTGCTGGGCGCCGGCGCCGCGGCGCTTCTCGCAATCAACTACCAGTCCCTGCTGA
>JBGPED010000064.1:0-13730 GCA_041482595.1 Acidobacteriota bacterium
ATTCCTCCTCGCGTCTCGCCTGGGACTCGCAAGCCCCATGTGCGCGGCCCATGCTATTACTCGGACCCGCTCCTAGCCGCGGGCCGGGTTCAGGGGAAAACACCCAGCTCCATGTAGCTGCGCGCCACCTTGCTGATGGCCACGGCGAAGGCGGCCGTGCGCAGGTCTTCGACGCGCGGGTCCTTGTCGAGAGCCTCGCGGATCTCCCGGTAGGCGTTCTGCATCGTCCCCTCCAGGCCGGAGTTCACCAGGTCCACCTCGTCGGCCCCCTTCAGCAGATCGAGTCTCTGCCTGTCCGGCACCGGCTTCCCCGTGACCTGCTCGATGGTGGAGACGAGCTTGTCCCGGTAGATCTCGTCCAGGCGCTTCTCCATGCGGCCGTAACGGATGTGGGACAGGTTCTTGGTCCACTCGAAGTAGGAGACGGTCACGCCGCCCGCGTTCAGGTAGATGTCGGGGATGATCAGGACACCGCGCTTGATCAGCTTCTCGTCGGCCCCGAGGGTCGTGGGGCCGTTGGCCGCCTCGGCGATCATCTTCGTCTTGATCCGGTCGACGTTGTCGAGTGTGATCTGGTTCTCCAGGGCCGCGGGAACCAGGATGTCGCACTCGATCTCCAGGACGTCGCGCGGCCCGGCCAGCTCCGCAACACCCGGGAAGCCTTTCAGGCCTCCGGTCTTGTCGCGGTGCTCCGACAGGTTCGCGATGTTCAGTGCGTCGGCGCTCCACACGCCGCCTGCCACGTCGCCGATCGCGATGATGCGGCAGCCGTCCTCCTCGGACAGGAACTTCGCGACGTGGTACCCGACGTTCCCGAACCCCTGGATCGCCACGCGCTTTCCTTCGAGGCCGCCGGTCAGCCCGTGCTTCTTCATGTCGGCCTTGATCTTGAACGCCTCGCGGATGCCGTACTGCACGCCGCGACCGGTGGCCTCCTTGCGCCCGCGGATGCCTCCCTGTGTGACCGGCTTGCCGGTCACGCAGGCGAGCGAATCGACCTGGCCCGACGTCAGCGCCCCGTAGGTGTCGGCGATCCAGGCCATCTCCTGCTCGCCGGTCCCCAGGTCCGGCGCCGGCACGTTGATCCCGGGGCCGATGAAGTTCTTGCGCACCAGCTCCGCCGTGTAACGCCGTGTGATCTTCTCCACCTGCTCGCGGGTGTACTTCTTGGGGCTGAAGCAGATGCCGCCCTTGGATCCGCCGAATGGCACGTCGACGATGGCGCACTTGTAGGTCATGAGCGCCGCCAGCGCCATGACTTCCTCCTGCGTCACCATCTCGCTGTAACGGATGCCGCCCTTGGTCGGCTTGCGGTGCTGCGAGTGCTCGGCGCGCCAGGCCTCGAAGATCTCGTAGCGCTCCCCGATGCGCACCGGGAACTGCATGTAGTAGACCGCGTTGCAGGCCTTGATCTGCTCGAGAAGTCCCTTGGGGATGTCCAGCGTCGCGGCCGCCTTGTCGAACTGCCGCGACACGATGTTCCAGAGATTGAGATCCTCACCCCCGCCCCTGCGAGAGTTGTCCATCGCGTGCCTCCGCCTTCCGATGTCCGGCGCGGGGCGTATCCTTGCACAAGCGGCCTCCAGGGAACAAGGAGTGGAAGACCCCCATCGCGGGGGATTTCGCGCAGGCGGAGGTCGCGGCGGCTTCGCTATAATGTCGGTGTCTCGTCTCGTCGTGCGGGCCCATAGCTCAGCCTGGTAAGAGCAGCTGACTCATAATCAGTTGGTCCCTGGTTCGAATCCAGGTGGGCCCACCGCACAACCTTTCCGGGGCCTCGATCCGGGAGAGCGTTGGGATGAATGAAGTGGGCGGCCTCTCCGAGGTCGTGCCGATCCGCCGTCTCCTTCTCAAGCGCCCGCAGGACGCCTTCGTGGACGAGCGCCTCATCGAGGCGCAGTGGCGCGACCTGCGCTTCACCGCCCGGCCGGATCTCCGCAAGGCGGCCGCGGAGCACGAGCGCTTCGCCGAGCTCCTCGGCGGGTCCGGGGTCGAAATCCTCTACCTGCCGCGCGACGACGAGACCGGGCTGGATTCCATCTACGTCCGCGACGCCGTCGTCGTGTCGGACCGGGGCGCCGTCCTGTGCAACATGGGGAAGACGCAAAGGCGCGGCGAGCCAGGGGCCGCCGCCCGCTATTTCGAGTCGGCGGGGATCCCAATCGCGGGTCGTATCGAGGACGAAGGCAGGCTGGAGGGGGGCGACGTGGTCTTCCTCGACGGGAGGACCGTCGCCGTCGGCCAGGGGTACCGGACGAATGCCGAGGGGATCCGCCAGCTCCGGCAGATCCTGGCCGGCGGGGTGGACGAGGTGATCCCGGTGCCCCTGCCGCACTGGAGCGGACCGGACGACGTATTACATCTCATGTCGCTCCTGAGCCCGATCGACATCGATCTCATGCTCGCGTACTCCCGTCTCCTGCCGGCGTCGTTCCGGCAGTGGCTCCTGGCCCGCGGCACCGAGATTCTTGAAGTCCCCGACGAGGAGTTCGCCACGATGGGCTGCAACGTCCTGGCCACGGCACCCGGGCGGTGCGTCATGCTGCACGGAAATCCGAAGACCAGGCGCCTGCTCGAAACAGCGGGGTGCGAGGTCACGGTGTACGAGGGGAAGGAGATCTCCCTCAAGGGCTCGGGCGGACCGACCTGCCTGACGCGGCCTCTCGTGAGAGAGTAGCGGAGAGTACCGCGGTGGTCAGCGCAGCTGCTTCGTCTTCCAGTCCCTGAGGATCTGCTGCGCGGCGTTGTAGCCCGGGGCGCCGGTGACGCCACCGCCGGGATGGACCCCGGCGCCGCACAGGTAGAGGCCGCGGACGGGGGTGCGGTAGCGGGCCCAGCCGGGAACGGGGCGGCCGAGGAAGAGCTGGCCCAGGTTCAGGTCGCCGTGGAAGATGTTCCCTTCCGTAAGGCCGAAGCGACTCTCGAGATCGACCGGCGACAGGATGTCGCGCGCGACGATCGACCGCTTGAAGCCGGGCGCGACCTCGTCGATGGTGTCGGTCACGCGGTCGGCGAGCCGGTCGCGCTCGGTCGCCCAGTCCCCGCCATTAAGATGATAGGGGGCGTACTGCACGAAGGCGGTCAGGACGGCCCGGCCCGTGGGGGCGAGGGTCGGGTCGACGTGCGTCGGCACCACGCAATCGACGTATGGCTCGCTCGAGGCCCTGCCGTGCTTGCATTCGTCCCAGGCCCGTTCGTGGTAATCGACGCCGTGGCAGACCGTGAAGTCGGACTTCTCGGCGGGCGACAGGGTTCCCTTCGGCCACTGGGTCAGGACGGGTGCCGTGGACAGGGCGAAGTTGATCTTGGCACACGGACCCGCCATCTTGATCCGGCGGACGTCCTCGAGGAAGCGCCCCTCGAGCTGGCGCGCCTCCAGGAGCTTCAGGAAGGTGCGCTTCGGGTCGGCGTTGCTGGCCACGGCCCGGGCGCGGATCTCCTCCCCTGACGCCAGCACGACACCCGTGGCGCGGCCGTTCGCCAACGTGATGCGCGCCACCTCGGCGCCGGTCCTGATGACGGCCCCGAACGAGCGGGCGGCCCCGGCGAGCGCCTCGCTGATCGTCCCCATCCCCCCGTGCACGTGCCCCATGTAACCCTGCGACAGCTCGTCCCCTCCCGACATGCTGTGGAACATCAGGCCGGAGGCGGAGCAGGGGGTCATCGGACCGTTGTGCGCCCCGAGGACGTTGGAGCAGCCGATCAGGTTCTTCACCTCGTCCGTCTCGAAGCGCGTGTCCAGGAGGTCCGCGACGCTGGTGGTCAGGAACAGCATCAGGCGACCGGCGTCCTCCTCGGTCAGCCTGCGCATGCGCAGGCCGATCCGGGCCAGGTCCTTGAGCGACGCCAGGCCGTGGTTGAGCGCGGGCGGCGGCTCCATGAAGAACGGCTCCAGATACGCCGCCAGCCTCTTGATCTCCGCGTCGAACTCGAGGTAGGCGCGCGCGTCGCGCGGGGAAATCGCTTCGATCCCGGCCGCCGTCCTGCGGGCGTCCTGGTACATGAACAGCGGCCGGCCGGTGCGGCTGGGAACGAACAGGAGCGGGTCGCACGGCGTCATCCTGAGGCCGTACTTCGCCAGCCCGAGCTCGCGGATGACCTCCGGACGCATCATGCTGGCGATGTAGGCGGCGGTCGAGGCGCGGAAGCCCGGGGCGATCTCCTCGGTGACGCAGGCGCCGCCAACCATGCCGCGCCGCTCCAGGACACAGACTCGAAGTCCGGCGCGGGCGAGGAAGCCTGCGGTCACCAGGCCGTTGTGCCCGCCGCCGATGACGACGACGTCGTACGCGTGGGTCGTGCCCGTGTCCGTCATGCGCTCAGGCCATGATCGGGTCGTCTTTGTACATCGACCGGAGGAGCTGTCCCCTGGCGAAGCGCTCGAACGACAGGGGCGCGATGTCCAGGCTCGGCGTCCCGTCGAGGATCAGCTCCGCGATGAGGCGGCCGGTCACCGGGGCTTCCTTGAAGCCGTGCCCCGAGAAGCCGTAGCAGAGGATCATCCCCTCGACCCCGGGTGCTATCCCCATCACCGGGTGGAAGTCGGGCGTTCCCTCGAGCAGACCGGCCCAGCCGCCCCGCGGAGTGCCGCTCGCCAGGCGCGGCATGGCGCGGGCCAGGCGCACCGAGACATCTTCGATGTAGCGATCGGACGGCTGCGTCGGATAGGCGTCGGGGTCGAGCGTGCCCTTGAAGTAGGAGCTGCCTTCGGCGACGACCGTGTGGCCGGTCCCCTCGGGCCGGAAGGAGAGGCCGTTGACGAAATCGTAGACGCTCGGCGTGTGGATCGGATACGTGTCGGGCGCCTGCACCCGGATCACCGCCTCTTCGATCAGCTCGAGCCTGAGGGGGAGCTCGAGGCCGACCCATCTTCCGATCCGGTCGGCCCAGGGGCCGGCCGCGTTGACGACCGTGCGGGTCGCGATGGTCCCGGCAGGCGTCACAACACCCGCGACGCGGCCGTTGTCCAGGACGAGGCCGGTCGCCGGCGTGTTCTGGAGGATCGTCGCGCCTTTTTCCCTGGCGCGGTTCGCGAAGGCGACGGTCGAGCCGTAGCCGTCGCCGTATCCGGCGTTCTCCTCGAACCCGAACGCGACGGCGCCTTCGGTGTTCAGGCCCGGCACGCGCTCGCGCGCCTCGGTCTCGTCGATCAGGCGCGTGGGCACGCCGTGCTTCCGGCCGAGAGCGATGTTGTGCCTGAGCGCCTCGACGTCCTTGCCCGTGACCATGTAGACGAGACCGCACTGCACCCACCCGGAGTGCCCTCCCACGACTTCGTCGAACGTGGCGAAGAAGTCGCGCCCCTGCCGGGCGATCTCGGTGACGAGATCAGTCGAGTAATGCTGCCGGATCATCCCGCCGGTGCGGCCGCTGCAGCCGGACGCCAAGGTGTCCTTCTCGAGGACCACGACGCTCGTCCGGCCGCGTTGGGTCAGGTGGTAGGCGATGGACGCCCCCTGGATCCCGCCGCCGATGATGACCACGTCCGCCGTGCGCGTCATTCCGTCCGCTCCGTGGGATTCGGAGAGGATAGCATGCGTTTTGCTATGTCAATCAGGGTTTCAGGATGTGGCCTTCGGACCTGGCCACACAGGCCGCGACCGTCACGTCTCCGGTCACGTTCAGGACCGTGCGGCACATGTCGAGGATCCGGTCGACACCCAGGATGATGCCGATCGCGTGCGCCGGGATGCCGACAGTCACCAGGAGCGCCATGACGAGGGGGAGCGATCCTCCAGGCACGCCCGCCGTTCCGATGCCGGAGAGGATGGACAGCAGCACCACGGTGACCTGCGCGCCGATCGACAGGGGGATGCCGTAGAACTGCGCCAGGAACAGGACGGTGACGCCCTCGTAGAGGGCGGTGCCGTTCTGGTTGAGGGTCGATCCCAGGGTCAGGACGAATCCTCCTATCGATCGCGGGATCCCCAGCTCCTCCTCCGCGACGCGCAGTGTCACGGGGAGCGTCGCGTTGCTGGAGGACGTGGAGAAGGCGGTGAGCAGGACGTCCTCGATCCGCTTGAAGAACAGCCAGGGCGAGAGGCGCGCCACGAACCTTATCAGGAGGGAGTAGGTCACCACCTGGTGCAGCGCCAGGCCGAGGAGGACGGTGACGACGTAGAGACCGAGGAGCTTCAAAGACTCGAAGCCGAGGCGCGCGGTCATCGTGAACAGGAGCGCCGCCACGCCGAGCGGCGCCAGGCGCATGGCCAGCCCGATGACCTTCAGGACCACCGCGTACACGGCCCGCAGCCAGGCCAGGAGCGGCTCGACGGCGGTGCGATCGATCAGCGTCACCGCGACGCCGATCACCAGGGCGAACACCATCACGGCGATCATGTCGCCGCGGAAGGCGTTGACCATCGCCTCGACGGGATTCTCGGGGATGAGATCGAGAGCGATCTGCAGTCCGGTTTTTGGTGTGGGCGGCTCCTTGACCGGGCCGGCCGAGCGGCCGATCGCCTCGAGCGCCGTGCGCGACGACTCGGAAAGCCCCGCACCGGGCTTGATGACGTTCGCCAGCCCGACACCGATGAGCACGGACACGCTGCTCAGGACGAGGGTGAACAGGAGGGTCTTGAACCCGACGCGTCCCAGCCTGCGCACGTCCCCCAGCTCGGCCACTCCGAGGATGAGCGCCGAGAGGATCAGCGGGATGACCACCATGAAGATCAGACGGAGGAAGATCTGGCCGAGGGGATAGCTGATGTTGTCGATGGACCACTGCAGCCCGGCGCGTCCCCCGTAGGCATGATGAGCGACAAGCCCGAGGGTCCCGCCCGCGACCATCCCGATGAAGATCCGCGTGTGCAGGGGAAGAGCACGGCGCGCCGGCCGAGGCGTGCCGGGAGGGGCGCTGGGTTCGGCGTCGTCGTTCATCTGCGGCGGCTCCCCGGACAGGCTGCCACGGAACGTCCCGCGGGGTGCGACGGGGGCGGGATGGTAACACGCGCGTGTTATAATCCCGTCCCTTCGGCGAAGCGTTTCTCCCAGGGGCGTCCCATGAGGAAGAGTCCGCCAGCCATCGTGTTGATCGCGAGGTCGGCCTGGCCCGGCCGCCCGCGCGGTGTGTCCCGCGGGCGGACCGCCCCCGGGGTGCTTCCTTCGGGAGGCACCCCTTTTTTTGTGCCCGGCGGATCGAGGCCATGAACGACGACATGAAGCGCCTGGTGCGCGTGCAGGACATCATCTCGGAAATCGAGGCGGCGCAGGAGAAGATCGCCGCCATCCCCGCCGAGGTGGCCCGCCTCGAGAAGGATCTGATCGCCGCTCAGAAGGACATCGAGACCGAGAGGGCGCGCGTCCAGGAGCTCGGCAAGGACCGCAGGCGCCTGGAGATGGAGCTGATGGGGATCGAAACGAAGATCACCAAGTACCAGACGCAGCTCCTCGAGGTGAAGACCAACAAGGAGTACCAGGCGATGCTGCACGAGATCGAGGGGTGCAGGAAGGAGCGCGCCGCCCTCGATGAAAGGATCCTCCTGGAGATGGAGGAGAGCGAGAAGCGCACCGGCGCCGTGCGCTCCATGGAGGAAACGCTCGAGCGCCGGCGCCGCGAGACCTCGCAGGGGAAAGCGCGGCTGGACTCCGAGGCGCAGGAGCTGAAGAACCGGGCCGGGTCCCTGGAGGAGGAGCGGCGGGCGCTCGAGTCCGGGATCTCCGCAGACTACCTGAAGCTGTTTCTCAAGGTGGCGCGCCAGCGCAAGGGCCTGGCCCTCGTGGCGGTGCGCGACGAGCGCTGCGGCGGGTGCCACGTGCGGGTCATGCCGAAGCTCATCCAGCAGGTCCGCCGGGCGACCGGTCTGATCGCCTGCGATTCCTGCAAGCGCTTCCTGTACGTGCCGGACGAGCCGTCCCGGACGACCGCGGCGGCCGCCGAATCGCCCGCCCAGTGATCCGTCGCCGCCCGCCCTCCGCCTCCCGGAAGCGCGCCACCGCCAAGACGTCCCGCGGCGGCCTCGTCGCCCACATCGACGGCGGGGCGCGGGGCAACCCCGGCCCGGCGGGGTACGGGGTCCACGTCGAGGACGAGGAGGGACGCGTGGTGGCGCAGCTGTACGGCTACCTCGGCACCGCCACCAACAACACGGCCGAATACGCGGCCCTGCTGGCCCTCCTGGAGTACGCCCGCGCCCGCGGCGCCGCGGCGCTGCGCGTCCTGTCGGATTCGGAGCTGCTGGTACGGCAGATGCGGGGCGAGTACCGCGTCAAGCATCCGGGGCTTCAAGTCTTGCACGCCGCCGCCCGCCGCCTGATGACGTCCGTCCCCTCCGTCGTCCTCGAGCACGTCCCGCGCGAGCGGAACGTTCAGGCCGATGCGCTGGCGAACCGCGCCATGGACCTGCGCGACAGCTCGGGCCCGCTTCCGGAGGCGCTGCGCGATCTCCCGCCCCTTCCGTTCCAGCCGCGCCTCGCCTGATCGACGCAAGGTGACCCACGGCGCGCCTTCCGCGGTCGATCCGCTCGCGGGGGCGTCGGCGGTTTGACAGGCGGCCGGGGCTCACTATATTTGTTGCCTATGGCGCCGGGCGCGATAGCGGACCGATTGCAGCGGATCCGGGAGCGGATCGCGTCGGCGGCGGGCCGCGCCGGGCGCGATCCCGGATCGATCACGCTCGTGGGCGTGAGCAAGACGGTGCCGCCGGAGCAAATCATGGAGGCGGTCGAGGCCGGCCTCGCCGATCTCGGCGAGAACCGGGTGCAGGAGGCGCGGGACAAGGCACCCCACCTTCCGGGGACGGTCCGCTGGCACCTGGTCGGGCACCTGCAGGCGAACAAGGCGAACCACGCGGCCCGGATGTTCCAGGTCGTGCATTCGATCGATTCGGTCGACATCCTCGAGCGGCTGGAGCGTGCCGCGGAGCGGGAAGGCCGGCGGATGACGGCGATGGCGCAGGTCGATCTGGCGGGTGAGGCGAGCAAGTTCGGGGCTCGGGTGGAGGACCTGGATCGGATCCTCGAGGCGGCCGCCGGCCTGAGGAGCGTGGAGCTGAGCGGGCTCATGATCCTGCCGCCATACGACCCGGATCCCGGCAGGAGCAGGCCGTACTTCCGGCGGCTGCGCGAGCTCCTCCACGAGGCGCAGGGACGGCACGCCGGTCTTCCCCTGCGGCACCTGTCGATGGGGATGACGGAAGATTTCGAAGTGGCCATCGAGGAGGGGGCGACGATGGTGCGCGTCGGGCGCGCCCTGTTCGGAGAAAGGAGAGCGGCATGAAGATCACTCCGATCGACATCAACAGCCACCGCTTCGCGAAGCGGATGCGGGGCTTCGACCCGGAGGAGGTGAGGTCCTTCCTCAACCTGGTGTCGGGCGAGTTCGAGAAGCTCGTGATCGAGAACAATGCCCTGAAGGAGGAGCTGTCCCAGATCAAGGCGGGCATCGCCGACTACAAGGAGCGCGAGCGGATCCTGAAGGACACCCTCGTGACCGCCCAGAAGCTGGCCGAGGACATGAAGGAGGAGGCCCGCAAGGAGGCGCAGCTCATCATCAAGGAGGCCGAGATCAAAGGAGGACAGCTCCTGGACCAGGCGGCGCGCAAGGCTGGCCAGATCGAGGGGATGATCCAGAACCTGCGCGTCGAGCGCGACGCCTTCGAGCAGCGCGTCCGCTCCGCCGTCGAGCAGCACCTCAGACTGCTCGAGATGCACAAGAAGGAAGAGGAGGTCGAGGATCGACTGCGCTTCATGAGGAAGCCGCCGGCCGGAGAAGCCCGCTGATCGCCCTCCCGTGGCCGGCGGACCGCACCGGCTGCCAGGACCCGCACCTGGACCCATCGCGATGATCGAAGCCGACCTGGCCATCGTCGACGCCAACGAGCTCGTGACCGTGCGGGGGGCCGCGCCCCGCCGGGGCGCGGCCCAGGGCGACCTCGGAATCGTCGAGCACGGCTGCGTCGCGGCCCGCGAGGGTGTCGTCGTGTTCGTCGGAGACGAGCGCGACTACCGGCGCCAGGTCCGGCTCGAGAGGAGCGGCGTCGAGATCGACGCCACCGGCCGCACCGTCCTGCCGGGCTTCGTCGATCCGCATACCCACCTGCCGTTCGCCGGCAGCCGCGAGCGCGAATTCGCGCTGCGTCTGCAGGGCGCACGCTACGAGGAGATCGCGGCGCAGGGAGGCGGCATCCTGTCCACCGTCGAGGCCACCCGGCGGGCTTCGTACGACACTCTCGTCGATCTCGGAAAGACGCGCCTCAACCGCATGCTCCTGCACGGCACGACCACGGTCGAAGCCAAAAGCGGCTACGGCCTGACGCTGGAGGACGAGCTCAAGCAGCTGCGGGTGCTGAAGGCGCTCGACGGCATCCACCCGGTGGATGTCGTGCCGACGTTCCTGGGGGCGCACGCGGTGCCGAAAGAATACAGGAGCAACCGCGACGCCTACGTGCGCGAGATCATCGATCGGATGATCCCCGAGGTGGCGCGCCAGGGCCTCGCCCGATTCTGCGACGTGTTCGTCGAGGAGATCGCCTTCACCCCCGAGGAAGCGGAGGCGATCCTCGCGGCGGCGGCGCGGTGCGGGCTCGGTCTGCGCGTGCATGCCGACCAGTTGCGCGACTCGGGCGCCGCCCTCCTGGCGGCGCGTCTTCGCGCCGCCTCGGCCGATCATCTCGAGCACGCGGGCGAGGCGGGGATCCGCGCCCTCGCGGGGTCGCCCACGGCGGCCGTCCTCCTCCCCGGCGCCGCCTTTTTCCTGCGCGCGCACTGCGCCGGACTCGGCCGCAGGCTCGTGGACGCGCAGGTGCCGGTTGCGGTCGCCACCGATTTCAATCCGGGGACCTGCCCGACGGAAGCGATGCCGGCGATCCTGCCGCTCGCCTGTCTGAACTTCGGTCTGTCGGCGGCCGAGGCGATCGTGGCGGCGACGCTGAACGCGGCCTACGCTCTCGGCCTGGCGCAGACCGCCGGAAGCCTGGAGGTCGGGAAGGCGGCGGACGCGCAGGTGCTGGATGTTCCGAACCACCTCCACCTGGTCTACCATTTCGGCGTGAACCACTGCCGCACCGTCGTGAAGAACGGCCGGGTGGTGGTCGAGGACGGCGCCATCGCGGGCGGAACGTGGAGCGCGCCTGCCGGGAACGGCGCGACCGACAAGACTTCCGGCGGATTCGGACCTTGACAGCCCGGGGACAGGACCGTAAATTTCCATGCCGACGGCGGGTCGAGCATTTCGGAGATGGATCGCAGGTCTGTTGCATCGGTTGCGAGGAGACGGAGCGATGTTGTCCAGGATGACACTCGAGCAGTTCACGGAAGCGCTCGCCGCGTCGACGCCGACACCGGGTGGCGGCAGCGCCTCGGCCCAGGCGGGAGCGATGGCGGCCGCCCTCGTCCAGATGATGTGCGACCTCACGATCGGGCGGGAGCCTTACCGGGCGCATGACGAAGCGATGCGCGCGATCCGCGCACGGTCCGAGGGGCTGCGCCGGGATCTCCTTGCTCTGGTCGACCGGGACGCCCAGGCCTACGACGCGGTCGTGCGCGCCCTGCGTCTGCCGAAGGGCACCGACGCCGAGAAGCAGGCCCGGTCCGAGGCGCTCGAGCGGGCGAACCTGTTTGCCATCGAGACACCGCTCGCCATCGCCGACGCCTGCGCCGCGCTCATGGGGATGGCCGGCGAGCTGGCGTACAAGGGGAACGTCAACGTCGTCAGCGACATAGGGACGGCGGCGCTTCTGGCCTACGCCGGCCTGCGGGGAGGTGTCCTCACCGTCCGCGTCAATCTCAAGGGTGTTGTGGACGAGGCCCGCGCCGCGAAGCTGCGCGACCGCGTGCGGCGCCTCGAGGTCGACTCCGAGAGGCTCCGCGAAGAGGCCCTGACGGCTGTGTACGTCCGCACCAACGGCCACTGAATTTTGACCCGCCGCACGGTTTCGCGATCCCTTCTCCGGGGCCCCAAACCGCATTGGCGCTATGGCAACGCCTCATATTGACATGGGGCTATGGATTGATTCCTCAATGACTTGCCTCATTGCTGTAAGCGCATTTCTCATCGTAAAACCGGATCTCATCCAACAAAAATCAGGTTGACAACCCCCCCGTCGCACCGTATCAGATAGGTCAACTCAGTACTGTGGCGTGTCCCGGGCGAGGCAGCCGTCGCGTGGGAACCGCGGAACTTAATAAGGGCTCGAGGAACAAATCTTTCTGCTACCAAATGAGGATTCAAAACCGTCTTCGCTGAACAGGCGCCATCGTGACCTGCCGGGCGCCTATTCCCATTTCGGGAGGTTTTCGATGAACTGCACCACATTCCGTAACGGGATCCGCGGCGTCGTCGTCGCGGGTGTGATCCTCTCCCTGCTGCTCATCGTCCCGGCCGCCATCAACTGGGCGGGCCGCGACGGGCGCCAGGCGCAGTTGCAGAATGCCGCAGCCCGGGCGGACGATGCGGCGGACCAGAGATGGTACCGCCTGCACCCCCGTCTGACGGCCCAGCCGCGCCCGGATGGGCTGACGCCGTTCGGGCGCGATTTCAAGGCGGACCCGCAGGGCAACGCGCGCGGTCGCATCGCCACGACGGTCGGTTACCTCAATCTGAAGAACCCGTCCGCCCTGCTCGACCGGCTGCCGGCCGAATTCAAGGCCGCGGGACCCGGCTTCAGGGGCCATTCCAAGGGGAGCCTGCAGGACGGCGTGAACATCATCCAGATCGACGAGGCGTCCGTGAAGAGCCAGGGCTACGACCGGATCGCCTCCGAGGTGGGCCAGTACGGCCGCATCCTGGGGCAGGTCCCGGACCGCGGCATCCTGGTCAAGGGCACGGCGGCGCAGCTGGCGCGGCTGGCCGCGCAGCCGTTCGTCGAGGGGACGGCGGCGTATCGCGCGGCGTTCAAGCTCGATCCCGGGATCGGACAGATGTCTCTGATCCAGGCGAGCCGCGCCAAGAGCACCGTCCTGGACTTGCAGGTGAAGCTGTGGAACGGAGAGGACACCCAGGCGGCCAAGGGGCGCCTGGCGCATCTGCTGGGTGAGGCGAACGTCAGCGATTACAGCATGGACGGGCACCTCCTTCGCGTGAAGGCGTCCCGGGCCGATCTGGCGAAACTGGCGGACGACGCCGCCGTCGAGCTCGCCACCGAGGTGCCGGAGTTCACCCTGAACAACTCCGAAGCGCCGACGATCCTCATGATCGGCAACACGGAGGATAGCTTCACCCTCGCGCGGCCGTTCCACGAGGTCGGGATCGACGGCGGCGGTATCGGCGCCCTCCTGTGTACCAACAACCCGACCCAGACCTGCGCGGTCGACGCGGACTGCACGGCTCCCGCCCTGTGCCGGCTGCAGAGATACAACAACGGCACCGCCCCGGTTCCCCCGCAGATCGTGGCGGTGACCGACAACGGGATCTCGACGGACGCGGTGCACTTTTCGCAGACGCTGACGCAGGTCACCGACCTGACGCACGCCATCGGCCCGGCGCACCGCAAGGTGCACTCGATCCAGAACGTGGAGGACAACGGGACGTCGTGCGACTCCCTGCTCTCCGGCGCCAACACGCACGGCAACGTCGTGGCCGGCATCATCGCCGGCGCCCCGGGCGACTTCGGGCTCACCTACTCCAAGGCGATCGACCCGGCGGACGGCGTGCCGCTGCAGAACATCAGCCTGGACGCCCTGGCGCGCGGCGCGCGCATCATCATGCAGGACGCGGCTCTTCCGAGCCGCTGCGTCTCCACCGAGCTGATCGAGGTCGGCGGCAGCGTCAACCCTCAAAACCTTCTGGATCG
>JBGPED010000065.1:0-13231 GCA_041482595.1 Acidobacteriota bacterium
CCGGCGGCGCCGAGAACGCGGTGGTGACCGCGATCTTCCAGCCGTCGCGCTCCTTCACGAAGAAGCGCTCGGAGATCCCCGAGTCCTCCTTCGCTCCGTAGCGCACCCGGTAACGGTACGTCCCGTAGACCAGCCCGGGCCGCACCGGGACGAGCTGCAGGTCCAGCCCCTCGAAGAGATCGGGCCAGTCGTCACCGGACTCCTTCACGAACGAGTCGTAGCCGAGAGTTGGTCCCTCCGGCCCCGTGCGCGCGAGCGTATCGGCGTGCAGGTAGCACGCCAGGTACCCCTCGCGGTCGCGACGGCGGATGGCGTCGAGGTTTTTCTCGAACAGCGAGCGCGCCGCCTGAAGGTCGGCGCCTCCGGAAGAGGGAGGAGCGGGGGCGGCCGCGAGGATCGCCGCCGAGGGCGGCAGGACGAGTGCTATGGTGGATAGACGGAAAAGTGCCCGACACAGTGCGGTTGACCGGCGCATGATCCCTCCAGAGGACGTGAAGAGCCATCCTACCACCGGGAGTCGCGCCGCCAGGCCGCGTCCTCATCCGCAAGTACCGCCGCGGGAATTACAAGAGCGTGGATGTGCGGGTCTGCCTGATGGCCCGCCGGCCTCCCCAGGAGATCGCCTGCCAGGTGTTCCCGTACCTCAAGTCGTGGCCCTGATCGGGACGAGGGAACTTCAGGGCTCCGGGGCTGTCGAATCCTCAGGGTCCGCACAGAGGGGCCCGATGGAGGTGCCCGGTCATGTCAAGATTCGGCATCAAGTTCAATGTTCTCGCGTTTGCCCCCGCCGTGCTCCTGGCGGCGGCCCTCGTTCCCTCAGGCAGCGCGCTCGCCCTCGACCGCGACGCCTACACGATGGAGATCCTGATCGGCGGGACGCCGCTCCAGGAATACGCCGCCCGCGGCACGAACTACGTCGAGGCCCTGAAGGGCCGCGAGTACTCGGTCCGGCTGCGTAACCGCACCGGCGAGCGCGTCGCGATCGCCCTCTCGGTGGATGGGCTCAATTCGATCGACGCGCTTACGACCTCGGCGTCCGAGGCGCGCAAGTGGATCCTCGAGCCGTACGGAGCGATCACGCTCGACGGCTGGCAGACGAGCTCGAACACGGCGCGGCGGTTCGTATTCACGACCGAGGATCGGTCGTACGGCTCCTGGCTCGGACGGACGAAGAACCTCGGCCTCGTCGCCGCCGCGGTCTTCCGCGAGAAGAGGGGAGTGCCGATCCCGATCCAGGGCGGGGAATGGCGCAACGACACGAGCGACGAGTCGCAGGCGCCCCATGGCGCCCCCGCTGCGCCGCCGGCGACCCGCGGGGAGCGGCGCGCCCAACCCAAGTTGTCCGGTGACCTCGCCGCGACCGGCATCGGTCGTGAGGTCGGCCACCAGGTGATCCAGGTCGCCTTCGACGCCGAGGACACGCCGAGCGCCCTCCTCGAGATCCGCTACGAGTACCAAGACAGTCTCGTGCGTCTCGGTGTCCTGCCGCCGGACCATCCGTGCGAGACGCCCCTGGCGCGCCGGGAGTCGGCGCGTGGGTTCGAGGAGCCCGCGTTCGCGCCGGACCCGTACAGTCACCGCCGGCACTGATTCGCGCGCCCCATCCGGGTCAGTCCGATGGCGGTGCTGCGCTGCGGCTAGATCACTCTTCGTCCTTGCGGCAGGAGGGAATTGGCGGTAGATTCAGGCGTCACGCGACGATAGGGAAACAGTGTGAAACCGCCCCTCCTGCCGCTCGCGATCCTGTGTCTGTCCGCGTCCCTGGCGTTCGCCGCGCCTCACGGCGCAAGCCATGCCGGCTCGAGCGGGACGCATCATCACAAGAAGTCGCACCACTCCGCCAGGGTCAGCATCCCTCACCAGCGACGGCACGTGACGTACCAGGAGAAGAAGACGCTGTTGGACCGGGCGGGGGTCCCGAAGAGCCGGTGGCACGACTACATCGTCGACCACCGCGTGCCACTCGAGCTGGGCGGCTCGAACGATCTGTCCAACCTGCAGCTGATGGACAAGGTGAGCGCGAAGCGCAAGGACCGGGCGGAGAACTACCTCGCCGCGAAGGTGCGGCACGGCACGATCAGTCTGGCGCAGGCCCGGTCCCAGATGCTGCACTGGGAGAACCTGGACACCGCGCACTAGGAGCGTGTCCCCGTCAGGCGTCCGGAGCCTCCAGGAGGGCGTTGCTCCGCGGCTCGCCCTCGAGCACGCCCGGATTCCTCTTGATGTAGTCGCCCAGCCCTTCCGGGCGGTAGCCCAGATCCTGCCGGTATCGTTCGATCACGGTCCAGTGCAGCCGTTCGTTCGTGGGCAGGCGCGCCTCGGCGCCGGCGGCAGGCCTGTCGATGGCCCGCGGGCTGGACGGGAACCACGTGTAGAAGCCGCGGTGGGAATCGTGCGGCATCGACATGCAGGCGGGGAACGCTCCGCCGAGGAGTCCCCGCAGGCCCGCCTCGTCGATCCCGAGTCCGCACGTCATGGCGCGGCGCGCCAGCCATTCGAGGGTGATGTTCGACAGCGCGGGATCCCTGTACCCGCCGCCGACGTCGGAGTGCGCGCCGATGAACCAGGCCTGCCGCATTTCTTGTTGGCGCGCGTGCGCCTGCTGCCGCCAGATCGCCGGCTGGTACTGCATACGGTACTCGTCGATGGCCAGCGCCTGGAAGGCGTTCCTCACGTAGGAGCTCAGCTTGACGTCGTGGAACCGCAGCCTCCGGTTGATCAGGCTGTGCCGCATGAGGGGGTTGCCGAGCGAACCGACCGTGTCCCACACGCCGATGAAATGGATGAAGGTCGAAGACTCGACGGCGTGCGCCCTGCGGTAGGCCTCGGCCGCCGGCGTGTCGGGCCGCTTCGCCGGATCCGGATCGCGATAGTAGTCGTAGGCGTCCTCGACGAGGTCCCGCTGGTCGCGGCGGAGGATGCCGCAGTTGCGGATCAGCCCGGCGAGGCTGCGGACGGTGAAGGCGCCCCGGCTGAATCCGAACAGGTAGAGCGCGTCCCCTGGCTCGTAGTTGTCGACGAGCGCGCGGTACGCCTGGCGGACGTTCTCGGAGAGTCCTCGGCCGGTCGCGCCGTCGAAGGCACGCTCGATCCAGGCGCCGCGCGTGCCGATGCCGGTGTCGTAATAGACCGACTGCCGTACGCCGCCCGGCCCGTCCGGCAGGATCAGACCGCGCAGCTTGAAGACGTTCGTCGGGCTGGCGTCATCGTAGGAGTTCCAGGTTCCGTCGCAGCAGATGACCAGGCTCTTGGGCATGTGAGTGGCGCGATGCGTGGGCCGTACGGTTATCACGCGCGCGTTCGACTGTCAAGAACCGCAAGAGGTCGTGTCGCAAGAGGTCGGGCCGGCGCCCGTGGAATGCCACCAAGACGATGGTGCCCGGAGGGGCGCCAGAGGGTACACTTGGGGAGCGGTCGCGCGCCCCGGGCGAGGGGCCGGCGGGGGCGGGAAAAATCCTTCCGGCTTGAATCCTCCCGGCGGGCGCGATCATCTGGAGGGACACACAGGCAATGGAGCCCCCCAAAGGCACCCCGCCCATGGAATCTCTACCTCTGGACGCCGCCCCGGTTCCCGTGGAGGCGGCCCTCCGTCCGGACCCGGACGCGCCGATCGTGGCGCGGGCGCAGGGCGGGGACATGGCGGCGTTCGAGGCGCTCGTGGACAGGCACGGGCGGCGTGTCTATCGGATGATCCTGGGTATCACCGGAAACGAGTCGGACGCAGAGGACGGAGTGCAGAACACCTTCCTGAAGGCCTACCAGAACATCGGCGAGTTCCAGGGCCACTCGAAGTTCTCGTCCTGGCTCCTGCGCATCGCCATGAACGAGGGGCTCGAGGTCCTGCGCCGGCGCCGGAGCAAGTTCAACCGGAACCTCGACGAGTGGGACGCGGCGGACGAGGAGACCTTCCACCCGCGCAGCGTGCGGCCGTGGGACGAGAGCCCGGAGCAGAAATACTCGCAGGCCGAGGTGCGCGAGATCGTGGAGAAGGAGATCATGAAGCTGCCCGCGAAGTACCGGGTGGTCGTGATGCTGCGCGACCTCGAGCAGCTCAACACCGAAGAGGCGGCCACGGCGCTCGGGCTGAACGTGGCGACGCTGAAGACGCGGCTTCTGCGCGGCCGGCTGATGCTGCGCGAGGCGCTGGCGCCGCATTTCAGGCAGACGACGGCGGGAAGGCCTGCGCCGAAGGGGCGGGAGGGCGGCCATGATTAGCTGCAAGGACCTGCTCGACGAGCTGGGCGACTATCTCGACGAGGAGCTGGCCCCCGGCCTGCGCCGCGAGCTGGAGACGCACCTGGCGGACTGCCGCCCGTGCAAGGTCGTGGCGGACTCGGCGCAAAGGACCGTGAAGATCATCACCGGGTGCCGCTCGTTCGAGCTGCCGGCGAAGTTGTCCGCGAAGATCATGGCGAAGATCCGGGCGGCCGGCTGCAGCACGAAGGACCCCGGCGGGGAGGAGTCTTGAGCTTTCTCCGCGAATCACCCCTCGATGAGACCCTGTTCGCGCCGTTCGTCGCGTTCCGCCAAAGCCTCGGGTACGTCCCCAATCTCTTCCGGGCCCAGACGCTGCGGCCGGACGTCGTGCAGGCCGAGACCGACCTCTACGCCGCGATCGTCGCGACGGACGGGGCCCTGTCGCGCAGGCAGAAGGAATGCATCATGCTCGTGGCGTCGGTGGCCAACCTCAACTCCTACTGCGTCGCCGGCCACAGCGAGATGCTGCGGCACCTCGACTTCGGGGGCGTCGATCCGGACGATCTGGCCGCCGACCACCGCTCGGCGAACATCCCCGAGACCGACAAGGCGCTTCTGGATTTCGTGGAGAAGCTGACGCGCCGTCCCGACCGGATGACGCGCGACGACATCGAGGCCCTGCGCGGCCACGGCTTCGCCGATGCGCAGATCCTCGAGGCGGTCCAGGTCACCGCGCTGAGCGCCTTCCTGAACTGCCTGGCGGCGGGGCTGGGCACGGTACCGGACGAGATCCCGAAGGCGACTCTCACCGAAGAGTGAGTCCCGACGGACCAAAGACTCAATCCACCGTCGGCAGGCTCGAGGCGAGGGGCGGCTTCCCCGGGCCGGGCCGGCCGCGATCGTCCTTTCCGCGCGGCCTCTTCAAGAGACGCGCGCGCGTCACGATGTCGGCGCCGAACTTCTCCACCAGCGCGTCGGAAGCGCGCGCCACCCGCGCGGAACGCTCGTGGGCGGGATCGGCGAAGAGATCGAGCTGGCCGGTGCCGGACGGCGCGAGGCTGGTCACGCCGACGCCGAGCAGCCTGACGCCCTTCCCTCCGAGGCGGATGCGCGAGCGGAACAGGTCGCACGCCGCGGCGTAGATCTCCTCCGTCAGGAAGGTCGGGGCCGGCAGGGTCAGCGCCCGCGTCCAGGTGGTGAAGTCGCCGGCGCGGACCTTGATGTGGACCGTCCGCCCGCCCAGACCTTCGCGCCGCAGCTCGCGCGCCACCCCCTCCGAGCGTTCCAGGAGCTGCGCCTCGATGGCGTCAGGCTCGCGCAGGTCCGCGGCGAAGGTGCGCTCTTCCGAGATCGATTTCGACGCCCGGTCCGGCACGACCGGCCGGAGGTCCTCGCCGCGGGCCAGCGACAGGAGGTGGCGCGCCGATCCCTCTCCCAGCGCCGCGGCGAGCCGGTCCTCGCCGGTCTCGACGAGCTCCGCGATCGTCCGGAGACCGAGGGCGTGCAGCCGGGCCGCCGATTTCGGACCGACGCCCCACAGACGCTCGACCGGCAGGGGCCACAGCCGCGCCGGGACGTCTTCGAGCGGAAAGACGACCAGGCCGTCCGGCTTCTCGAGGTCGGAGGCCACCTTGGCCAGGAACTTCGTCGGTGCGATGCCGACCGAGGCCCCGAGCCGCTCCCTGGCGCGAATCGTCTCCTTGAGACGGCGCGCCGCCTCGGCGCCGCCGCGCAGATCGGCCACGACCCCGGTCATATCCAGGAACGCCTCGTCGATCGACAGCGGCTCGACCAGGGGCGTGAAGTCGTCGAAGATCGAACGGATCCGCCGCGACACCTCCACGTAGAGCCCCATCCGTCCCGGCAGCCAGGTCGCCTGCGGGCAGAGCCGCATCGCGACGACCGACGGCATCGCCGAGCGCACACCGTAGGGCCGCGCTTCGTACGAGCAGGTCGACACGACGCCGCGAGGTCCCTTGTGCCCGATGATGAGCGGCTTTCCTGCGAGCCGCGGGTCCTCGCGCACCTCGACCGCCGCGTAGAACGCGTCCATGTCGACGTGCAGGATGACGCGCGGGTGAGAGGGCATGGCCGCGACCTCTGGCTAATCAGGCCTTGTGGAAGGCGTGGAAGTGGTTGACCGGGCCGATCCCCTTGCCGATGTCGGGGGCGGTCTGCAGGGCGGCGATGAGGAACTCCTTGGCGCGCGCCACGGCGTCCAGCGGCGGCAGGCCGTGCGCCAGGTAGGCGGCGATGGCGGCCGAGTAGGTGCAGCCGGTGCCGTGCGTGCAGCGGGTGACGACCCGCTCCGCCTTGAACTCCTCGAACCGCTCGCCGTCGTAGTAAAGGTCCACGACGTTGGGCCCCTCGGCGTGGCCGCCCTTGATGACGACGCGCCTGGGGCCGAGATCGAAGATGCGCTTCGCGGCGTCGCGCATCGCCTCGACGTCGGCGATCGTGTGCCCCGAGATGACCTCCGCCTCGGGGATGTTCGGCGTGACGATCTCGGCGAGCGGCAGGAGCCTCGCTTTCATCGTCGCGACGGCGTCCTCCTTCAGTAGTCGCGTTCCGCTCTTGGAGACCATCACCGGATCGACGACCAGGTTGGGGGCGCGGTGCCTCTGGAGCGCCGCGGCGACCGCCTCGACGATCGCCGTGCTCGCGAGCATGCCGGTCTTGACGGCGTCGAAGCCGATGTCCTGGGCCACCGCGTCGATCTGCGCGGCGACCACGTCGGGATCGATCTCCTGGATGCGCATGACGCGGATGGTGTTCTGCGCCGTGATGGCGGTGATCGCGGATGTGCCGAACACGCCGAGGGCGCCGAACGTCTTGAGGTCGGCCTGGATGCCGGCGCCTCCGCCGGAGTCGGAGCCGGCGACGGTCAGGGCACGTTTCATCGGGCCTCCGGGGCCACTATATCGAACGCGCTGTCGGGGAGCAATGTCAGGCACCCGGCGGGTGCCTGGCCCTCCTCACCTGGGCGATGACGCGCTTCAGGGCGCGCGCGGCGGCGGTGACATCCTCGGCCGAGACGACGGCGGACACGACCGCCGCCCCCCGGGCGCCGGCCTCGAACACCCGGGCCACGTTCGCGACGGTAATCCCGCCGATCGCCACGACGGGGATGGTCACCGACGCGGCGATCTCCGCGAGACGCTCCAGCCCGAGCGGCTCCCCCACGTCCGGCTTGGTCGAGGTGGCGAACACGGGGCCCGCGCCGATGTAGTCGGCGCCGTCCTTCTGCGCGCGCTTCGCCTCCTCCCTCGTCGAAGCGGAGACCCCGATCAGCCGCGGCCTGGGCAGAAGGCGCCTGGCCTCGCGCGCCGGCAGGTCGTCCTGGCCGACGTGCGCGCCGTCCGCCCCCGAAATCAGGGCCACGTCCACCCGGTCGTTGACGAGAAGGGCCGCCCCGAATTTGCGGGCGATCGGCTGGATTTCGGCGGCGACGCAACTTAAGTTGTAGGCCGTGGAGGACTTGTCCCTGATCTGGATGGCGTCGGCGCCACCCTCCAGGGCCGCGCGGGCGACCTCCAGATGAGAACGCCCGCGGGACAGGGCCGGGTCCGTGATGACGTAGAGGTCGTAGCGTGGCCACCCGTCCATCATGGGACCTCCCCGGGGAGCCGATTCTAGCACCATGAGCGAGACCGATCCGGCCAGCCCGCCCAGACACGTCGACGCCGACAGCGGCGAGACCGCCCCGCCGGTGCCCGAGACCATCCACGCCGCCGGCCAGACGGGCGCCCCGGCGCTCCCGCATCCGCCCGGGTCGCCCTCGGGCTCCCCGGCCCCTCTCGCCCGCGAGGTCGCGAACCCGTTCCTGTCGCACCTGCAGTCGCTGCGCGAGCTGCAGATCACCCTGTCGCAGGAAGGCCGGGCCGAGTCGATCCTGGGAGAAGGAACGACCGGGACCGTGGAGATCGTCGGCGCCGATTGTGCCGTCTCGGTCGTCGAGCCCTCCAACGGACTGCCGCCCCTGCGCTTCGGATGGCTCGAGGGCCGGCACATGGCGCAGCACGAGATCGGCATGGTCTTGAGGCGGCTGGAGGAGCCGATCCGGAGGGTGCAGTCGGGCAAGGCGTCGCGCGTCGTTCTCGGCGCCGCGGAAGATCTGGACACGGCCGGCGACGGGGGCATGGCACCGGGCGGCCGGCCGATGGAGGCGAGGCGCCCGGCCCAGTTCGGATCGACGCTGGTGCTCGGGATCGACGCCGCCATGGGGTCGCGCGGCGCGCTCGTCCTGGCGCGTCACGATCCGCTGCCGTTCAGCCGCGAGCAGGTCCTTCTGGCGGACATCCTGGCGACGCTCATGGCGATCCAGATCGAGCGGGCCCTGCGCGCCACCGACGCGCGGCGCGCCAGCGAGCGCATCCAGGAGGAGTGCGGGACGGCGATGAAGCGGCTGCACGAGACCACCCTGGAGCTCCAGGCGATCAACACCGTCGCCGCCGCGGCCACGCCCTCGCTCGACCTCGAGCGGCAGATCGAGATTTCGCTGCGCAAGACGCTCGAGGTGACCCGCTTCAAGGTCGGCGCGATCTTCCTGGTCGAGGACGGCGGCGCAGGCGAAACGCTCCGCTTCGCGCGCGGCGTCGGCGACCAGGCGTACCTCGACCTGGCGCAGGGGCGCGCCCACGGCAGGGGCCAGGGCGTGGCGGGGCGGGTGTGGGAGCGCGGCGAGCCGGTCGCCATCGCGGACCTCTCGGCCGACCTGTCCCTCGAGGGGCACGCGGACGAGCTCGTGGTCCTGCGCCGGGCCGGATACCGCGCCCTGGCGTCCGTGCCGCTGGTGGCGCGCGGCCGCGTCATCGGCACGATGGAGCTCCTGTCGACCGAGGCGCGCCCGGAGCTCGAGAACCGGCCGAGCCTGGCTCAGGCGATCGCCGGCCAGATCGCCATCGTCATCCAGAACGGCCGGCTGCTGTCGGACGTGATGCGCCACAGCCTGAATCTCGAGGCGCAGATCGAGACGCAGGCGCACGACCTGGCCCGGCGGCAGCGCGTGATCGCCGCGCTGCAGGCGACGCTCGAGACGGCGAGCCGCTCGAACGATCTGCGGGAGATCGTCGAGAGCGCCCTCGGCCGCACCCTCGATCTGCTGGACCTTCCGGCGGGGACGGTCCATCTCGTCGACCCCCGCACGCGCGCCCTCCATCTGAAGGCGCAGCGGGGGCTGCCGCAGAACGCCCTCGACGAATTGGGCTCCCGGGTATCCCGGACGATGATCGGCAGGACGCTCGAGGCGGGCGAGCCGGTCGTCGGGTCGACGGACCCCGCCGACCTGCTCGACGCGGACGGGCTGCGCTTCCGCGCCGCGGTCCCGCTGCGGGCCATGAGCGGCGTGCACGGTGTCCTGGCGCTGGCCGGGCGGGACGACCTCGTCCTGCCGGAACCCGAGGCGAAGACATTGGCCGCCGTGGGGGAGCTTCTCGGGCTGGCCGTCGAGAACGCGCGCGCCTTCCAGCAGACGGCACCGGCCGGACCGCCGAAGCAGGAGCTGCCGGCGCAGCTCGTGCAGGCGCAGAAAATGGAATCGATCGGCACGCTCGCCGGCGGCATTGCGCACGAGTTCAACAACATCCTGGGCGTCATCCTCGGCTACGCCAGCCACATCCGGGGGCTGACGACGACCGACAACCCGATCCACCGCCAGGCGATCACCATCGAAGAGCAGTCGCGGCGCGCGAGCGAGCTGACGCGGCAGCTCTTGGCCTTCGCGCGCGGCGGTCAGTACACGCTGGAGCCTCTGGACATGAACCAGGCGATCGCGGACACGGTGTCGTTCCTGTCCAAGAGCATCGACCCGCGCATCGTGATGGAGACGCGCACAGACCCGGACCTCCCCCTGGTCGAGGCCGACGCCAGCCAGGTCCAGCAGGTCCTGGTCAACGTGGCGGTCAACGCCGCCGAGGCGATGCCCGAGGGCGGCCGGATCACCTTCGAGACGCGCGTGGCGCACCTCGATCCCGGGTTCGTGCGATCGCGGCCCGACCTCGAGCCGGGGGACTACGTCGAGGTGGTGATCGGCGACACCGGAGTCGGGTTGCCGCCGGACGTCGCCGACCGCGTCTTCGAGCCGTTCTTCACCACCAAGACCGAGGGGAAGGGGACCGGCCTCGGCCTGTCGGTCGTGTACGGCATCGTCCGGAACCACAAGGGACACGTGACGCTCAACAGCACCCCCGGCCTGGGCACGACGGTTCGCGTGTACCTGCCGGCGTTCAACCGCGCCCGCCAGGCGGAGCGCGCGGTCACAACGGCCGCCCCGGCCTCCCGCCCGGCGACGGCGCCGTCCGCGCGGAGGCCCCTGCTCCCGGCCCCGTTCGAGCGCGTGGCGGTCATGAAGGTCGAGCGCCGCCGGCCGAAGGCGGCGGAGATCGCGGCCCCGGCCGCCGCAGCCGCCGCCGACAGCCGGCACGAGGAGGCGGTCCCGCCGCAGCCGCCGGTCCCGGCCCCCCGCGTCGAAAGGATCACAGCACCTCCTCCTGCCGCTCCCGCCGAGGCGCCGCCGGCTCCTCCCGAACCTGCCGCGCCGCCTGAAGCCGCGACCGAGCCTCCCGCACCGGCTACGGCCAGGGCCCCGGCGAAGGGGCGGATCCTGGTGATCGACGACGAGGGGGCGATCCGCGAGATGGCACGCGACATCTTGGAGAACGCCGGGTACGAGGTGGTGACCGCGGTGGACGGCGTCGACGGGCTCGAAGTCTACCGGCGCGAGTGGGGCCGGGTCGATCTCGTGCTCCTGGACATGGTGATGCCGCGCATGGGCGGTCTCGAGACCTACAGGCGCCTGCTCGGCATGGACCGGACGGTGCGGGTCCTCCTGTGCTCCGGTTTCGCCGACAACGACAAGACGCAGAAGGCGATCAGGGAGGGGGCCCTCGGCCTCCTGCAGAAGCCGTTCACCATGAGCGAGCTTCTCTCGCGGATCGACAAGGCGCTGGCGCGGAGGTGAAGGGGTGAAGAGAGCCGTTCTTGGCGGAGTGTCCGCCGCGGTGTTCGTCGCGGCGTTCGCGTTCGATTCCGCGGCGTTCCATCCCGGAACCTTCAAGAACTTCCAGAGGCAGCAGCCGGCGGCGGCCGAGGGGCGCGACTTCATCTTCGATGCCGCGATGCCGGCCCTGGCGGTCGGCGTGAAGTACACCGGTGCTACCCGTTCGATCGCATCACCCCGGGCCGCCCAGATCGCGATGGTCGGGCAGGCGCTCCACAAGCCGGAATTCTCCGCCCTCTACGGCAAGGAGATCGAGGTGGTCGAGCAGGGGCGATCGTACTGGCTGCCGATCCAAAAGGAGGTGCTGTCCGAGCTCGTGAAGCTTCTGAACCCGGGTCAGGAACTCACCGTGTACGTCCGCTACATGGGGGCGTCGCTCGCGGTCCCCGATCGCCTCTACCTCCTCATCGACTTCGACGCGGGCCCCCCGAAACCCCTGCCGCGGGACACGTGCTTCGCGAGGCAGCTCTTCGGGATCGCCGTCGGACGGCCGCTGGCCCCGGTCCTCGAAGGTCTGAAGGCGAAGTACGGCGAGCCGCACGTCATGCGGCGCGGGCAGGAGAACCTCCACGTCTTCCTGGTCGACCTGGAGTCGCAGACGTACGTCGTCGTGGGGGACGCCGGTGAAGGGTACCGCGACAAGGTGTTCTCCGTGCAGCTCACCGGGCAACCGGGCCAGCGACCCGCCGCCTTCAAGACCCTGCGGTTCGGAGCCCCGTCGTCGGAGGTCGTGAGCATCTTCGGCAAGCCCGCGGAGATGGTGTCGAGCGGCGAGGGGTACACCCGGCTGGTGCTGGCGCACTCCACCTGCTCGGTCGAGCTGAAGAACGGCGTGTTCGCGTCGATTCTCATCGCCGACGATCCGAACTACTTCCAGGAGTAGGAGCGTGTCCGAGTGGTGCTACACTCCCGCCACACGCAACGGGAGGCCACCATGGCGAAGACGGAGCTGCGCTTCTACCACAAGCCGACCTGAACGAGCTGCCGCAAAGCAAAAGGTCTTTTGCTGAAGAAAGGGGCGCTCCTCGTCGAGCGCGACCTCGGCAGGAACCCGCTCACCGAGGATGAGCTGAAGGATCTGTTCGGCGACCGCGACCCGCGCGAGTTCCTGAATACGCGGAACGAGCTGTACCGGGCGATGAAAATGGCGGAGAACCCGCCGTCGCCGGCCGAATCGATCCGCCTCATGGCGAAGAACCCGAACCTGATCCGGCGGCCGATCGTGGTGCGCGGCCGGGACGCGGTCCTGGGATTCGACGAGAAGGCGCTCCTCCGGCTGGTCGGCTCCCCTCAGAAGAGATTCACGACCCGGTAGCAGTTGGCGCGGCCGAAGTCCGGTTCTGACTGTTCCAGCCTGCCGTCTCCTGGAGGTCACTTCCAGTCGAAGTCCTGCAGGAACTCCTCGCGCACCATCTCACGGATCTTCGGAAGCTCGTCTTCGAACAGCCTGCGGCGCTCGGCTTCGTCCGGATGAAACTTCTTCTGGAGCTCCCCCCAGGACGGCTGCTCGCGATCGAGGGCCGCGAAGTCCCGGAGCTGCGCCACGAAGACGTGCGTGTAGTCGGCGCAGGGAGCGGGACCATGGTAGGGGACGGTCAGGAAGCTGTATTTCGTCCAGATGCCCCGCGCCACCATGGCGTCGAGCATCGGCCGGAAGACGGTCTTCACGAATCGATCGTAGTCGCCGGACTTTCCCGGGAACGCCCGCAGGTACTCGACGTGGTAGATCCGGCCCGCGCCGTCCCGGGCGCCTCCGTAGGGCGGCTCTCCGGGGCCCTGCGGCGCCGGACCGGCCCCGGCCAGAAGAAACAGCGAGACGAACGCGATCGCGGCCTGTCTCATCGTGTAGCCCTCCTCGGATCTGCGTGGAGCGCATCGTAGGGAGAGGGGCCGCGGAGGTCAAGTGGCGGGCCGCAACGCGGCGCGGCTCATGCTCGCACGCGCGGGCTCGCGGGCGCCCATCTGGAGCGCATGGCGCGGCTCGAAATCGCCTCGCCGCGTTGCGGCACGCCCCGCGGCACGCCGCGCAATGGTCAG
>JBGPED010000066.1:0-13103 GCA_041482595.1 Acidobacteriota bacterium
CGTCAACCAGCACATCAACCACACGAACATCTGCGTGGCCGGCTGCAAGTTTTGCGCCTTCTACCGGACGGCGAAGCAGAAGGATGCCTACGTCCTGTCGATGGACGACGTGGAGCGCCGCATGCGCGAGCACCTGCACGAGCCGATCCGCGAGATCCATATGGTCGGGGGGGTGAACCCGGAGCTGCCGTTCACCTACTACCTGAACGTCATCCGGACGATGAAGCGCGTGCGGCCCGGGGTTCACGTGAAGGCCTTCACCATGGTCGAGATCGCCGCGATGGCCGAGAACTTCGACATGACGCCGGGGGACGTGCTGTCCCGGCTCAAGGAGGCGGGGCTCGGGTCGATCCCCGGTGGCGGGGCCGAGATCCTGACCGACCACGCCCACCAGGTCCTGTTCAAGGGGAAGATCGATCACCGCGGCTGGATGGAAATCGCCAAGACCGCCCACCGGATCGGCCTCAAGAGCAATGCCACGATGCTGTTCGGCCACGTCGAAACGCTGGAGGAGCGCATCGAGCACATGCTGCTCCTGCGCGAGGCGCAGGACGAGACGGGCGGCTTCATGGCCTTCATCCCGCTTGCGTTCCACCCGGAGAACACGCGGCTGTCGCATCTGCCGAAACCGTCGGCGGCGGACGAGCTGCGAAACCTCGCGGTCGGCCGGCTGATGCTGGACAACTTCCCGCACGTCAAGGCCTACTGGATCATGATGACGCCGCGGGTCGCCCAGGCGGGACTGCACTTCGGGGCCGACGATCTCGACGGCACGGTGGTGACCGAGGAGATCTACCACCGGGCCGGCTCGACGTCGCCGCAGATGATCGGCCGGGGCCAGCTCGTCACGCTGATCGAGGAAGCAGGCCGCGTACCGGTCGAGAGAGACACGCTTTACAATCCCGTCGAGGCGGCCCCGCGCCGCACGCCGTTCGATCGGCGCGCCGTTCCACCGACCCCCGTGGACACGACCGCCGCCGGAGACGCCGCTCTGCTTTAGGACGCGCTCCGGCCCAGGATCGCGCGGCCGGGGAGTGATCCGAGGCCTCGCGGGGGCGGTGATCTGTGTGGATCTACCTGAACGGTCGGCTGGTCCCGGAGGAGGAGGCGCGCGTCTCGGTCTTCGACCGCGGTTTTCTCTACGGAGACGGCGTTTTCGAGTCGATGCGCGCGGTGGGCGGCGTGGTGTTCCGGCGGGAGCGGCACCTGGAACGGCTCCTCCGTTCGGCCGACGGCATCGGTCTCGACCTTAAGGCGGCGGGCCCGGCCCTGGCCGCAGCTCCGGGCGAGGTCCTCGAGGCCAACCGGCTGTCCGACGCCCGCATCCGCCTGACGGTGACGCGCGGCACGGGGCGGCCGGGCGACTACGTCGAGGCGCTCGGGCCCCCGACCGTGGTGGTCTCCGCGGCCCCGTTCCAAAGGCTCGGTGAGAGTCTGTACGCGAGCGGGGTGCGCGTCATGATCCCGCGCCGCAGGCAGATCCCGCCGGATTCCCTCGATCCCGCCATCAAGTCGATATCGCGGCTGGGATCCGTCCTGGCGCGCCGCGAGGCGCGGGATCGCGGCGCGTTCGAGGCGGTCCTTCTGGACGGCGGGGGCCACCTGACGGAAGGAACGGCGAGCAATGTCTTCCTGGTGGTGATGGGCCGGCTCCTGACGCCGCCCGCGCCCGCGGGAGGGCTCCCCGGGATCACGCGCGAGGCGGTCGTCGAGCTGGCGCGCGCGGCGGCGATCGAGGTGTCGGAAGAGCGCCTGCCGGCCGGTCTTGTGGCCGAGGCTCAGGAGGCTTTCCTGACCAACACGTCCTGGGAAATCCTGCCGGTCGTCCAGGTGGACGAGCGACGGATCGGCGAGGGCGTCCCGGGTCCGGTGACGCGCGACCTGCTGGCGGCCTACCGCGACCTGGTTCAGAACGAATGCGCCGCGACATCCGGCGCCTCGCGGCAGGTGGGGCGATGATCGAGCCGCTCCTGCCGGTGGCAGCACCTCCGCACGCGGTCCTGGAGGATTGTCCGGGGTGCGTCGATCCCCTCGAGGCCCTGCGACGCGTGCGCCACCGGCGCCATCCCGTCCTGCTGCTCAGCGGTCTTCCTGGCCACGTCGCGTCGCGTTTCTCCGTCCTGTCGTGGGACCCGCAGGCGACCGTGTCGATCCGCGGCGGCGAGGCCCGCGTGGTGCGCGCATCCGCCGGCCGGACGACCGTCGAAACGCGCGGCGCCCGCGATCCGTTCGACCTCCTGCGCGCCCTGGCGCCGGCCGGCGCTTTGCAGCGGGTCGCTCCGGGTCTCCCGTTCGCCGGGGGAGCGATCGGCTACCTCGGCTACGGGCTGAGGCGGGCTGTCGAGCGTCTGTCCGCCCGGCCTCCCGATCCCTTCGGCCAGCCGGACGCGTGGTTCGGACTGTACGACCGGGCCGTGGTCTACGATCACCTCGAACGGCGCGCGGCCCTTCTGGCGACCGGCCTGGGAGCCGCCTGCGAGAAGGAGCGGGAGGAGCGCGCCGCGGACGCGCTCCGCGACATGCGATCGGCGCTGGCTGCACCCGCGGTCCCGCGGCACGCAACGGGGGCCGCCGTCCGCCGCCGCGCGATCCTGAAGACCGGCAAGGCGGCCTACCTGAGGTCGATCGGGCGGGCCCTCGAGTACATCGCGGCGGGAGACATCTATCAGGTCAACCTGTCGCACCGGATCGAGTGCCCGTTCGACGGCGATCCGCTGGACCTGTTCCTCGATCTCTCCCGCCGCAATCCGGCCCCGTTCGCCGCCTTCATCGACACAGGCGAGTTCCAGCTGGTCTCGGCATCGCCCGAGCGCTTCGTATCCCTCCAGGGGGCCCGGGCCCGGACGGGCCCGATCAAGGGGACCCGTCCCCGCGGCGCGACACCGGACCAGGATGAACGGCTGGCCCGCGACCTCCTCGAGAGCGCGAAGGACCGCGCGGAGAACGTCATGATCGCCGACCTCGTCCGCAACGACCTCGGGCGCGTCTGCGACAGCGGGAGCGTGCGCGTCGAAGCCCTGTGCGCGCTCGAGTCGTTCGCCACGGTGCACCACCTGGTCACGACGGTCGGCGGGCGGTTGCGCCCGGACGTGGACCGGATCGACCTCCTGCGCGCACTATTTCCGGGCGGGTCCATGACCGGCGCCCCCAAGGTGCGGGCGATGGAGATCATCGACGAGCTGGAGGGGGAGGAGCGCGGCGTCTATTCCGGCGGGATCGGTTACCTGTCGCTGGACGGCGGGATGGACTTCAACATCGTCATCCGGACGATCCTGTGCGCCTCCGGCCTCGCCCACATCCGCGTCGGCGGGGCCATCGTCGCCGACTCCGATCCGGAGAGGGAGCACCGGGAGACGCTCGACAAAGCGCGCGCCCTGCTCGACGTCCTGGACGCGGACCTGGCCGACGGCTGACGACCGTCGATCTCGTTCCTAGAAACCGAAGCTGAAGGTGAGCGTCGCCCAGGCCTGCCCGTCGCGCGGCAGGCCGGAGGAGAGAACCGCGCGCCCCCGGGCGCCGAGCGGCGATTCCAGGGAGAATCGGACCGGCTCGTTACGGACCGGCAGATCGATCCGGCCGCGCAGCGTCCCAAACTGGGCGCGGAACAGCAGAGCGGGGTGTGCGTCCAGGCGAACTCCGACGTCGCCGCGCAGCCGCGGGGCGCGGTGCTGTGGGCCGGCGGGGGACTCGTCCAGTCTCGGCGGCGATGACCCGCCGTCCGACGCTCCGGTCCGCGCGCGGCGCAGGGACAGGTTCTTCAGCAGATCGAGCGTGGGGCCCAAGCCGAGCGAAGCGCGGGCGACCCGCTCGAGCTCGTCGCTCAGCGCCCGGTGCGAGGATCGGGTGATGACCCGCGATGCCGCCGCGCTCCGGGTCGCTTCGGCGGCCGAGTCGAACTCGCCGAGGGAGTCGTTGCGGAACGCACCCCGGGCCTCCGAGACGTTCCTCTCGCGGTAACGCCGGGCCTCGTGGCTCATCCTCGACAGCAGCCGCACCGAAAAGCCTTCGGACCGGAATGCCGCCGCGTCCTCCGGGCCGAAGACCGGCGCGAACGACAGCGTCTCCCGGTCGAACAGGGGATGGACGGCAGGGAACAGTCCTTGCCCGGGCGTGAAATGAACCGGGGCGATGGCGGGCAACGGAAGCGGGGGCGCCGGCACGTCGGTCGAAGGCCTGGACGCGTGGATTCCCCCCGGGACATCGCCGGGCGCTTCCGGCAGGACCGCCGCGAACGACACGGCGGGAGCGGCCAGAAGGAGCGCGAGAGTGGCGCAGGGCAAGAGCAGGGCGGACTTCGTCCGGAAGGACATGCCAAAACCTACCGCGAACCGTGCGGAAGTCAAGCCCATCAAGGCCTTCAACGGAGTCGTCGCGGCAAACGTGCAGCAGAGGTCGGCGGTCGGCCGACGACCGTCAGCCGCCCGACACCGGGACCGGGTGCTATAATCCGCGCCCGTCGCCGGGGGGGAGGGCCGGCCCTTCTCCGGGCCCAGAAGCCTGCCCGGCTACCGGGAGGGGCCGCGTGACCCGCACGGCGTTGCTTCTCTTCCTGTCATCCTGCAGCACCGCCGTCATCCACGCCCTCATCCCGGACCACTGGCTTCCTTTCGTCCTCATGGCGCGCGTCGAGCGCTGGAGCGAGAAACGCGTGGTGGCCCTCACGGGGCTGGCCGGCTTCCTTCATGTTCTCGTGACCATGTTGTTCGGCGGGCTGACGATCGCGGCCGGATCGGAGACGGTGGAGGGATTGGCGGCGCGCACCGGCCGGTCGCTGGGGTTCCTGGGGGGTCTGATCCTGGTCGCGTTCGGAGTCTCGTACGGACTCTGGAGGCACCGCCGCGAGGCGACCGCCCACGCGCACCGCGGCGACTCTCCCGCCGGCCCCCCGAAGCACCTGCACGCGCACGGCCACCTTCTCGAGCACTGGTTCCGCGGCGCCGTGACCGCCCGGACCCTGGTCCTGGTCATCGGCATCAGCCCCTGCGCCCTTCTCGTGCCGGTGCTGTTTGCGTCCGCGGTCGAGGGGGCGGCGGCGCTCCTGGCGGCGGCCCTCGGGTTTGCCCTCTGCACCATCGGCACGATGACGGGCGTGACGCTGTTTGCCGTGCGCGGAATACACCGGATCGATCTGCCGTTTTTCACGCGCTACGGCGATCTGATCAGCGGTGCCCTGGTCGCCGGCGTCGGCCTCCTGATGATGCTCCACGAGGCCTGAACGCTTGCGCGGGTGAAGAGGATTCTGGTATAAGAACGGCCGACGGCACCGGCCGCGTCTGAGATTAAGACGCCTCGACCGGATTGAGTGAGGCTGATGCTTCTGACGATCCGCGAGGCTTCGAGGCTCATCGGCAGGACGCCCGCCACGGTCCGTCGCTACATCCGCTCGGGCCGCCTCAAGGCCGGGAAGGAAATCGGAAAATTCGGCGAGGAGTACAAGATCCGTCGCGAGGACCTGCTGGCCCTCGGGTTCTCGACGGATGGCGAGCTGCCGGCACGCGTCCAGCACCCGGTCCCCGCCACGCGGGACGCGGTGCCGCAGGAGGTGATGGTGCCGGCGTCGCTCTACAACGATCTCCTCCTCAAGCACGAGCAGATCCTGGTCCAGTACGGGATGATCCGGGCCGGAGGCCAGAAGCTGTTCGAGTACAAGGCGATCGCGGAGGCCAGGGACGACGAGTTGAAGAAGGCCGACGACCGTTACCAGGCGCTGCGCTCACGCGCCCTGAAGGAGATCCAGTTCCTGCGCAAACATCTTCGCGAAGCGGAGATCGAGGTCGAAGAGCGCAACATCGAGATCACTCTCCTCCAGGAAAAGGTGAAGAGACTGGAGGCCGCGGCCGCGCACGCCGCGACGGTGGACAGCTTCGACAAGAGCATCGTGGAGATTCGCCAGAAGGAGCACGAGATCGCGCAGATCGAGGCCGAGGCCCCGAAGGCGGCACCGCAGTACGATCCTGCCGGAGATTGGCTGCAGAGGTTGTCCACGGGAACGGACGACGCGGACAAGGACCACTGAGCGAGGCGTCCGCTCAGCCCCGATCGGGCCTGCGGCGCCCGGTGCGGCGGGTGTTCAGGCTTTGCCCCAGGCGCGGGTCACGGAGGGCGGTCCGCCGCGACGAGGTGACGGGCGGCGCCGTGCCTGCGAGCCCCCCGCCCGCGGCCGGCGAGCGCGTTCCCGGACGGGCGCGGACATCCGCCCCCCGCGGGTCCTGTTCCCGGCAGCTTTCGATGATCCTCCGGATGAGTTTCGACTTGAGCACGCGGGGCCGTCCTCGCGCGGACTTCGTGCCGCGCTGACTCGAATATAGAGACTGAGCGACGGCGATCAAGACGGACCCGGGGCAACTACACAAATGAAACGCGCGCGGGATCGGGAGGTGCGGCGATGAGGTGTGCGGCCTTGACGGCGCTTCTGGCGCTGTTCCTTTTCTGCGTCACCCTCGCGGCCGCGGGGCGCGGTGCTCTGGAGATCGTCCTGTTCGACGCACCGAGGGGAGCCTGGCTCGGAGCCCTGAGAGAGGACGCGCCGCTCGTCGTGCTCGAGGAGCGCGACGGCTGGCGCCGCGTCCGGCTGGAGGGGTGGACCATGGCTCCGACCGCGGTGCCGGAGGGGACGGGCATGCCCGAGTCGTCCGGGCCGGGCGCGACGACCCCGCGGGAAGCCGGGGCGGTCGTCTCCGGTGACACGGCTGGAGGTCCGGCGCCGGCCGCCGCCACGCCGGTCGCGCCACGAGTGGCGGTCGTGCAGGGGGTCCTGGCTCCTCCCCTGGGTGCGGGTGGGACCGCGGGAGCGGGTGTCCTCGTCCTTCTCGTGAAGGAGAGCAGCGTTCTCGAGTCCGAGCACCGCAAGCTGGGGGCCGACTGTCGGGCGCGCCTCGATCAGAAGGATCGCGACCTTGGGATCCTGCGCGGGGAGGCCGATCGTGCCCTCAACTCGTCCGACAACTTCCGCGAGGCGTCGGGCCGCAGCGACCAGGCCAGGACACGGCTGGCCACGGGACAGCGGGAGCGCCGCGATCTGATCCAGGAGTGCCGGGCCCGCGCGCAAGCGGTCTTCGAAGAGGCGGTGACGGGGCGCGCCATTTCCGACGCCAGCGGACGGTTCGAGGTCCAGGGGGTCGTCCCGGGACGCTATCGCGTCGTGGCGTTTGAGAGCGCGGGCGATGTCCCGCGCTCCTGGTCCTTTTCGTTCCTGGTCGAAGGGAGCGCACCGCGCGTCCTCGATCCGATCGCCGACCGGTCGCCCGTGCCCGCGGACTGGGGCCTGCGGTAGGAGGCCGCATAGCGAGGGCGAACGCCTGCGCGCGACCCATGCCATGGCTCGGACAGGCTCCTACAGTCGCAGGGTGACGATCGTGACACCCGCCCCTCCCTGGTTGGAAGGCGCGCTCGTGAACGTGTCGACGTGCGGATGACGCGCCAGGAGGCCCGCGATCGCTTTCTTCAGCCGCCCGGAGCCCACGCCGTGCACGATGCGGACGGGACTCTTCCCCGCCAGGTAGACGTCGTCCAGGTACTTGTCCACGAGCTCCAGCGCCTCTTCGACCGTCCGCCCGAGAAGGTGGATCTCGTCCGCCGCCCCAGCACCCGGCTTGCGCGAGAGCGTCACTCCCTCGGGCAGGGAGGGCTCGACATCCCCGGGCGCGCTGCCCTCCGATTCGGGCCGGAGCTCGTGAAGCGCCACCGTCATCCGCTTGCCGCGCACGAGGATGACGGCGCGCTCGCCGCGGACCGACTCCACCGAGCCGTGAACGCCGAGACCGTCCACCACGACCCGCGTGCCCGGGCCAATGGCCCTCCTTTCCTCGTTCCGAGCCGCGGGCTCCGCCCCGGCGGTCCTCAGCAGTGAACGCGCCCGGGCCCGCAGTGCCGCGGCCGCCTTCGTCTCCTGGCGTCGCACGGCGACCAGGAGCGCCCCGTCCTTGATGGTCTCGAGGTAACGCTCTCCCTCCTCGCGCATCGCCTTGAGGGCGTGCTCAATCTCGGCCACCACCGCCCGTTGCCGTCGCGCCTCGCGCTCCTGAAACTCGGCTTCGAGGGCGGCGCGCCGGTCCTCGAGCCGCCGCCGTTCGGCCAGCGCGTCGCGGAGCCGGCCGTCCATGTCGGCGGTCATCGCCTGAAGGCGGGTCAGGTAGGACGCGACTCTCTGGCCGGACTGCCCACGCCCCGCGCGGGCCGCCTCCAGGATCGCGACGGGTAGACCGAGGCGCTCGGCGATCTCCAGACCGCCGCTTCTCCCGGGGATTCCAGCGATCAAGCTAAAGAGCGGCCTGAAGGTCGCCTCCTCGAACTGCATGGCGGAATTGGAGCACCCTTCGGTCGTGGCCGCGTAGGCCTTCAGCGCCTCGAGGTGGGTCGTGGCGATGACCAGGGCGCCGCCCGCGCGCAGGAAATCCACGATGGCGATGGCCAGCGCCACGCCGTCCTCGGGATCGGTGCCGGTGCCGATCTCGTCCAGCAGCACCAGGGCCGGCGCCTCCAGCGCTGAGGCGATCTCGGAGATGTTCCTCATCCGGGCCGAAAAGGTGCTCAGGCCGTCGGGGATCGACTGGCGGTCGCCGATGTCGATGAAGATGCCGCGGAACACGGGCAGCACAGCTTCCGTGGCGGGGACCGGCAACCCGGACTGGAACATGAGCGACAGGAGTCCGGCCGTCTTCAGCGCCACCGTCTTACCGCCGGTGTTCGGACCGCTGATCATCAGGACGCGTGTCCCCGCCGGCAGCTCCAGGTCGAGGGGCACGATCGCGCGCCCTTCGGTTTTCAGGGCCTGCTCCAGAAGCGGGTGGCGGGCCGCGCGGAGCCGTAGCTCGCCGCTGGACGAGATCACGCCGGGGCGGGCGTCGAGCCTCCGCCCGAGACGCGCGCGGGCCGAGAGAAGATCGAGCCGTCCGATGCCCGCAACGAGGACGCGCAGCTCCGCGAGACGCCCGCGCAGCAGATCGCTGTATTCCTGCAGGAGACGCTGGATCTCCGCCGCCTCGCGATCGCGCAGCGTGACGATCTGGTTGTTCAGGTCGACCGTCTCGATCGGTTCGACGTAGACGGTAGCACCGCTGCCGGAGACACCGTGAACGATTCCCACGAGCGAGCCCTGGGCCTCGGAGCGGATCGGAATCACGTGCCGGTCGCTCCTGATGGAGATGAAGGTGTCCTGCAACGCCCGCGCCACCTCCGGCCGGGCCACGATGGCGTCGAGGGCCTCCTGCAGCCGCTCGTTGCGTCGGCGAATCTCCTGGCGCACGGCATGGAGCTCGTCGCTGGCGGAGTCCTCCATCTCGCCGGTGGTCGCGATCTTCCCATCGAGGAAGCGGACGAGATTGCCGAGGTCCGGGAAATCGCGCGCGGACGCCCACAGACCCGGAAACACCGCGCGCGTCTCGGTCAGGGAGGCCTTCAGTGTCCTCCCGGACTTCATGGCCGAAACCAGGTCCAGCACCTCGAGCGGCGCCAGGACCGCTCCGTCCACCTCCAGGCGCGACAGGAGCGGCCCCGCGTCCGGGACGATGCCGAAGGGAAGAGCCCCCCGGATCTCGAGGTAATTCAGCATTTCCGCAACGAGACGGTTGACGGCCTCGACTTCAGCCGGGTGGAAGGAGGGACGCAGGGCCAGGGCCGAGGCGGCCCCCGCCGGGGTCGCCGTTTCGGCGGCGAGCAGCTTCAGGACCCCGTCGAATTCCAGGGAGGACAGAACGTTCTCGACCACGCTCCTTACCAGAGGTAGTATTTTCCTGTTGACAGGACCCTATATCTTGGGTAGAGTCAGGCTACACGGGTTGGAGCAACCAGGGAAATTCGCGATTCATGTGGGAGCGATTGTGAGATTCCCGGAACTGCCCGCCTTCCAGAAGTTGACCACGTACTGGAGACCTTTCCACGAAGTTCCCCACACCTTCGCCGGGGGCTTGAACCCCCGGCTCTGCGTACGTCAACCTCGGTAGCTGAAGCACGGGCAGTTCCGGGAAATGCATGGCGTTCACGACCCGGGCCCTCTCGTGGCCCGGGGGTCCTGCGCGAAGTATAATTGGCGCTCGTGATGACGCACAAGGGTCGGGGAAATCTAGCACACAAACAGGGGACCGGGCGATCTCGAATCGCCCGGTACAGTACGCCTCGCGCGAGGGGGGTTCCGGCGATCCTCCGGTCGGCGGTCGCCTGCGTCCTCGGGGGGCTCGGGATCGTCTCCATCGCGTCCCCCTCCGGGACGGGAGCCGCGGCCTCCGCGACGCCTCCCGCCTCGGAGGCGCCGGCACCGCCGGCGCCGCGACCGCCCGTCATCCTCGCGTCACCGCTGCCTCCCGCGCCCGCGCCCGACAAAGGGCGGGTGGTGCTGATGTTTGGCGGAAACCGGCGCTGGTGCACGTTCCCGGACGACCGGGTCGTCCGCCCGCCTCAGAAACCCGGGACGATCCAGAAGAGGAACGAAGTCTTCACCTTCGGTTACAGGTTCACCGTGTCGGCCGTGAAGCGGGGACAGGCGGACACGCCATTGATGCTCTTCGAATCGCCGGTGTTCCGCACCGCGACCTGGCTTCCGGCCTCCAAGATGGGGCAGAGCAAGAAAAGCGGCCCGAGGGGGCCGATCGTCGTTCCGGAAGGGGATCGGCGGCTGCCGAACCAGACCGAGCCTCCCAAGGCGCCGGAGACGCTCGTCCCCCGCTGGCAGGAGGAGTACCGCTGCGTGACCCTCCCGGAGCGGATGGATTTCGATCTCGACCCCGGAACGTACGACATCTACCTCGCGTTCGATGTTCTGAATCGGGAGAACAGCTGGGTGCACCGGAGCTCCGGCTACCTGACCGACGTCCCGGTCGAAACGGCGCGCAGGACCAGGCTCGATGGCCTGGTCAACCTCGGAGCGGGCTCCGAGCGGCAGGTGGAGATCCAGAGCTCGACGATCGAGCCTGACACGGCCGCGTCCCCCGGGGCCACCGGCCCTTGACGGGCCGGCGACTCCTTCTGCTCTTCTGCCCTCTCCTCGCCCTCGGCCTGTACCTCCCGGCGCTGCGCTGTGATTTCGTCTTCGACGATCGCGGCGTCATCCTCATGAACCCGCTGATGAACGACCTCGAGGAGCTGCCGCGCCTCCTGGTCACGCCCTACTGGAACGCGCCGGGGCACACGCGCGAGCTTTACCGCCCCCTGACCAGCGCGTCGTTCGCCCTGGACGCCGCGATCTCCGGGATGCGGCCCGCGTGGTTCCATCTGGTGAATGCCGTCCTGCACGCGCTGGCCACGCTCCTGGTGACGCTCCTGGCGCTCGATCTCGCCGGGGGACGGACGGCCGCCGCGGCCGTCGCGGGGGTCCTTTTCGCGGTTCACCCGATCCACGTCGAGGCGGTGGCCGGGATCGTCGGCCGCTCCGAGATTCTCGCCGCTCTCGGCGTGCTGACCGCGATCCTGTTCCACAGGCGGGCGCTTCTCGACCCGCGCGGCCGTGTGTCACTGCGGGCCGGCGCGGCGTGGCTGGCCTGTCTGCTCGGCATGTTTGCCAAGGAATCCGCGATCGTCGGCCCCGCTCTCTGCGTGATGTCGGAGGCGGTCCCGCCGCGCGCCGCACCGGCCCTGCGGTTGCGGGCGGCCCTGTACGCGGGTTACGCCGTGTGCGCGTCGATCTACTTGGGGACCCGCGTGGCCGTCCTGGGAGGCCTCGGGCCCGGCGGGTCGATTCCCTTCGTCGACAATCCGGCGGCCTCCGCCGGTCCGTTCGACGGGAGGCTGACCGGCCTGGGCACCCTGGTCCGCTACGCGGCCCTTCTCGTGTGGCCGCGGCACCTGTCGGCCGACTACTCCTATGACCAGATCCCGATCATCCACTCGCTCCGCGATCCGCTGGCGGCAGCCGGCCTGGTCCTGGCGCTCGCGGTGCTCGCGGCGGGCCTGTGGCTCGTGCGACGCGCTCCCATGGCCGGCTTCGCCCTGCTGTTCATGGGGGTGAGCGCCTCGCTCACGACCAACGTCACGCTGTTCATCGGCACGCTCCTGGCGGAAAGGCTCATGTACCTTCCGAGCGCAGGTCTGTGCCTTCTCGCGGGCTGGGCGGCCGGCCGGCTCGATGGAGGCGGCGCGCGCCCGTTCGCGCGGGCCCTGGCGGTCGTCGCGGCTGCGCTCCTGCTCGGTCGCTCGTGCGCGCGCATCCCTGATTGGAAGGACGACTCTTCCCTGTACAGCAGCGCCGCCAGGGTCTCGCCGCGCAGCGCCCGGATCCAATACAACTTGGGAAATGCGTATCTGAGAGAGGCGCGGTACGGCGACGCGGCGCAGAGCTACAGGACGGCGCTGGCGATCTACCCGGAGTTCCAGGACGCGCGCGTCAATCTGGGGATGGCGCTCGTGCAGCAGGGACAGGCGGCCGAGGCCCTCGGTCTGCTGGAGACGGCCGCGCAGAAGGACCCGAAAAACGCGGACCTCGCGATCAATCTCGGCACGGCGTACCGGAGTCTGGGCGATCGGTCCCGCGCCGAGCAGGCGTTCCGGAGGGCCCTGGAGCTGGATGCGACCTCGTCGCGCGCCTGGAACAATCTCGGTTCGATCGAGCTCCTGCGGGGCAACGTGGAGGCGGCGGTCGCGGATCTCCGGACCGCCGTGCGCCTGGAGCCCGCGGTGGCCATCTACAGGATCAACCTGGGCGACGCCCTCACCGCCGCCTCGCGTGCGGGAGAGGCCGCGGAGCAGTTCGAGGCCGCCTTCCGCCTGGACCCGGCCCTGCCGGAGGCGCACCGCGGACTCGGGGAGGTCGCCCTGCAACGGGGGGATCTCGGGACGGCCGAGCGCGAATTCCGCATCGCGGCTTCGTCGTCGCCCCCCTCGGCCCGCGCCGCCAACTTCCTGGGTTACCTCCTCACGCGCCGGGGGAAGTACGTCGAAGCGGCGGACCAGTACGAGAGGGCGCTCGCCCTCGAACCCGGGCTGGCCGATGCGCACCGCAGCCTTGGGCTCCTCTACGCGGAGCGGATCGGGAACCGCGAGCGGGCCGTCGCGCACCTCAAGGCGTCGCTGCGGATCGATCCGGCGCAGCCCCAGGCGCCGGAGCTGCAGAAACTCCTCCTTCGACTGGAGAGCGGGGGCGGAGAGTAGGTCAGGACTAGCGTTTGCCGGACGAC
>JBGPED010000067.1:0-12968 GCA_041482595.1 Acidobacteriota bacterium
CAGGCGGCGATCTTCTGCGCCCGCATCAGGTCGGTCAGGTCCTCCAGGACCAGGATGGCCCCGAGGGGATCCCCGGTCTCGTCCCTGAGAGACGTGGCGCTGGCCGCGATGGTGCACGTCCTGCCTCCGATCGACAGCTCGAGCCCGAGCGCCGCCGATTCACCGCCCGAGGAGAACACCTCGTGGATCAGGTCCTCGATCGCCTCCCGGCCTTCCGGTGGCAGGAGCGCAGGGAGCGGCCGGCCGAGAGGCTCGGGCCCCGGCTCCAGGTCGAGAAGCCGGAGCGCCGCGCGGTTCAGCGTGGTGACGCGCCCCTCCCGATCGCACGATACGACGCCGACCGTGACGCTGTTGAGCAGCGTCTCGATGTAGCGCCTCCGCTCCACGAGCTCGCGGTTGCTGGCCGACAGCTCGAGGTTGCGCTTCTCGATGGTCTCCTTGCCGGACTTGAGCTCCGCAGTCATGCGGTTGAACGACTCCACCAGGATCCCGAGCTCGTCCCCGGCGTCGACCTCGACGCGGTAGTCCAGATTGCCGGAGGAGATCTCGCGCGTCCCCTGCAGGAGTGTTTGGATCGGCTCGGTGATCCGCCGCGCCAGGTACAGCCCGATCCAGGTCACCGAAAACAGCACCACCAGGGTGATGAGGGCGAACACCAGCACGTACACCCTCTTGATGAGCCCTTTCTGGGCGCGGATCTGGCGGTAGTCCTCGTTGCTGCGCGACACGTACGACGCGAGGCGCTGCAGGTCCCGCGGCACGTAGATTCCGACGATCGCCACGGCGCGCGGCTCGCCCCCGGGCGGTTCGCGCACCGGGTGGCCGCAGCGGATCAGCATCCCACCCCGGTAATCGGACATCCAGATGAACGGTTCCCCCCGCAAGGCACCCTGGCGCAGGTTGGCAGGGATCTCCTGGAGATCGCCCGTGGCCGGCACGTGAGGGTCGAGCACCACGTACGGCGGGTCCCGCCCCGTGTCGAGCGCCACCAGGTCGAGGTGGTACTCGCGCAGCAATCCGCCGAGCGTCTCGTGCACGGAGCCCCGCGCCGAAGGATGCGCGGCCCCCGACTCCTCCAGCCGCCGGGCCACCTCGCGGGCGAACATGGCGCCCCTCGTCTTGGCCTCGCCGTAGTACGTCTCGACGATCTGCTGCGAGGCGTCGGTGAGACGGTCCATCGGCTCGTTGAACCAGCGGTCGACGCTCCTCTGGATGAGGTGCAGCGCGGCCCAGAAGATGATCATCGAGGGCACCAGCCACAGGAGCAGCAGGGAGAACACGAGCTTGGTCCGGAAGCGCGAGCCGAGGATCCCCCGCCGCCGCTCCACGAGCGCCTTGATGAGATTTCTCATCAGGAGCGTCAGCAGCGTCAGGATCAGGAGGACATTGATCAGCAGGAGCGACCAGAGGAGGACCTTGTTGGTGATGTACACCCAGGAGAAGCTGGTCGCTTTGCTCAGCAGGACGTAGCCGCCCACGAACACCACGAGGAGCGCCAGCACGCTCGTCCAGACGAGGCGGTCGACCCGTATGCGCGAGGGCGGCGTCTCCTGCCTGTCAGGGTTGGGTGGCAAGGCTCTTCGCTCCCCCCGGGCCGATCGGGACGCGCTCCCAGTCGGTGTCCATCGGCCACGGGATGACGTAGAAGCGCCAGACGAGACCGAGATTGGACTTGGCCTTCAGGTAATACTCCTCGCCCGGCTTCAGCGCCCCGGTCTTCACGAGAGGCACGGCCTTGAGCGACGTCATGAAATCGCGCATCGCCGCCGGATCGTCAGTGACCTTCGTCTCCTGCAGGTCGTCGTCGATGCGCCGCGTCAGGGTGTATTGCTGCGTCAGCGTGTCGTAGCGCACGGTGCACTCGACGCGCCGCTTCAGGATGAGCTGATCGAAGAACGCCGGGCGGCGCCGGTAGACCTGCAGGCGGTACTCGATCGTGGTGGCGAGCCCCGCGGCGATCTCCTCTTCCACGTCGGGTGTCAGCCCGCCCTCGAGGCGGCAGGAGGCCTGGTAGGCGTCTCCGTCGCTCTCCGCCGCTAGATGCGTGAGGACCGGGCCGCCGATCGCGGGCGCGGCAGTCAGGCCGGAGATCATCCACAAGGTGACGGCAGGCAGGCTGGCCTTCATCGCTCGCTCGGGCCGGAGTCCCCCGATGGAGTGCTTCAGGCGTGCGGTCTTCGGGGCCCGGACGCGGCCAGTCTATCGGAGAGGCAACGGGGTGACAAGGGCCGGCGGCGGCGTCTCTACCCGGCCAGGTCGGCCGGGTGCGGCAGCAGGCTGTCCTTGAGGTGCGCGAACTGCGCAAGGCGCGCCGCCGGGAGCCGGTCCTCGGAGGTGCCGAGGGACCAGGCCGACCGGTTGGACATGATCTTGGCGACCAGGGCGGCGTGCAGGCGATGACCGCCCTTGAAGGCGATCACATGGGCGCGGATCGGCGCCCCGAGAAGCGCCAGGTCACCGACGAGATCCAGGACCTTGTGACGGGCGAATTCGTCGGGGAAGCGCAGCGAGCCGTTCAGGACACCGTCGTCACCGACCACGAGCGCGTTGTCGAGCGATCCACCCAGCGCCAGGCCGGAGCTGCGCATCGCCTCGACGTCGCGCAGCAGGCAGAACGTGCGCGCCGGGGCGATCGCGTCGGCGTACGTCTGTTCGCTCACCTCGGTCGACACGGTCTGGGAGCCGATCGCCGTGTGCGGGAAATCAATCGCGTAGGTCGCCTGGAAGACGTTGTCCGGCAGGGCCAGGATCTCCTTCTCGCCCGCCTTCACGCGCACCGGCCGGGTCAGGGTCAGGAAACGGCGGGCCTTGCCGAGGGAGCGGACACCGGACTCGCGGATCAGCGTCACGAACGGCAGGGCGCTCCCGTCGAGGATTGGCACCTCGGGTCCATCCAGCTCGATCCGGACGTTGTCGATCGAGAGTCCCTGCAGGGCCGAGAGAAGGTGTTCGACGGTCGCGACGGCGAGAGCCCCGCGGGACAGCGTCGTCGAGAGATTGCCGTCATTCAGGAGACGGTGGGTGGCGGGAATTTCGGCGTTCCCCTCGTCGGAGCGGAGGAAAACGATTCCCGAGTCTGCCTCCGCCGGGAGCACGCGAAGACGAACCCGCCTGCCGGAATGGAGCCCGACACCTTCCACTTCCATCGGCCGGGCCAGAGTTCTTTGATTCTGCGCCATTCCCCCTCCTCGTGGCGAATACCGCCAAACCTCCTCTATTGCAGCCCATATGCCACGCATCGCGGTTCCATGTGTATTTCCACAAACCTATCATTCACAATATCTTACGAGTATGCTTCCGAGTGGCTTCAGAAGTGGTCGGGTCGTTCGAGTCGCAAAGCAGCCACACCCGGGTGTGGCGATGCTGCCACCAGGAACTTGTTTGACTGCGTCGATCCGCTGTGATATCTAACCGCAGCCAGCATCGAGAGAAGGGGCGGCATGAGCGGTCGTTTGAAGGACAGGGTCGAGGCGGAGGCCAACCGGCTCCTGCGCGAGCGGGTCGAGCGGCTTCGGCAGGCGTTCGAGGACGCGCTCTCGGCCACCTCAGAGCCGCTGCGATTCCCGCTCACGCCGGGCGAATGGGGCGCCGCCTCCGGCGCCGCGCAGCTTCACGTGATCCGGGACGCCATCGACTCGATCGCGAGACACGAATCGCAGCGCGAGATCCTCTCGGCGCTCCTGGACGCCTCCGCGGCCGTGTACCCGCGGACGGCGCTGTTCATCGTGAAGGGATCGACACTCGCGGGCTGGGCCGGCCTGGGCTTTCTGGGTGAAGGGGGATTCAAGAGCGAGAACGTGGCCCGGGTGACGCTGAACGCCACCGGGCACCACATCCTGGCGCGCGCCGTGTCGGGACGCGTGGCGGTGCGGGCTTCGGCGCAGTCCGTCGGCGAGGAGGTCCGGGTGGCTCTCGGCGGTGTCCAGCCGGCCGATGCGTGCGCAGTACCCGTCCTGGTGCGCGGCCGCCCGGTGGCGCTCCTCTACGGCGACACCGGCAGCGCGACGGAGGGCGGCGACCCCCTCGCCTTCGAGATCCTGGCGCGGGTCGCGGCGCTGGCGATGGAACGCCTGACCGCGCCGCAGCGCAAGGCGCGCTCCGGCGCCGACGCACCGGCGGGGGCACCGGGCGCGACGCCGCATGCCGCGCTGCACGCGCCGGGGGGCGCGATGACGCCCCCGGAGGAGGCGGAGATGCAGGCGATCCTGGCGGACCTCGGAGGCCATCCCAGGTCTCCGTCCGCCGACGACGGGCAGAGCGATGAGGAGCGCCGCCGTCTGGCCGACGCACGCCGCTTCGCCCACCTGCTGGTCTCGGAGCTCCTGCTCTACAACGAGGCCGCCGTCATCCAGGGGCGCAAGCACCGCGATCTATACACCCGCCTGCGCAAGGAGATCGACCGCAGCCGCCAGGCCTTCCAGGCCCGTTTCCCGGCGCTGGTCACGGGCTCGAACGACTACTTCAGCCAGGAGCTCGTGCGCACCCTCGCCCAGGGGGACCGGGGACTGCTCGGGAACTGACGGGGCGGGCGCTTCGATCAACGGCGCGCGGCGAGGGCGGCGAGCAGCCGATCGTGCAGCCCGCCGAAGGCACCGTTGGACATCACCAGGATCACGTCGTCGCGGCGGGTTTCGCGCGCCAGGAAGTCGACGATGTCGGGGACGCCCGGGATGGACACGGCGTCCTTGCCGCGCGCGCGCATGTCCGCGATCAGCCGCTCGACCGAGAACCTCTGCCCCTCCGGCGCCCTTTCCGGGTGATCCACGGCGGCGACGACGATGCGCTCGGCGTCGTCGAAGCTTCTGGCGTAGTCCTCCTGGAAGACGCTCCTGCGCGTGGTGTTGGTGCGCGGCTCGAAGACGGCCCAGATGCGCCTGCCGGGGTAGCGATCCCGCGTGGCCTGCAGCGTCGCGCGCACCGCCGTCGGGTGGTGCGCGAAATCGTCGATGACCGTCACGCCCGCGGCCACGCCGCGGACGTCCTGCCGCCGCCTCATCCCCGCGAAGGTCCCGAGGCCTTCCCCGATGGCCTGCGCCGGAAGGCCGCGGTGGTAGGCGACGGCGATCACTCCGAGCATGTTGCGCAGGTTGTGCAGCCCGGTGAGCGGCGAGCGGAACACACCGAACACCGCGCCGTCCTTCGAGACCTCGAACTCCATCCCCTCGGACCCGGCCTCGCGCACGTGGCCCCGGAAGCCCTCGCCGCGACCGCAGCCGTAAGGGACGAGCGGGGAGCGCGCCCCGCGCGCCACCTCGCGCGCGTTGGGGTCGTCGGCGCAATAGACCAGCAGGCCGTCCGCCGGGACGAGCGCCACGAGCTTCCGGAACGCCTCCTTCACCGACTGGAGATCGGGATACATCTCGGCGTGGTCGTACTCGACGGACGTCAGGATCACGCTCTGCGGCCGGTAGTGCAGGAACTTCGGGCCCTTGTCGAAGAACGACGTCTCGTACTCGTCCCCCTCGATGACGAACTCATCCCCCCGCCCGAGACCGAAGGAACGATTGAAGTTCTTCAGCACCCCTCCGACGAGGAACGATGGATCGCGGCCGGCCGACGTCAGTGTCCAGGCCATGAGCCCGGCGGTGGTCGTCTTGCCGTGCGTCCCCGCCACAACGATCGAGTGTCGCCCTTCAAGGAACAGCCGTCCGATCGCCTGCGGCATGCTGGCGTAAGGGATGCCGCGCTCGATCACCGCCACCGCCTCGGCGTTCGACTTCGTCGCGATGTTGCCGATCACCACCAGGTCGGGCCGATCGTCGAGGTGGTCCGCCCGGTACCCCTCGAGGACACGGATTCCCTTGTCGCGCAGCATCGTGCTCATGGGGGGGTAGACCGCCTCGTCCGAGCCGCGCACGTCGTACCCGGCGTCGGCCAGGAGGCCGGCGAGCGATCCCATCCCCGTGCCGCAGACGCCGACGAGGTGGACGCGTTTCACGGGAGAACCGGGTGGAGGGAGGGTCATCGCGGAGGGCGCCCCTCTCGTTCCGCCGCCGGGCGGCGCGTGCGGAGAAGACGGCGAGGTGTTACTGGGCGCCCTGCGTCACGTCGAGGTTCTCGTCGGTGATCAGCCCAAGCTGGGCGCCGCCCTCGCGGATCTTGTCCATGACATTGACCACGTCCTGGTAGACGAGGTCATTGTCGGCCTGGAAGAAGACGATCTTCTCGCGCCGCCCCTTCATGAGCTCCGCGATCCGGTCCCTGACCCCGTCGAGCCCCCCCGGGATCTCCTCCCGGTTGAGGAAGACCTTGGGCGGGTTGTCGGGACCCTTGACACTGATGATCAGCTGTTCGGTCGGATCCGTCGGGGCCTGGGCCTCCGATTTCGGCGGGACCGCGACGTCGAGGGCGCGGCTGAGCATCGGCGTGACCACCATGAAGATGATCAACAGCACCAGGACGATGTCGACGAACGGCGTGACGTTGATGTCCGACTTGACGCCGGACGAACCGAGCTGCATGGCCATAGTTGGCTCCTCTCACTCCTCCTGGCCGGGGGCCTTCTCGGTCACCAGGGCGACGCTGTCGAAACCGGCCTGGTTGGTCTCGATCATCATCTTGCGCACGTCGCCGTACTTCATGCTCCGGTCGGCCTTGATCAGGATGCTCTTGTCCGACATACGGTCGTGGATCTCCGTCATCTCGGCGAGGTACTGGTCGCGCGGGATCGGCTTCTTCTGGACGAAGACCACCTGCTCGCCGTTCTTCTCGGTCTTGACCGCGACCACGATCGCGTGGTTCTCGTCATCCTCGTGCTTGGTGCTCTTCTTGGCGTACGGGAGGTTGATCGTGATCCCCTCCTGCAGCATCGGGGTCACCACCATGAAGATGATGAGGAGCACCAGACAGATGTCGACGAAGGGGGTGACGTTGATGTCGGAGTTGAGGCCCCCGCCGCCGCCGACGTTCATCGCCATGTTACTTGCCGCCCTGCGACGACTGCCGCTTCAGGAAGAAGTCGACCAGCTCCGAGGATGAGTTGGCCATCTCGATCCCGAAGAACTCGACCTGGCCCTGGAAGTAGTTGAACATCCACACCGCCGGGATGGCCACGCCCAGGCCGACGGCGGTCGTGATGAGCGCCTCCGCGATGCCCGCGGAGACGGCGCCGATCCCGCCCGACCCGGTCTTCGCCATGCCCGTGAAGGCGTTGATGATGCCGACGACCGTCCCGAACAGGCCGACGAAGGGGGCAGTGGCGCCGATGGTCGCGAGGCCCCCGAGGCCGCGCTTCATCTCGGCGGTGGTGAGGGCCGCGGCCCGCTCGACCGCCAGGCGCACCGACTCGACGGCGTCGTGCGTCGGCTCTTCCGATTTCTCGAACATGAACTGCTGCAGCCCGGCCGCCAGGACCTTCGCCAGGTGGCTCTTGTTGTACCGCTTGGCGGACTCGACCGCGAGCTTGTAGTTCCCCTCGCGCAGCGCCTTGGTGGCCACGGGGAGGTACTCGATCGACTGCTTCTTGGCGGCCCGGAACAGCAGGAACCGCTCGATGAACAGTCCGAGCGAGTAGATCGACATGAAGATCAGGAAGATGGCGACCATCTTCGCCAGATAGCCCATCTGGAGCCAGATTTCCCAAACGTTTGTTCCCTGCATTTGCCTGTGTCCTCCTTGGACCTTACTTAACCATGCACCGTATCGTGTCCGATCATTGCAGCACGAAGTCGACCACGATCGTGAAATAGACGTCGACCGGCTTGCCGTTCTGCAGACCCGGCTTGTAGCGCCATTGCTTCACGGCGGCGATCGCGGCCTCGTCGAAGCCGAACTTCGAGCCGGGGGAACGCAGCACCTGGATGTCCCCCACCGTGCCGTCCTTCCTGACGACGGCCTGGAGGATCACCTGGCCCGAGATCTTGGCCTTGCGGGCGATCTCGGGATAAGTCGGCTGCTTCTTCGTGGAGGTGATCAGCTCCGGGTTGGTCACGCCGCCGATCCCGGCGTAGAGCGGCTGATCCAGCATGCCGCCTTCCACGCCGCCCAGCATGCCGCCGAGGACGCCCCCGACGACGCCGCCCACCACACCGCCGACGACACCGCCCTCGACGCCGCCCTCCACCCCTCCCTCAACCCCCTCGTCGTCGCTCGAGTCCTCCTCGGGGGCCGTGACGGGGACCGGCTTCTCCTCCGGCACGACCTTCGGCTGGACGATCTCGGTCGGCTTCGGGATCTCCTTGGGCTTCACCTCGGTCGTCTTCTTGTGCCTCGCCGGAGGAGGCGGCGGCGGGGGGGGTGGCGGAGGGGCCGCGACGAAGGAGATGGTGATCGGGGGCGGCGGCACCGACTCGACCGACATGAAGCCCGCCAGGATCAACCCGCCGAAGACGACCGCGTGCGCCACCAGGGCCAAGGGGACCGTCAGCCAGCGCCGGGTGCGGCGCTTCTGCTTGGTGGAGAACACCATCGAATCGAACAACCGCTCACCTCGTCTTCACCGCCGGGGCATCGCCCCGCGCGGTGGCTGGCGGCGCCCCGGGCGCCGCCGTCCCTAGCCCTTCTTCGCCATCGACTTCTTGCGCTGCTCCAGGGACAGCTTCATGAACTTGTCGGCTTCCTGGTTGTACTTGGCGAAATCCTCCATGTTGCCGGCCAGCTGCGCCAGCTTCGCCTTCTCGCGGAACATGAGATTGATGTAGGAGGTCGCCTCGAAGTAGTCCTCACGGATGCCCGCGGCGCGCTGGAGGTAGTCCATGCCCATTTCGACAAGCTCCTTGCGCTTGTCGAGATCCATGGTGATGCCCGCGTGGTACACCTTGTCCCAGCACAGGACCCCGATCGTGTAGAGCGCCTCGGGGTTGTCCTTCTCGATCTCGGCCCGCTTCTTGTACCACTCGAGCGACAGATCGAAGTCGCCCTTCTTGGCGTAGATCATCCCGAGGACCTGCGCCAGGCGGGACGCCACCTCCGGATCGTTGCCGCGCTCCTTAATCTCGGCCTCGAAGAACTTGGCGGCATCGTCGTACCTCTCCGCCTGCAGGAACACGGTCAGGAGCTGGTTTTTGGCGTCCTCGTTGTCCGGCTCGAAGCCCAGGAAGCGCTCGAGGTGATCGATGGCCTGCTGCGAGTAGTACAAATCTTTAGGGTGGTGCGACCCGGGCTTGTAGAGGGCCATGTAGGCCAGCCCGGCGTTGTGATAGGCGATCGGCAGCTCGGGGTTCAGATAGAGGGAGTAGCGGTACCACTGGGTCGCCTTCTCGAAGTCCTGCCCCTTGTAGAAGTCGTTCCCCTGCTTCGCCGCGTAATTCGCCTTCAGGCGATCGAGGGTGCCCTCGCAGCCCGTCCCGCTGAGGAACAGGGCGACGAGCGCCAGCCCCGACGCCAGGCGATTTCGTCTCATCAATCGTTTCCCTCGTGCGGCGGATGCGGCTCGCCGCCACCCGGCCCTGTCATCTTGTCATGCGGGTGGGCCGTGTCCACCCACCGGCCCGGGCCGGATGATAGCGCGATCCTACCTGATTTGCCAAGCCACGCAAGTGCCCGCGCGGGCCCGCCACAAATTGCCTCTGCATACACTCCGCAGCGCCTTGGCCGCCCTCCCCCGATCAGAAAAAAACCGCCGCCCGGGGGGGAAGACAGGGCGGCGGCTTCACCACGCACTTCGTTCGGGGACCGGGGCCTCAGGCGCCCGTGAGCTGGCTGCGCATTCCTTCGAGGGACATCCGCAGCTTGAGCAGGGCCTCACGCTCGAGCTGCCGGACCCGCTCCTTGCTGAGCTTCAGGATTCGAGAAACCGCCTCGAGCGTCAGCTCACTGCCGTCGCGCATCCCGAACCGTCTCTCGAGAATGTAGCGCTCCCGGGCCGGGAGCTGCCGCAGGGCCCGGTTCAGGATCCGGTCGACCTCGGCGCGCATGATCTCGCGCTCCTGGCGGAAGGAGTCCGGATCGGAAATGAAGGCCTCGATACGGGTGTCCTCGTTCGGGGAGATGAAGTCATCGTAGCTCGTTGCGTGCGGAAGTAATTGACGCCACATGGCTGCCTCCTTTCACTGAAGCGATCGGATTAGCAACATCCCTGCCAACGCCGATTCGCGCGCCCGCCTGCCCCGGGGCGCGGGCCGGATGCCGCAGGCGGATGGTGTCCAACTCCAGATCGGGCGTGATTTCGGGCCCTCCGCCGCTCCCGCGCCGCGGTCCTCCAGTTTTCCCGGGTGGCCGGCCCGGCCGCTCGTCCTTCCTTGCGACCGCCTTTTTGACGCACCTGGGCGACACCATGACTTTTTGACAGGTCACTCCTGGCTCCGGTAGCATCCGGCCTCCGGAATCGACCCATGGACAAGAGCCGCGTCGCCGACGTCCTGGAAGAGATCGCCCTCCTGCTCGAGGTGTCCGGGGAGAGCCCGTTCAAGTCACGCGCCTACGAGAGCGCGGCCCGCACGATCCGCGATCTCGACCAGGACCTCATGCAGCTCGTCCAGGACGGCCGGCTCCAGGAGCTCAAGGGAATCGGCAAGGCCCTGTCCGAGAAGATCACTCTCCTGGCCACCACCGGCGCCCTCCCCTACTACGACGAGCTGCGCGCGTCGGTGCCGCCGGTCCTGTCGGAGCTGGTGAAGATTCCGGGGCTCGGGTCCCGGAGGGCGCGTCTCCTGGTCGACCGGCTCAGGATCAAGAGCCTCGACGACCTCGAGCGCTCCTGCCGGGACGGGAGACTCAAGGACCTCCCGGGATTCAAGGAGAAGACCGAGGAGCGGATCCTGAAGGGGATCGAGCAGGTCCGCACGTACGGCGAGCGGTTCCTCCTCGGCCGGGCCCTGTCCCTGGCGGACGAGATCACGGATGCGCTCGCGTCGCTGCGCGAAGTGCGCAGGGTGTCCATGGCCGGCTCCGCCAGGCGCGGATTGGAGACGGTCGAGGGCGTGGTCCTGGTCGCCTCCGTCCGCGATCCCGGCCCGGTCGCCGGGGCCCTCTCCCGCATGGCATCCGTCCGGGAGGTGTCGGTCCAAGGCGAAGAGCGCGTCCGGGCCCTCTGCGCCGGATCGGTGCCGGTCGATCTCAGGCTGGTGCGCGATGACGAAGCCTACGCCGGTGTCCTCCTGCATCACACCGGGAGTGCCGCGCATGTCGCGGCACTCGGAGAGCGCGCCCGCGGTCGCGGTCTCGACCTGCGCGAGGACGGGCTGTACCGCGGCGCCGGGCGGCTCGCCGCCGGGGACGAGGACGCGATCTACCGGGCCCTCGGCCTTGCTTTCGTCCCGCCGGAGCTGCGCGAAGGGGTGGGCGAGATCGAGGCCGCCGAAGGCGGGACGCTGCCGGAGCTCGTGCGCCACGGGGACGTGCGCGGCATCGTCCACGTCCACTCGACCTGGAGCGACGGACGACTGCCGATCGACGAGCTGGTCGCGAAGTGCGAGGCCCTCGGATACCAGTACGTCGGCATCACCGACCACAGCCAGGCGGCGCGTTACGCGCGGGGGCTGACGCCCGAGTCGCTCAGGCAGCAGCAGATGCAGATCGACGAGGCGCGGAATCGGCACCCGGGCATCCGCGTCCTCAAGGGCAGCGAAGTGGACATCCTCCCGGATGGATCGCTCGATTACCCCGAGGAGGTCCTCGGGACCCTCGATTTCGTCGTCGCCTCGGTGCACTCGTCGTTCGGGCTGCCCAGGGACGCGCAGACCCGGCGGATCGTCAAGGCGCTCGAGAATCCGCGCACGACCATCCTCGGCCACCCGACCGGGCGGCTTCTTCTGCGCCGCGAAGGGTACGACGTGTACGTGCGGGACATTCTCGCGACCGCCGCGCGGCAAGGGGTCTACGTCGAGCTGAACGCCAACCCGCACCGCCTCGATCTCGACAGCGCCGCCTGCCGCCTCGGGAAATCCCTCGGAGCGCGCTTCGCCATCGATCCGGACGCCCACGACGAGGCCGGTCTCACCGACGTGCGCTTCGGTGTCGCGGTGGCGCGGCGGGCCGGGCTCGCCGCTTCCGACATCCTCAACACCGTCCCGGTCGAGCGCCTCGACGCGGCGCTGGCGCGGGGCCGCTGACATGACCCGCGCCGAGACGACCAGGCGCGCGCGCGCCGCCGCCGTCCTGGAGGCGCTGCACGGCGCCCGCCTGGAAGCGCGCGTCGAGCTCCGCCACGACTCTCCCCTGCAGCTCCTGATCGCGACGATCCTGTCGGCGCAGTGCACCGACGAGCGCGTCAACCAGGTCACCCCGGCCCTGTACCGCGCCTGGCCCGACGCCCGGGCGCTGGCGCGCGCCCCGCTTCCGGATCTCGAGAGGGCGATCCGATCGACCGGCTTCTTCCGCGCCAAGGCCCGATCCATCACGTCGTGCTGCCAGGCCCTGCTCGAGCGGCACGGCGGCGAGGTGCCGCGCACGATGGAGGAGATGGTCCGCCTGCCCGGCGTGGGACGGAAGACGGCGAACGTCGTGCTCGGCGCCGGCTACGGGATCCCCTCGGGCATCGTCGTGGACACGCACATGGCCCGCGTGGCGGCCCGGCTCGGTCTGACGGAGCAGACCGACCCGGTGAAGATCGAGCGGGACCTCCTGGCCGTCGTTCCGCGCGATGAATGGATCTTCTTCTCCATCGCCACGATCCTGCACGGCCGCTACGTCTGCCAGGCCCGCCTGCCGCGCTGCGGAGCCTGCCCTCTGAGCCCGCACTGCCCGTCGAATCACCTGGAAGGGAAGCTGCTGGCGGCGAAGACGAGGGGCGCGCGGAGGCGGCAAACGGCTCGCGGCCGGACCTCCCGGGGCCGGCGGCGATCCTAGGAGCCTGTCCGAGTAATGGCATGGGCCGCGCACATGGGGCTTGCGAGTCCCAGGCGAGGCGCGAGGAGGAAACGATGCCGGTTGCATCTTTTACGAGGCGAAACGAAGCATGGGGCCGCAATCCCCATGTGCCCTGCGGGTTCGCGGCGGCGCGGGGCCGTCTGCGTCGTTGCCGCTCCTCCGCGATGACTCACATCGCGGTCGTCGCGGCGCCTCGCAGCCGACCCCGCGGCGCCGCAAAC
>JBGPED010000068.1:0-12883 GCA_041482595.1 Acidobacteriota bacterium
ATGACTCGCATCGCGGTCGTCGCGGCGCCGCGCAGCCGACCCCCCGGCGCCGCGAACGCGACCCATTCCATGACTCGGTCACACACCAAAGCGCGCCGGGCCGCACGTGGTCCTGGAAGGGCGCATCAGCGTGGACGACGCGGCGCGGGTGTTCGAGCCGTTCGTGGCCCGCCACGGAGAGCGGATCATCAAGGCCGAGCGCTTCTACCGCGAGAGGGACGCCCGCGCGGCCCTCATCGAGATGGTGGTGGTCGAAGCCGGCCACACGCAGAAGTTCTTCATCCAGCTGTCCCCGCGCGACACCGGCCTGACCGTCCGCCTCGAGCCCCTGACCGACCCCGAGAAGAGCCCGGCGGTCAAGAGCGCCATCGCGCAGGTGGCGCACCGGCTCCGCGCGGCCACGGGGGCGGCGTACGGCAGCACCAACATCGAGGAGTATCTGGTCCGCTGAGGGGAGTGCCATGGCGATCAAGGCGCGCTGCGGCCGCGCGGAGGATCTCCCGCCCGGCTCGAGCAAGGTGGTGCAGGTCAAGGAGCACATGGTGGCGATCTTCAACGTGGACGGCCGCCTGCACGCGATCGACAACTCCTGCCCCCACCAGGGTGGGCCGCTGGGGGAGGGATACCTCGAGGATGACGCCGTCGTCTCGTGTCCCTGGCACGGCTGGACCTTCGACGTGCGCACCGGGGTGTCGCCCATCGATCCGGAGATGAAGGTCGCCTGCTACGCCGTCCGGATCGAGGCGGGGGAGATCATCGTCGAGATCCCCTGACGACGCGCTGTGTCGCCCCGGCGGCTCCTACGCTGGACCGGCGGAACGCGCGTAGCAGGCGCGATGGATGGGCCGCCCCGCCTCGAGATACTTCGCCTCGTAGCTCGTCCTGCCTTCCGCGCTCCCCGGGGGGAAGAGGGGGTCCTCGGCCTCGCGCAGGGCCGCGCTGTTCCGCGCCATCTCCCGGATCTCCTCGAAGTACTCGCGCACGTCGGTGGACAGGTCGAGGTAGCCGCCGGGGACGAGGATGCGCGCGACGTGCGCCAGCGTCGCGGGCGAGAAGAAGCGGCGCTTGCGGTGTCTCTTCTTCGGCCAGGGATCGGGACAGTAGACGTGCACGCGGGCGACCGAAAGGTCGGGGACGAGCGCCTGCAGGACGTGGCGCGCATCGGCCCGGAACAGGCGGACGTTCCTGAGACCGCGGCGTTCCGCCCGATCCTTGGTCACGCGCAGGTACTTGAGCGACCACTCGACCCCGAGGAAGTTGACCTCCGGGCGCGCCGCGGCCTGCGCCAGGAGGAACCGTCCCTTGCCGGTGCCGATCTCCAGCTCGACCGGCCTGTCGTTCCCGAACAGGGACGGGAAGTCGAACGGACCGCTCACGCTCCCGGGGAGAATCTCCAGGGCGGGCGATTCAGATGACGCGGTGGTAATCATCGAGGCGGTAGGTCCACACGCGCTCGCCGCAGTAGCGCTTTCCCTCGGGGCAGATCGGGCGCGCCTCCGCCATCTGCCGCAGGCTGCAGGGCGGCAGCAGGTAGCGCCCGATGCGCGGGTTCACCCGGCCTATCTGCTGGGCCTCATCGACGGACGCCCGCCAGATCTCCTCCTGCGCGTTGTAGCACAGCCGCATGGCGAGCTTGTGGTGCAGGTCGAGGAGGTTGGCCGACTCCGTGAAGCGGATCGCCAGGGCGTTCGGCAGGACGTAGGCGGCGAACTCGTCCTGCACTCCGAGATCCCGCAGACGGGAGAAACCCTCCCAGCTCGCCTCCATGACCTCGCGGTAGCGCTTCAGGCAGGCCTCGTCCTCCCGCACCAGGAGCGGCGTGATGTAGTCCGGATCGGACGTCAGCTGCGTGTGCAGGATCGGCCGCGACGCCGGGGTCATCCTGTGCCGCTGGTTCTGCGAGTCGGCGGTGTGGCTCATCTTCTTGCGGAAGGTGTAGTGGGAGTGGACCATGGCGCGGGACAGCTTGCTGAGGGTCGTCAGGTTCAGCGCCTCGCCGAGGTAACGGTTCCGGGCCGGGTCCATCACCGCGGCGATCGCTTCGTCGTCCGTCAGGCGATCCCGCGTCAATCCCAGCACCTCGCGCACGGCCTGCGCCAGCGTTTCCTCGTTCCTCGCCGGGTAGTCGGCCAGGACCGACACGCGTCCTCCCATGTCGCGATCGAACTCCCGCAGGAACTCCCGGCGCTCGGCGTCGCCCCGCGGGCCCCCCGTGCGCAGCGCCTCCCACTCGGCCGTCTCCTCCTCCGGGATCGGTCCTTCGAGAATGGCGGCGTACGCCGGCTCCCGCGCCAGGAGCTCCTCCACCATGCGCCCCACCACGAGGCGCTGCTCGAGCGGAGCGTCCGGCTCCCGGCAGATGCGGTGGTAGCGCAGGAGCGTCAGGCCGCTGACCGTGTGGTAGAGGTAGGCGAAGGTGGCGACCGGCAGGACGTAGCGCGCCACCTCCTGCGCCTTCTTCTGCACGTCCTTGTCGTACTTCGCCGTGTAGTGGCGCCGCGCCGGGTAGCGGCCGTAGTAGGCGGCGGAGGCGGGGCCGAGGATCAGCCGGCAGAGGTCGTCGTACGCCTGCTGCTGGCGGGCCACCGTGTCCTCGTACACCGCGAGCGCCTGGCGCGCGAGCGGCGGCACGGCGTAGTGCCCCGGCTTGACGGTGACGTATCTCTGGCTGACCTGCTCGGAGTTGTAGAAGGGGTGGCTGTGCAGGAACGACCAGAGGAACTGCCGGCTGACGTTGTCGAGCGCGAACTGGAAGTGGGCGTGCTGCAGCGTCGTGTGGTGCCCCGCCTGGTAGAGATCGCGGGCGAGGGAGTCGCGCCTGCGCCTGCGCTCCTCCTTCTTTTCGGGCGGCGCCTGCGCGTCGCCGAGCACCTGCTCGTCGCGCACGATGCCGTTTCCCGAGTAGCAGGTGCGCGCCGTCGCCACCACGTTGTCGAAGGCGCGGACGAACGCGTTCGTGATGCGCACCTCCGGGGCGGGCGACAGAAAGCGGGGCCCGCCGTCCTCGGTGCTCGATGGGGTCGCGGAACGCGCCGCCGGGAAGGTCACGTCGCAATTATACCGGCCCCCCGGCGGGACGATCAACGCGGCCGGGACCGGCACAGCGGCCGGGGGCCTTTTCCCCGTTCTCAGGAGTGTGTCCGAGTCAGGGCATGGGTCGCGTTCGCGGCGCCGCGGGGGCGGCTGCGAGGCGCCGCGACGACTGCGATGTGGGGCATCGCGGCGGGGCGGCAACGACCCAGACGGCCCCGCGCCGCCGCGAACCCGCAGGGCACATGGGGATTGCGGCCCCATGCTTCGTTGATCGTCGTCAACGATGCAACCGGTATCGTTTCCTCCTCGCGCCTCGCCTGGGACTCGCAAGCCCCATGTGCGCGGCCCATGCCATTACTCGGACACACTCCAGGGGCACCTTGTGGTTATAATTCCTACCGTCCGGCGGAAGCCAGTTCCCAGGGGCACGCGCGCCCGCCCGGTACCGCCGGGAGCGATGTGCGCGGCGCGCGCGACGGGAGGCACACGTGGCCGAATCGCAGATGAGTTTCGACGTCACCGTCATCGGCAGCGGTCCGGGCGGCTACGTCGCCGCCATCCGGGCGGCGCAGCTCGGGCTGAAGACGGCCCTGGTCGAGAAGTGGCCGGCCCTCGGCGGCACCTGCCTGCACATCGGCTGCATCCCGACCAAGGCGCTGCTCTACAGCGCCGAGGTCCTCGAGATGGCCCGCGACGCGGCGCGCTTCGGGGTCAGGACCGGCGAGGTCAAGCTCGACCTCGAGGCGGCGCACAAGCACAAGTCCGACGTCGTGCGCCGCCAGGCGCGCGGGCTCGAGTACCTCATGAAGAAGAACGGCATCACGGTCCTCCCGGGCCACGGGCGGCTGAAGGGGCCGGGGATCGTCGAGGTCGCGGCCAAGGACGGGTCGAAGCAGGTGGTGGCGACGAAGAACGTGATCCTCGCCACCGGGTCGGTGCCGAAGCTCCTGCCGGGTCTCACGATCGACAGCACGCGCGTCGTCACGAGCACGGAGGCGCTGGCCCTGGAGTTCGTGCCGAAGACCTTCCTGATCCTGGGCGCGGGCGCCGTCGGTGTGGAGTTCGCCTCGATCTACGCGCGCTTCGGCAGCGCCGTGACGCTCGTCGAGATGCTCCCGAGGGTCCTGCCCCTGGAGGACGAGGATTCCTCGGCCGAGCTCCACAAGGCGTTCCGCAAGCGAGGCATCGACGTGCGCGTCGGCACGAAGGTCGAGAGCGTCAAGGTCCTCGACAAGAGGGTCGAGGTGCAGGTGCACTCCGAGAAGAACGGCAAGGAGACCCTCAAGGCCGACGTTCTGCTGGTCGCCGTGGGGCGCAGGCCCGTGACCGAGGACCTGGGGCTCGAGGGGACGAAGGTCGAGCTGGATCGTGGCTTCGTGAAGGTCGACAGGCAGATGCGCACCGGCGAGCCCTCGGTGTTTGCGATCGGCGACCTTCTCCCGACGCCGGCCCTGGCGCACGTCGCCTCGCACGAGGGGATCGTGGCGGCGGAGTCGATCGCCGGCCGGAACCCCGCGCCCGTCAATTACGACCAGGTGCCGAGCTGCACCTACTCGGAGCCGGAAGTGGCGAGCATCGGATTGACGGAACAGGCGGCCCGGGCTCGCGGCCACAAGGTGCGGGTGGGCAAGTTCCCGTTCAGCGCCGCCGCCAAGGCCGGCATCCAGGGGACCCCGGAGGGCTTCGTCAAGCTGGTGGGGGCCGAGAAGTACGACGAGCTCCTCGGCATCCACATCGTCGGTCCGAAGGCGACCGAGCTCATTGGAGAAGGAGGGCTGGCGCTGCGGCTCGAGTCGACGGTCGAGGACCTGTTCCACGCCATCCACGCCCACCCGACGCTCTCCGAGGCGATGGGGGAGGCGGCGCTCAACCTGCATGCGCGGGGCATCAACCTCTGACCCGGACCGCGCGGAGCCGAGCCACACAATGAGCACTGTTCTGAGTCGGAACCGCAAGACACCCGCGCGCAGGACAGAACGCAAGCCTCCTCTTCCGGGCCTCTGGCCGGATCCGCCGCGGCCGATGCGCAACCCCGGTCTGTCGCGCTCACAGCTGCTCGAGATCCATCGCTTCATCTGTCTCAACCGGATGGTCGAAGACAGGCTGTCGGCCCTGTACCGCCAGGGGCAGATTCACGGCGGGCTGTACAGCAGCCTGGGACAGGAGGGCATCTCGGTCGGGACGGCGTACGCCCTGGCGCCGGAGGATCTCCTGGCGGCGATGATCCGGAACATCGGCTCGCTCCTGGTCCGCGGAGTGGCGCCGCTGACCCTGTTCCTGCAGTTTCTAGCTCGAGGTGACTCCCCGACGGGCGGCAAGGACGGCACGCTGCATTTCGACGACCTGGAAAAATCACTCATCGGGCCGATCAGCGTCCTGGGGACGCTCATCCCGGTGATGACGGGTGCGGCCCTGGCGGCGCGCATGCGCGGGGAGGACCGCGTCGCCCTGACCTACATCGGCGACGGCGGCACCTCGACCGGCGACTTCCACGAGGGGCTGAACCTGGCGGCGGTCCTGAACTTGCCCCTGATCCTGGTGGTCGAGAACAATGGCTACGCTTATTCGACGCCTACGCACCGCCAGTTCGCCGTAGAGAGCCTGGCGGAGCGCGGGCCGGCCTACGGCATCGCCTCCGAGACGGTCGACGGGACGGATGTCCTGGCGGTGTACGCGGCGACCCGCCGCGCGGTCGAGAGAGGCCGCCAGGGCGGCGGGCCGACGCTCGTCGAGTGCCGCGCCTTCAGGCGCCGCGGCCACGCCGAGCACGACGACATGCGGTACGTGCCGAAGGCTCTCCTCCAGGCGTGGGAGAAGAGGGATCCCCTTGATCGTCTCGAGGAGTTCCTCCTCGACGAGGGGCACGCGACGAAGAAGGAGCTGAGAGCGGTCCGGGAGGGGATCGGGCCTTCTCTCGACGAGGCCGTGCGCACGGCGCTCGAACGACCCTACCCGCCGCCCGAAGAGACGCTGCGGGACGTCTATCACGAAACGGAGTAGCGACCGATGCTGGCCAGGGACAGGAAATCACAGGGGGTCGGCCCGAGGACGGTGTCCTCGTCGGTCCGGCCCGCGACCGACGCGACCCGCGTCCCCGACGACGCGTCTCTCCTGAAGATGCTTTATTACATGAAGCTGACGCGGGCGCTCGAAACCCGCATCGAGCGCAAGCTGTACCGGCAGGGGAAGATCGTCGGTGGCGTCTACGTCGGGCGCGGACAGGAAGCGATCTCGGTCGGCGCGGCGATGCACATGCGGCGCGGGGGCGGCGAGGACCACGACGACATCGTGTCGCCGTCCCACCGGGACATGGCGGTCTTCCTGATGCAGGGGGTGCCGCCGGAGAAGATCCTGGCGCAGTACATGGGGCGCAAGACCGGGCTGACGCGCGGTCGCGACGGCAACATGCACATGGGGGATCTGCGACACCGCCTGATCGCCTTCGTGTCGCACCTGGGCGACAGCATACCGGTGGCGGCCGGCTGCGCCCTGACCTTCAGGATGCACGGCACCGACCAGGTGTCGTTCTGCTTTTTCGGCGAAGGGGCCACCAGCCGCGGCGACTGGCACGAGGGGCTGAACTTCGCGGCGGTCCTGCAGCTGCCGGTCGTGTTCATCTGCAACAACAACCAGTATGCCTATTCCACGCACGTGTCGCGCCAGATGAAGGTCGAGCGTGTGTCCGACCGGGCGCGCGGCTATGGCATGCCGGGGGAGTCGAAAGACGGCAACGATGTGCTGGTGGTCTACGACGCCATCGGCCGCGCCGTCGAGCGGGCCCGCCACGGCGAGGGACCGACGCTTCTGGAGTTCCTCACCTTCCGCATGACCGGCCACTCGGCGCACGACGACGCCGGCTACGTGCCGAAGGTCCTGTTCGCTGAATGGGAGCGCAAGGACCCGATCAGGCGCTGCGAGGACGACCTCAAGGGGCGCAGGCTCCTCGACGCGGGAGCGGTGCAGGCGATGGAGTCGCGCATCGAGGGGGAGCTGGACGAGGCGGTCGCCTGGGCCGAGGCGCAGCCGTACCCGAGCCCGGAGGAATGCCTGACGGGGGTTTATCATGAGCAGGCCTGACGCCGCAGGCGTCGGTGAAGACGGGAGGACACGACCGTGGCGCTGACGACCTACGTCGAGGCGATCAAGCAGGGGATCTGGGAGGAGATGGAGCGCGACGAGCGCGTGTTCATCCTGGGCGAGGACGTGGGCGTCTACGGCGGCGCCTTCAAGGTCACCGAGGGGATGCTCGACCGCTTCGGGGAGATGCGGGTCATCGACACGCCGATCTCCGAGTCGGCGATCGTCGGCGCGGCGATCGGCGCGGCGCTCATGGGCATGCGCCCGATCGCCGAGATGCAGTTCATCGACTTCATCTCCTGCGCCTTCGACCAGATCACCAACTTCGCCGCCAAGAACCGCTACCGCTGGGGAGCGGGAGTGCCGATGGTCATCCGCGGTCCAAGCGGGGGCGGCGTGCACGGCGGCCCGTACCACTCGCAGAACCCCGAGATGTACTTCGTGCACACGCCGGGCCTGAAGGTCGTGGCGCCGGCGACGGCCTACGACGCCAAGGGGCTCATCAAGGCGGCGATCCGCGACGAGGATCCGGTCATCTACCTGGAGCACAAGTATCTGTACCGCCGGATCAAGGAGGAGATCCCCAAGGAAGACTACATCGTGCCGATAGGCCAGGCGGCGGTGCGGCGCGAGGGGAGGGACCTGACGATCCTCACCTACGGTGCCATGCTGTACCAGGCGCTGGAGGCGGCCGAGACCCTGGCGCGCGAGCAGGGGATCCAGACCGAGGTCGTCGATCTGCGCTCGCTCCTGCCGCTCGACAAGGACGCCATCCTGAAGGCGGCGAAGAAGACGGGCAAGGTCCTGGTCGTTCACGAGGACACGCGCACGGGCGGAATCGCGGGGGAGATCGCCGCGATCATCAACGAGGAGGTGTTTGAGTACCTCGACGGTCCCGTTCTCCGCGTGACCGCGCCGGACACGCCGGTGCCTTACAGCCCGCCGCTGGAGGATTTCTTTCTTCCGAACAAAGAGAAGATTCTGAAGGCCGCGCGGCAGCTCGCGGCCTACTAAAGGAGCACACCATGCGGGTCGACGTGATCATGCCTCAGATGGGGGAGAGCATCGCGGAGGGGACCCTCACGCGCTGGCTCAAGAAGTCGGGCGACAAGGTGGCGCGCGACGAGCCGATCTTCGAGATCTCGACGGACAAGGTGGACGCCGAGATCCCCTCGCCGGCGGCCGGCACCCTGGCCGAGATCAAGGTCCAGGAGGGACAGACCGTCCCGATCAACACCGTCGTGGCGCAGATCGAGACCGAGGCCGGGGCGGTCGCCGCCGCCGGGAAAACGGCGCCGCCCGCACGGGCCGAGGCCACGCCGGCCCCGGCGCCCGCGCGGCAGGCCGCGGCCACCTCCACGTCCCCCGGTGACGGGAAGGAGCGGTCGGCGAGGCCCGCGCCTGCCCCGCCCTCCCCGGTGTACGCCGCGCCGCCCGCGGGAGCGTGGAACGTCCCGAAAGCGGCGGCGCTCATCGGCACGGGCGCGACGGTCGAGGACCTGCGCCGCGTGCGGTCGTCGCCCGTGGTGCGCAAGATCGCCCAGGAGCACAACATCGACATCTCCCGGATCCCGGGGACGGGTGTGAGCGGCCGGGTGACGAAGAACGACATCTTGAAGACGATCGAGAGGGGCGGGCTCGAGCGCGGAGCGACCGCGACAGCACCGGGCGCGTCGCGCGCTCCCGCGCCGGTGTTCGCTCCCGGGGAGCGCGTCACCGTCGTCCCCATGAGCGCGATGCGCAGGAAGATCGCCGAGCACATGGTGATGAGCCGCCGCACCTCGGCGCACGTGACGACCGTGTTCGAGGTCGACATGAGCCGCGTCATGAAGCTGCGCGCGGAGCACCAGCAGGCGTTCCCGGAGCGCCACGGGGTGAAGCTGACTCCGACCCCGTTCATGGTGAAGGCCGCGGTCGAGGCGCTCAAGGCCTTCCCGGACCTGAACGCCGCAATCGACGGCGACACCATCGTCTTCAAGAAGGACATCAACATCGGCATCGCCGTGGCGCTCGACTGGGGATTGATCGTACCGGTCGTGAAGCACGCCGACGACCTGAGCCTGTCCGGGATCGCCAAGACGGTGACCGATCTGGCCGAGCGGGCCCGGAGCAAGAGACTGACCCCGGACGAGGTGCAAGGCGGGACCTTCACCATCACCAACCCGGGAAGCTTCGGCAGCCTGTTCGGCACGCCCATCATCAACCAGCCGCAGGTGGCGATCCTGGGGGTCGGCGCCATCCAGAAGAGGGTCGTCGTGGTGGACGACGCCATCGCGATCCGGCCGATGGTCTACCTCGCGCTGTCGTTCGACCAACGTCTCATCGACGGTGCCGTGGCCGACCAGTTCGTGGCGCACATCCAGGCCACGCTGCAGGAAGGGAAGTTCACCGAGATCGTCTGATGCGTCGCTGCCTCCACGAGTTCCTCGGGCGTGTCGATTACGCCGAAGCGACGGCGATCCAGGACGAGTGCGCCCGCCTCGTGAAGGCGGGCGGGGAGGAGCGTCTCCTCCTCCTCGAGCACCCGCCGGTCATCACGCTGGGCCGGAACGCGCGCGGCGAGGACGTCCTTCTCGGCGAGGAGGCGCTCCGGGAGCGAGGCGTGTCGATCGCCCACACGAACCGGGGCGGTCAGGTCACCTACCACGGGCCCGGCCAGCTGGTCGGCTACCCGATCCTGGACCTGAGCCCGGACCGGCGTGACGTGGCGCGCTACCTCCGGGACCTGGAGGAGGTCCTGATCCGCACGCTTGCCCGGTTCGGCGTGCGCGCGTCGCGCATCGGCGGCCTGACGGGGGTGTGGGCGGGGGACGAGAAGATCGCCAGCATCGGCGTGCACCTGTCGCGCTGGATCACGACGCACGGCTTCGCGCTCAACGTCAGCACCGACCTCGAGCATTTCTCCCTCATCGTCCCGTGCGGCCTGCGTGCCCGCGCGGTCACCTCCATGGAGCGCCTCATCGGACGCGCCGTGCCCCTCGAGGAGGTGGCGGAGGCGCTGGTCGGCGAGTTCGCCTTCGTCTTCGGCAGGGAGATGGTCACGCGGGGCCGGGACCGGGCGGCGGGCCGCCGCCCGGCCGCGGGCGAGGGACGGCCGCCGATGCGGGAGGCCTCCTGATGTCCGATGGCGCGGCACCCCGGCAGACCGGGCCGAAGCCGCCCTGGCTCAAGGTGCGTCTCGACACCGGGTCCGACTATCGCATGGTGCGCGGCATGGTCGGAGGGCTGAAGCTGCACACCGTCTGCCAGGAGGCCCGCTGCCCCAACATCTACGAGTGCTGGGGCGATCGCACAGCCACCTTCATGATCCTGGGAGACGTCTGCACGCGCCGCTGCGGCTTCTGCGCCGTGGCCACGGGTCGCCCGCGGCTCGTCGACCCGGAAGAGCCGGAGCACGTGGCGCAGGCGGTGGCGCATCTGTCGCTCCAGCATGCGGTCATCACCATGGTCGACCGCGACGATCTGCCGGACGGCGGCGCCTCCCACGTGGCCGCCGTGATCCGCGCGGTCCGGCGCAGGAACCCGGACTGCGAGGTGGAGGTCCTCACCTCCGACTTCCGGGACGCGCCGTCCCCGCTCGACACGATCCTGCCGGAAGGACCGGTCACCTTCAGCCACAACATCGAGACGGTGCCGCGGCTCTACCCCGAGGTCAGGCGCGGCTCGCAGTTCGAGCGCTCCCTCGACCTGCTGCGCGGCGCCGTCGCCTGGCGGGGACAGGCGGGGCGCCCGCTCGTGAAGACCGGTCTGATGGCCGGCCTCGGTGAAACCCGCGAGGAGCTCCTCGACACCTTCGCACGCCTGGCGGAATCGGGCGTGGAGATCGTGACGATCGGCCAGTATCTCCGGCCGACGCTTCTGCACCTGCCCGTGGCGCGCTACTACCATCCCGACGAGTTCGCGGCCCTGCGTGCGCAGGCGATGTCCCTGGGATTCCGGCATGTCGAGGCGGGACCTCTCGTGCGCAGCTCCTATCACGCCCGGCGTCATACCGAATCGGCCGTCTCCAGCCTGAAGGAGCGCTCCGCCGATTCCGGCCTTGACTCTCCCACGGCCCGCCCATAATATAGGACCGTTACGGTCGCATTTAGAATCGAGAGACCGGAGGCTCCGGGTGATCCGCCTGTCCAAGAGGACCGACTACGGCTTCCTGGCGATCCAACTCCTGGTGTCGGCGCCGAGCGGGGAGTACAGGAGCGCGCGGGAGATCGCGGCGCGGCACAACATTCCGCCAGCCCTGATGGCCAAGCTCCTCCAGCGGCTGGCCCGCAAGGGACTGGTCGCCTCGCACCACGGCATCAAGGGCGGCTACCAGATGGCCCGGCCGGCCTCCGAAATCACCCTGATGCAGATCATTGAGGCGCTCGAGGGACCCGTCACGACCGCCGACTGCCGTCACGCCTCGCCCGAGGAATGCCGCAGGGCCGGGTCGTGCGACGGCTGCCGCCCGGGGCGGGCCGTGCAGAAGAAGATCGCCGAGGTCCTCGAGCGCACGACGCTCCGGGACCTGGCGCTGCTGCAGGGGGTGTTCGAGTGAAGGGAGTCCCGGTGTACATGGACAACCACGCGACCACGCGGGTCGATCCGCGCGTGGTCGAGGCGATGCTGCCGTACTTCGACCGCGACTACGGCAACGCCGCCTCGCGCACGCACGCCTTCGGCTGGCGGGCGGAGGAGGCGGTGACGCGGGCGCGCATCCAGGTGGCCCGCCTGATCGGCGCCGATCCCAAGGAGATCATCTTCACCTCCGGGGCCACCGAGTCGAACAACCTCGCGATCCTCGGCGCGTTCGAGTCCTGCCGGTCGAAGGGCGACCATGTCGTCACCGCGGCCACCGAGCACCCCGCGGTCCTCGACCCGGTCGAGGCGCTGCGGGCGCGCGGCGCGCGCGTGACCGTCCTGGCCGTGGACCGCCACGGCCGCGTCGATCCCGACGAGGTGCGCCGGGCCGTCACCGACCGCACCATCCTGGTCTCGCTCATGCTCGCCAACAACGAGGTCGGCACGCTGCACCCGGCGGCCGAGATCGGCCGTGTCTGCAAGGACAGGGGCGTGCTGTTCCACAGCGACGCGGCGCAGGCGATCGGCAAGATCCCGGTGGACGTGCAGGGGCTGGGGATCGATCTCCTGTCGATGTCGGGCCACAAGGTCTACGGGCCGAAGGGGACCGGCGCCCTGTACGTGCGGCGCCGGAACCCGCGGGTGGTTCTCGAGCCGATCCTGCACGGCGGGGGCCACGAGCGCGGCCTGCGCCCCGGCACGCTGAATGTCCCCGGCATCGTCGGCATGGGCAAAGCACTCGAGATCGCCGCGGCGGAGATGCCCGAGGAGTCGAAGCGCCTGCGGGGCCTGCGCGATCGTCTGCACAGCCGCATCACGGAGCGGATCGAGGACGTGCGGCTCAACGGCCACCCTGTCGAGAGACTGCCGCACAACCTCAATCTCAGCTTTGCGTACGTGGAGGGCGAGGCGCTCCTGATGGCGCTCGACGACGTCGCCGTGTCGTCCGGATCGGCCTGCACCTCGGCGAAGAAGGAGCCGTCGCACGTCCTGCGCGCCATGGGGCTCAGCGACGCGGAGGCGGTCACGTCGATCCGCTTCGGCCTGGGGCGCTTCAACACGCGGGACGAGGTCGACGAGGTCGTCGAGCGCGTCGACGCGGCGGTCAAGAGGCTGCGCGCCATCTCGCCGCTGTACGCGGCGGCGCGCGGCGAGGCCGGGATATCAGCGCGGTGAACGATCAAGAGGAGGAACGATGATTCACGTCACGGAC
>JBGPED010000069.1:0-12637 GCA_041482595.1 Acidobacteriota bacterium
CATGAACCCCCTGTCTCATTCTTGTTGACAGGCTCCGCGGTGGCAAAGTCCGGCCCCTCACAGCGGAGCGAAAGTGGTGGTGCGCCCTGCAGGAATCGAACCTGCGACCTTCGGATTCGTAGGGCGAGGACGGCGTGGCAGGGCGTGTCATCGTGTGTCCGTACTACCTGATTCTACGCAATTCCGCTCGGAGCCGGGGTCGATGTGTTGCTCCGCGTGGCAGGCCGTTTTCGGAGGGCAAATCGGAGGGAAACCGGAGTAGGCGCGAGCCGCCGACGGGCGAGACGGGGTCACCTCCGCCCATCCGGCTCGGCGCCCCGAGCTCGAACACCCCATCTGTTTTGACGGAGAGTGTCAACTCATGCCGGGTAGTGGCAATCCAGCCCACGTGTTACCAGAGGGTGCGAGGGGGTTCTGGGCTCTTCCTTCCACTCACTTAGCACGCTGCTGCCTCCTGGCACGGAGAATGCCGCTCCTCTGACGCGGGGGAGAGCTCTACATGAAGAGGAAATGGACGACCTTCGGCATCGGGTTTGTCCTGCTGCTGGGGGTAGGCTTGCCGGCAGCAGCACAGTTACGCGACGGGGACTGCCTCGCGCTGTCCGGCGATGCCTTCTGGGCGTGTCACTGGCAGAAGAAGGCGGACTACTCCTGGGAAAGTGCCGTTCAGACGTGTCGCTCTCAGGCTCGGAATTCTGTAGTCATTGATGGTCGAACTGTGATTTACGGGATGTCTTTTGATGCTTTCGTTTCTGGCTCTGGTCGCGTGAAGATGGTGGGCCCGGCGCACGCGCGATTCGAGTTTGAAAAGTGTATGCATAAGGCTGGACAGCCGCTTCAATGACGCGCCGCCTTTGGCCCAGGATCGAGGTCGAGGCGCTTTCATAGCGTTGTACGTGATGGGAATCACGAGACTGCGGTCCAGGAACTGGGTGGCGGGCGACGCGCTGCGTACAATGACCCGGGCATCCGGGACCGTGGCCGAGCCTTCAATGGTGCTGGTTGAGCCCGTCTCATAGCGTGGCCCATGGGATGCTACGGCGACTGCAGTGGTGACACGCATCTCCGCGCGTGATCCCGTTTAGGAGAATGCCGCTCCGCCGCCTCCCTGTCCCCGGATGCTCCGTCAATCATGCCCGGCCAGGCTCCCACCCTCGGCTCCGTTGGGGCGTCCGTGCCCTGCGACAGGCGCACGTCCCGCCCTTCGGATTGGCAAACCGACGCGCGCCGAATCGCGCCGCGATATCGCGAGGTTACGCAGCGCCCTCCGATGTGCCTCCGACGCGGGCGACGACCGGCGACCGTGACATGTCACGCGTGACATCATCGTTGGGCTATCGTTGGACTCTCCGATCGTTGGTCACGCTCCCTTGAGGCCCTCCTGGGAGCCCGGATCAGGTCCAGCCGTCGTCCTTGAGGGGCATGAGAGCCGGGTCGTAGATCCGCTTGTTGAACCCCCAGCGGACGGACTCGGACAAGTAGCTTGTGGTGATGACGCTCGCCCCGCCCGTCTCCAGGCTCTTGCCGTACAAGCCTGGGATGGCTCGCTCCTCAGCTTGCCGCCGCAGGAGGACCAGGGTGGGCACGGACACGCACTCCGTCAGGGCCCGCCGGTCGCCCTTCAGGAAGCACCCAAGGGCGCAGCACCGCTCCTCCTCGATGGCCAGGACCTCGGGAGGCAGCCTGTGCGCGTGGTGGTAGTCGCGGCAATCGGCCTGGCTCTCGGCGTCGCAGGTGCCGAGGTGGCGCCGGTCGAGCCGGTCGAGGTACGGGTCATGGCGCCACTCCCGGCGGGGCAGGAGGTGCGCGGCATGGTCGCAGGTCGTGACGGGCGAGCCCTCCGAGACCGGGCCGACCCTCGTCACGACGAGGCACGCCCGACAGTGGGCCTCGTACTCCGGCTGGTGCTCCTTCCACGCCTCCGGCGTCGGCCTGGCCTCCCATGAGCCCCGGCGGGCCGGGTACCGCTCGATCTCGGTCTGTGGCGTGTCCTGGGGCCGGAGCGGGACCCTGGGGGCGACCTTCCCTCGGGCCCTGCCGGAATCCTTGACCCACTTTTCGCGCCTCTGGGCGGCCTCCTGGGCCTGGTCCTGGTCCTCGGCCGGCGAGACAGCCTTCGGCTCGCCCTCGGGCGCCTGGGCTCGGTCCCTCAGGGCGGTCAAGCGCTGCCACGAGGCCTCCGAGGCCATCGTCTGGCCGGCTGGCTCCATCATCCCGGCGCCGCGAGCCTCCAGCTCGGCGAGGTTCTCGGTCGTCAGTCGGGAGGTGGCCTCATCCTCCCTGAGCCCGGCTTGCTTGCTCGGCGGTGGTCCTGAAGCCCGCGTTGCCCTCGATCGCCGCTGTCGAGCCGCGTCCTTCACCCGCCTGGCCTGGGTCTTCGTCGCCTTCAGGGTCTTCGTCGTCATGGGTGAAGCTCCTCCCTACAGTCCACGAGGATCGCGGAACAGTTCTCCGTTCCTCGCCCGGAACGTGTCACCGCCCAGGAACCTGGTGCCGAGGTTGTCGATCACCTCCCCGGATCCTCGCGGGTTCGTGAAGTCCTTGGTGTACGACGACACCATCCCCTCGGACGGAGGCTCCCCGCGGCTCGCCTTGGCGAAGGCCAAGAGCAAAGCCCCAGCCATCGCGTTGCACAGGTCATCGTGCGCGCCCAGGGGATGAGTGATGTGCTCCTTCCCCGCCCGCAGGGTGGTGCTCCGGTCCAGCGAGACCAGTTGATTGACCATCCGGGTCTGCGTCTCGCCGGTGGACGGGTCGAGCAGCTCCACCAGCTTCGGGGTCAGCAGGGGAATGAGCGCCCGGTAGAGGTCGGTCACGCTCCTCTTCTCGACCTCGTAGACCTCCAGCCCCTCCTTGCGCAGGAGGCTCGGCCAGGTGTCACCCGAAAAGGCGTCTCCGGTCAGCCTCGTGATCCGGTAGCTCCTGAGAATGGCCACGACCTCCGGGGCGACGTCGGTGCTCTCGAATCTCGGCCTCCACTCATCCACCCGGCAGAGCACGGCCTTGCCGTGGACGGCTGCCGCGATCGCCAACGACGCGCTGTCCTGACCCTTGCCGCCGGACGGATCGAAAAACGCGTAGTAGGTGACCCCGGGTTCGGGAGGGAGGACCGATCGCCCGGGCACCACGAGGGCGTCGATCTGCTCCCTGGAGATGTAGCTGACCAGGTCGTCCCGGAACCTCGCCTCGAACTCGCTCGCGTAGTTGACGGGGTCCCGGGCCAGCTCGGCCTCCAGGAAGTCCAGGTCGTCCGGCGCCGTGCTGGGCCGCATGACCACCGTGGGCGCGTTCCACACGAGGACCCGGTCGCCGTCCTTGCCCCAGTGCGCCCGGTACGTCTCGTAGGCGAGCCCGCGCGCGCCGTAGGGCGAGGAGACGGCGATCATCAGCGCCCCCGGCATGCCGAACATGCTCGGCCGGAGCGCCCGGAACACCTCCACCGCGGGATTGGCGTGCTGGTCACTATCCCACCAGTGCGCCACCTCCGACGCCACGACGGCGACGACGGTGCGCCCGCGGACCCGGCGCTTGTCGGCCGGCTTCACGATGACCTCGATGCGGTTGTCCAGCGTGAGCCGGTACATCCCCTGCCGGTCGCTCCGGGACTTCTCCAGCGCCTTGAGCTCGGGGACGACGTCGACGAGGCTCGTGACGTAGCCGAAGCACTCCTTGGCCTGCTCCATGTCGACGGCGAGCAGGATGACGCGCCCGTTGTCGCCGACCTTGAGGGGCCACGTCTTGTAGAAGGCGAGGTATACGACGCACGCGGCGGCGAACTTGTCCTTGCCGGCCCGGCGCCCGACCAGGAGCCAGACCTCTCTCGCCGGCAGGGTCGGCGCGACCGTCCGGCCGGTGAACGCCTGGAAGAGGGCGAGCTCGTCGGCGTCGAGGGCTTCGGCGAAGATCGCCTTGCCGACCGTGCGCCAGGGCAACCAGGTCGGGTTGTCGAACATCTCCGTGGTCGCGAAGACGGTGTCGAAGCACTCGCTGAACGTCATCCCGGCCTCGCGGACGACCCGGGCGCGGTCCCGCCGCTCGGCTCTTCGGCGAGCGAGGGCCTCGTTGGCCTTGCGGATGCCGGCGGCGGTGCCCGGCATCTACCGGGTCAGCCACGATGGGGGGAAAACTTTCTCCCAACGGTGAAAGTTTCCGAGCGATGACGGGCTCACGACACCGACTCCGTGCGCCACTCCCTCGACGGCCCCCACGTGTCTGCCGAGAACGTGCGGATCAATGTTTCCCAGTCGGTGAACGTTCTCCGGGCCAGGCTCGACTCGTAGAGGTTCCTCGGCGTCCCGACCACGTACACGGGCGTGTGCATCGCCCAGGCCGCGCCCGCTTCGACACACCGGCCGCCTCGGCGCGTCGGCTCCCGAGAGTCCAGGATGAGCGCGTCCGCGAGCAGGACCTCGCCCAGATCGCGGCTGGCCTTCTGGAGATCCCGGCGGATATCGACCCGTCCGTCCTCGTCGGGCTCCAGGAGCCAGGAGGACAGGACGATGTGGTCAAGCAGCTCCAACTGGTTCGCGTACCGCCTCAGTTCCGCGCGGTCGCGAAAACGTCCGGCCAGGAACAGTCTCACGACGACGGTCCCGGACGGCGGACTACCATTCGCCCGGCCTGCGCACGTGGGCGATCTCGCGACGCTGGTACTCCGCTTCGCCGAAGGGTCGGCGGTGGAGCGCGGGCGTGGAGCGCGGGGCCTCGTCGTCGAGCACCGCCACGTCGACCGCCTGGGGGCCCTTGGGGGTGTCGAGGACGTCGAAGCTCACCCGGACGCCCGGCCGCATCTGGCTGGAGACCGTGGTCTCGGGCCGGTGGTCCACGCGGGTCCAGTGGAAGAAGACGTCCGTCTCCGGGTCCGCGTCGTCGCGGATGAACCCGTACGCGCGCCCGAAGGTCCTGACGGTGCCGCGCCGCCGCTCAGTCATCGCCGGGCCCGGCGTCGTCGCCCCGGTCCCGCCGGCGCACCCTCGGGGCCTGGCCCCGAATCCACTCGACGCTCGACCTCGTGAATCGCGCGGCGCCCTGCTCGGCGCACGCCTGCGCGAGCGCGTCCCGGCTGACGTTCATGGCCTCGGCGGTGTTGGTGAAGTTCAAGACGGTGTACACCGCCCGCAGGTCGCGCAGGCGCTCGGGCAGGGAGAACTCGCGGGGGCGGTAGCGGGCGTCGCGCAGGCTCGCCGTCTCCCGGGGGGAGAGGGCCGGGGCTCGTCCGCCAACCGCCCGGCTCGGCGTGGAGGGGGCATGGACCCCGGCGGACGACATCACAGGATGCGCGGCGGCTTGGGCCGCTCGACGATTTTTCGCAGCCGGACGATCTTTTCGCTGTCCAGCGTGCCGCCGGTCGCCCTGGGCGTCTCCTTCGGCGCCCTCCGAGGAATCTTCCGGCCGTCGATCCTCCCCGCGTGGAAACCGGCGTGGCCGGGGACGACGTCCTCGTCCGGCGGCGACGGGTCCACCCGCGGGCGGTGCAGGGTCTTCGCCTCGGTCTCCGGCTCGTCCTCGTCCTGATCGTCGGGTTCGGCGAGCACGGTGTCGAGCGCGCGCAGCGCATCCTGGCGGCGCTCGTGGAGGGAGTGGAACGACCCGTCCTTGTGCGACACCGTCCAGCTCCCGGTCTCGTTGAACTCGCGCCGACAGGCGATCGCGCTTGGCTCGATCAGCACGTGCGCGCCGATGAACTTCGAGACCAACGCCTCGCGGGCCTGCAGGCGGTCCTGGAGTTCCGCCAGGGCCTCGTGGATCTGTGCCTTCTGCTCGCGCTTCGCCACCTGGACCCGCTGCGCGTCGGTGCTGCGGACGATCACCCGGTGCGCGCGGGCCACGGCCGCGTCGGCACGGTCCTCCGCCTCCCGCGCCCGGCGCTCGCTCTCCTCGACGGCCCGGCGGCTCGCGGTCACGACCTGGTCGGCCATCTGCTGGCGGGTCTCCGCCTCCTGGAAGCCGGCGGCCAGCTCCTCGGCGACGCCGGACAGTTCAGGTTTCAGCTTGGCAATGAGCCGGAGCTGGTCGGACTCGCGCTCGCGCATCACTCCGCCTCCGCCACGCGCCGCTGGATGATCACCTTGTCCGCCCCCGCGGCGATCCACGCCTCGGTGAGGTCGACGGTCTCGTCGATCCGCATGACGTTGAAGTCCAGCGGGATCGATCGCCCGTCCTTGAAGACGCCCACGTGCGCCACCTCGGCGGGCCCGCGGCGCAGGACGGCCTGGGCCGCCTTGGAGACGCGCTCGACGCGCTCCGGCTCGTTCAGGAAGACGTCGCGCCTGGCGAAGCTCATCACCCTACTCGGAGAAGAAGTTTCCGGTGTTACTGTCGGCCGGCAGCGGCCCAGTCACCAGGTTCGTGAAGCGTCCGCGCCCCAGGCTCTTCCGGACCGACGTCGCGGGCTCCGGAGCCACGAACGGCGCGGCGTCAGCCAGACCGCTCGCGGTCGGCGACATCACGTACGCGTTGCCGAGCCGGACCGGGATCGCGGACGGCTCGATGTTCTCTCGGAGCAGCTCGTAGGCGGCGCCGTCGAACTCGGTCGCCCTCGGGTCGTCCTCGCCTCCGTGGCGCCCGAGGTCCCCCTCCCCGCGCGGCATGAACTGGGTCGGGCGGTAGGCGATCTGGCGGGTGTCGCCCTCCCACGTCGACTCCACGCGGCCGTTGTAGCGCCCCAGCCGTTCCAGCACGGCCTCGCCGTATTCGCGGTTCAGCCCGTCCTCGTCCTCGTCCCGGCCGCGCGGCTGACGGCTCGGCTGCTGTTCGAGGTCGAACGCCCGGCAGTCACCGATGATGGCGGACCTGAAGACACCCTCGCCGAGGGCCTTGCGCACCGGCTCCCGCTCCGCGGCCTTGCGCACGGGCCGCGTGCTCGCGGGCTCGTCGTCTCCGAACACCACGTTCGCGAAACTCTCCCGGCTCCCTCGCTTGCTCACCATGATCGGTCCTCTCTTCGCCATGACGCCTCGGCGCCGGCGCTCGTCGTTGCTCATCTCGTCGTCGTCCGGCTCGTCGTCGACCACGCGGGGCGACCCGGTCTCCTCGTCGTCCTCGTCGGCGTTCGTCGCCCGCAGGGCCAGGGACACCGCCCGGTGCGTCTCCTCCAGCTCCGACTTCGTGAACAGCGCGAAGCGTTCCATCACTCGCCCTCCTCGTCGTCGAACCCGGGCCGGCGCCCGTCGATCGTCACAACCTGGCGGAGCAGGCCGGGCCTGAGGCCCGCGTCGGCGCCGAGCATCTTCACGAGCGCCTCGTCCGACACCGGCATCGCGGGACAGGTCAACGTCTGCCGCGCCCGCACGCACAGCGCCCGGAAGTCCTCGGAGACCACCCACGCGACTCGGCGCAGCATCTCCCTGGCCGTGGTGCGGGCGACCTGGTCCCGGGCGCCGAGGTCCACCCGCACGCTTCGGCCGGCGAAGTGGATTTCACAATAGGGCGCGGCGCGCTCCCGGACCTGCGCCTCGATTGCGTCGGCGGCGCGGGCCTTCTCATCGCGTGCGGCCTCGCGGCGGACCTGGTCGACCTGCCGCTGCAGCTCGGCCCGCTGCGAGGCGCGAGCCGCCTGCTTCGCTGCGGACGTCCTGGCGCGCTCCAGCCTCGACTCGGCTCGCGCGATCGTCGGCTCGTCGCCCGACGCGATGGCCTCCCGGAGGTGTTGCGTTCGGCGCTCGACCAGCGTGATCGCGGTCACTTCCGGCGCGGGCCGGGTCATCGTGGTCATCGGTGCCCCCTCGTGTCCTCGTACATGCGGACGTCGGCCTCGTAGACCCGCATCGGTCGCGCCTGCGGGCCGCTCGGCCGGCGGAGCCTCCGTGCTTGGATGAGCCGATAGACGGTGTTCAGCCCGACGCCGAGGCAGCGGGAGGCCTCATGGACGTCGAGGACGGCGGCGGGCCTCACGCCAAGACCTCCAGTTTCGCGGCGAGCCGGGAGGCGTTCGTCGGACGGCCGCGGCGCTCGCCGAGCCGCGCGAGGTGCTGCTTCACCGCCAGCACGTCGGCGACCGCGAAGGTCACGGGGCGGACGTGCGGCCCGGAGGGACGGCGGAGTTGGCCGGTGCGGATGTACCGATAGACGGTGGTCGGCGTGAGGCCCAACACCAAGCAAGCGTCGACGACGGTCAACCTCGATGGGTCGGTGGCGAGTGCGGCGCCCATAGTCCATGTCCTCCGTTAGCCCATGGCGCGCCAGGCGCTCGGTCAGGCGGGTGCTGCTGACTAATTCTAGCATTCATTCTTCCCGGAGCCCGTCCAGCAGGAAAAATCGTCACCCCCGCCCGCCAAGAAAATCGTCGGGCGCCCCGCGGAGCCCCGTCCCAACGACCAGGGACCCCGGATAAGAGAGGGTGAGGGAAGAGCACCGAGCGTGCAGCGAACCGGGCCCCAGGGGCCCCAAACAGGAGAAGGAGAACCGACCATGGCCCCCACGATCTACACCCCCGACCCCGACGCGACCTACACCCTGACCCACGTCCCCGGGTTCGTCGACGACGTCGTCCATCAGGCGCAGTGGCGGGCGGAGAAGGCCGCCGAGTACCCCGACGACCCGCGGAACGCCAACGCCGCCGAGGCGCTCGGCGCGCTCGCCGGCTGGCTCAAGGCGCGGCCGTCCTCGCGTCTCACCCGGCTCGACGACGCGCTCGCCCGCCTCTATGCGGACGACGACACCGCGTCCTCGTTCGTCCCCGGCATCACGGACCGTCTTGGCCGCTTCGGCTTCACCCTCGTCCCCCTGCACGCGCGCGGTCTCGCCTTCGAGACGTTCCTCACCACGCTAACCGACGACATCGAGGAGCACCTGGGGCCGCCTCCGTCGACCATCGAGCAGCGGGTTCAGAAGCTCGCGGAGACGTACGTCGAGAGCCTCAAGGACCTGCGCGACGCGCACCTGGACGACGCCCGCCAGGCGTTCGACGACGCGGCGGTGGAGGAGGCCCGCCAGAGCCTAGAGCCGGTGCCGGACGAGGACCGTCTGAACGAGGACCGGCAGGAGGTGCTCACGCAGGCGAGGCAGGACTTCTTCACCATGGTCCAGGACGCCGAGCAAGACGCCTGGGGGACGTGAGCGTCGGGAGGACCAACCCCCCGGCGGCGCCCCTGGAGGAGGAGGATGACTGCCGGCTTCTTCCGCAAAGTACGGAAGGCGTACGCTCACCTCGTGAAACCGGAATTTTTCCGGTGTGTTCGGGTGGCTCACCCCATGAGCCAGGGGTGGCTCACCCCATGAGCCAGGGGTGGGGCACCCGGTGACATGGGTTGGCGCACCCCGTGAGCCAGGGGTGGCTCACGCCGTGAACCTGAAGGTACTACTGAATGGAACGTCAAGAATCAGAACGCGTGAATAGAACGACTGAATAGAACGCGCCGAAGGCGTTCGAGGCGAACGCCGCGCGCCGTTCGGAACCTCGGATTCGCTCAGAGGTTCTGCGCCGACTGGATAGACGAGAGGAGGCCATCAATGAGGGGCATGAGCGACACAGACCAGGTCACGCCGTCCAACGAGACGATGTACCAGTACAAGCAGTCCGAGCGGTGGCCGCGCAGCTACACGCCGTCCAAGGGCGCGCCGAAGAAGTACAAGCCGCCCTTCGGGAAGCGGCTCCGCACGCTGCACGCCATCCTGCGGACCGCCCTCGACGTCGAGAGCAAGATGGTCCTGATCGGCTATGCGGCAGCTCTGAACGAGAAGCGGAAGGACTGGGCCGTCTGGCCGAGCGAGCGGGAACTCGCGGCGTTCTGTAGCCTCGCCCGGAACACCGTCCGCGCGCGGAAGCACGGGCTCATCACCATGCAGGTGCTCCTGCCCTGCTGGCCGCACCCGCTCCAGCGCAAAGGGTTCGAGGGCGGCCTCTCGACGACGGTCCTCGTCAACATCGCCAAGCTGGAGGCGCTCGCCATCGCGGCCATGACGCTCCCCGAGAACGCGAGGGTCGCGCGGATGGCCGCGAGGGTCACGCGGATGGCTGCCGCGGCGTAGGGGAGGAGGGGGATGAACATCGAACAGGCTGACCACGACGACGACGCGAAGCGCCTGCTCGACCTGGTCGTAACGCACGCGGGCGCGGTGTACCACGTGGACGGCTGCTGCCAGATCCGCGGGCGAGAGGTCTCCGCCTACGTGCCCGGGATGCAGCGGACCCTGTCGGACGGGACGCTGGTCACCTTTCGACCGTGCTCAACCTGCCGGCCAGGGAATCCGGAGTCGACGACGACGACGAAGGCGGAGCCGCCGCGGGGATGGACGCCGAGCGACGCGGACTTCGAGAGGTTGATGTGGCGGATGCTTGGAGCGGAGGCAGCCCCCTGACCCCGGCGGCGCCCCCTGGGATGAGGAAGTGCACCGAGCGTTGCTTCGCCGAACTCGAAAGGAGAGAAGGGTCATGAAAAGGGATGAGATCGACACCATGATCCGGAGGCTCGTCGACCGCGGCCTTCCGGTCGAAGAAATCGTCGAGACCGTCGGCCCTCGTCTGCGGGCGACGAAGGACGCCGCGATCCGTGAGTTGGCCTCCATGGCAGAGGGCATCTTTTTCCCTGTCGTGGACGACTCGCGTGACGAGGCGCGTGACGAGGAGGTTCGCCTCTCCTGCGCGAAGGCTGCGCTGAAGGTCATCGTCTTCCTCTGCACGCCGTCGTCGACGAGGGAGCGAGAGCGGAGGGCGGGCGGATGAGCCTGCAGCCCGAGACGGAGGAAAGGACCGCGATGAACACACCTGCTAACACCCGAGGCCCTCCCACCACGACGCCGCGCGCCGATTGGGAGGAAACCTATTTATGCCAACAACCGAGATGCACGCGTCACGACCCGACGGGCCGGCCGCGACCGTGAGCGTCCTCGCCCGCGTGGCTGAACTCCACGCCGAGCTGGCCCGCGCGTACGCGGACCTGGCCCAGCAGGAGCCAGCCCCGGGTCCGCCCCAGCGACCGGACGAGGTCGTCCGCATCCGGGAGGCCTGCGCCCGGATGCGCTGGTCGTACTCGTGGGCCGTGAAGCACTGGCGCGCGCTGGGCGGCTTCAAGGACGCCGACGGCGGGCTCAAGATCCGCGCGGCCGTGCTCGCCCGACACGTCCAACACGGCGCTTGACTGGCAAGACGGCAAGATGGCATCGTGGGGCCAGGGAGGACACCTATGAAAGAGCCGGAGTCAGTCAAGGTCACGTTGCGGTTGCCGGCGGACCTGGTGCGCCAGGCGAAGCACCGCGCCGTGGACGCGGGCCAGAGTCTTCAGGCCGTGGTGGCGCAGGCGCTCCGCGCGTTCCTGAGCCGAACCAAGCAGGGAGGAGGTCGGTCATGAGCCGATTGATCGAACGCGTCCGCTTCGGCGGCCACGGGCAGGGGTCGCTGGCGAAGTTCTCCGACGGACCGAACTGGATTTCCATTTACTGCGCGCGCGGCAAGGAGCACCGCGAGTCCACGGGCACGCCGGACCTCAAGCTGGCGCGCCGCTTCCACCGGCGGAAGCTCGACGAGTTGGCGGCGGCCCGGCAGGGGCTCAAGAAGTTCCTCGCCCCGCTCCAGCAGCGGGTGACGGTGAGCGAGCTGCTCGACGACTGGCAGGCGGACATCGCGCTCCGCGGACTGAAGAGCGCGCGGAAGCTCCGGTACCACTCGAAGCCGGTGCGGGTGCACTTCGGCCCGATGCGCGCGGCGGACGTGACGGCGGCCACGGTGGACCGCTACGTCTCAGGGGTGCTGACGGCCGGCAAGAGCAACGGGACGGCGAACCGGCAGACGCAGATCCTCGGGGCGGCCTTCCGCCTGGCGGTCGAGCGCGGGAAGGTGATCGCCGCGCCGAAGTTCAGGAAGTTGCGCGAGTCGAACATCAGACGCATCTTCTACACGCAGGACGAGGCCGCCGCGGTCCTCGCGGCGGCTCCGGACTACTTGCAGGACGCCCTCCGCTTCTTCCATGCGACGGGCTGGCGGAAAAGTGAAGTCGTCGGCCTCACGTGGTCGATGGTCGACCTGGCGGCAGGCCTCATCACGCTCCCGACCTCGAAGAACAACCGCGGTCGCGTGCTCGCGCTGGCGGGGGACCTCGTCGAGATCATGAAGCGCCGCGAGCAGGCCCGGCTGGTCGAGCGCCCGGACGGCGAGGTCGCGGTGTCGGACTTCGTCTTCCACCACCGCGGACGCTGCCTCGGCGACTTCAAGAGGAGCTGGCACGCCACGCTGGAGCGGGCCGGCCTCAGCCACCAGGAGAGGGACCCGGCCACCGGGGTGGTGCGCACGGTCTACGACCGGACGATCCACGACTTTCGCCGGACCGCGGTCCGCAACCTGATCCGCTCCGGCGTGCGGGAGACGGTCGCGATGGGCGTCAGTGGACACAAGAGCCGGAGCGTTTTTGATCGGTACAACATCACATCCACCGACGATCTGCGCGAGGCGCTGGAGCGGGTGCAGACCTCGGCCTCTGCACGCGCGGAATCCTGATTTCGGAGGGAAATCGGAGGCTGAGCCCCCGGCGCGACCCAGGCCGCCGGCAACCTATTGATTTATTGGTGCGCCCTGCAGGAATCGAACCTGCGACCTTCGGATTCGTAGTCCGACGCTCTATCCAACTGAGCTAAGGGCGCATGGCGGAGAGGCAGGGATTCGAACCCTGGACAGAGCTTTTGGCCCTGTAACCGCTTAGCAGGC
>JBGPED010000070.1:0-12451 GCA_041482595.1 Acidobacteriota bacterium
GAGTCGCCGGCGCCATGCGCCTCCGGGCTCGCGCCGACAAGTCTCCGAGTCTGACGCTGTTGCCGCGATCCGATCGGCCGGTACTTACGCCTGGCACCGGTCTCGCTATGGAGTGCGGGGAAGGAGGAACCACCATGAACACAAGCAGGACTGGAAAATGGATCGTGGGTTGTTGCGGAGCGGCGATCGTCGTCGCGGCCGCAGGGATCGTCTGGATCGGTGCGGAGTCGAAGGGCCGGAGAGCCCAGGACGGACAGAGCGCGTCGGGACGCGTGCCGGCGAAGTTCGGACCGGCCGAAGCGGGCGTGCCGGAAAATCCGCCGCCGTCGGGCGGCGCCGTGGGAGCCACCCTCGGCCCGGTCCCGATCCCGGGGACGGAAGGTCGGTTGCCGGGCTCGATCATGGAGAGCCTGGTGCTGCAGAAGGGCGAGACGTACTACGGCAAGGGCGAGGGGTTCTTCAAGGACGGTGATTTCACCTCCGCCTCGCGTTACCTCCGTGCGGAAGTGGAGCGGCACCCGGATCGCTTCCACCCTGCCTACCTCCTCGGCCTGTCCCTCTGGAAGGAAGGGAAGCTGGACGAGGCGATCACGTCCCTGACCTCCGCCACGTCGCTCGATGCGGACTCGGTGAAGGTGCGCGTCAACCTGGGCCGCGTGCTCAACGATGCGGGCTCGTTCCAGGAAGCGCTCGAGGCCGCCGACGAGGCGATCGCTCTCGATCCGGAGAGCTCTCCGGCGCACAACGTGCGCGGGCGCGCCCTCCTGAACCTGGACCGCAAGGACGAAGGGATCGAGGCGTTCAAGACCGCCGTCGAGAAGGACGCCGCGAACGCCTACGCGCAGAACAATCTCGGGTACGCGCTCATCGGTCAGGGACGCTTCGCGGAGGCGGTGCCGTACCTCGAGGAGGCGGTGCGCCTCAAGCCGGACATCGGCTACTTCCAGAACAATCTCGGCATGGCCTACGAGCGCACCGCGCAGACCGACAAGGCGAAGGCGGCGTATCGCAAGGCCGTGGAAGCGGGCGGATCGGATCACGCCGGGCCGAACCTGGCGCGTCTGGGCGGAACGGTCGACGACGAAAACATCACGGAGGGCGCGGAAGAATCGTCGAACTGATCGCGCGCGCACGGGGTTGCTTGACGGGCGCGGGCGCCTATATTAGCCTTGCGCTCGCGTTCGAAGAGAGACGAATGAGGGGGTGGCGGCAGGCGCCACCCCCCGATTTCTGCGGGAGGGATGGCGGTCTTATGGACATGTTCTTCTTGTTCGCGGTCATTTTCCTGTGCGTGATGTTCGGCCTGGGTGTCGGAGCCCTGGCGCTGTCGCTCCTGTTCAAGCTGATCCTCAAGATCTCGGCACGCGCGTCGTCCGTGGCCGTCGCCGCCGCGACGGTCTCGTCCACGGCGCCGCGCGGATAGTCACCGCCGTTTCCATTCCGTCATCGCGAATTAGAAAGGGACGCGGGTCGTGGTGTGGACCCGCCGCTACCCGCCCTTGACGGCCGGCACGACCGAGGGTTTGCGCGCTCCCTGTCCCAGCAGGACGTAGAACAGGTTGTCATGGAAGCCGCGGTTGGCCGGCAGGAGACCGTGGGTCGCGCAGAAGAAGAAGGTCGAAGCCGTCGACGAGGGGGGCGGCGCCGGGAACAGCCCTACGAGCGACTCGGCGGTGACGGTCCCGTCTCCGGGGGCGAGCATCAGCTTCTCCAGCTCCCGGGCGTTACGAAACGGTTCTGTCCCGTCGTTGAAGAGGATCTCGATTCCGTCCGCCGCCGGGCTCAGGACCACGCGGTCGAGGGTCGGGACGCAGTCGGACCCGAACAGGTGGATGGGCACCACGGGCGCGTCGCCCGGGGCGTCCTTCCGGAGAGCCGCATGGAAGGCGCGGGCGCGGTCGAGCGCGGCCTGCAGGAAGCGCTCCGCCTGCGGAGGCGGGGCGTCGCCGCTCTCCGCGCCCCGGCGGCTCCAGATCGCCCAGCGGTTCTCGACCCAGGTCCGCGCGTCATAGAGATCCACCGCCACCGTGTTTCCCTGCATGTCCAGGAAATGCCCGGTCGGGTCGTCCGGCAGGAGCTGGTACACCGACGGCATGCTGAAGATTTCGCGCGGCGACATGGTGCGCGAGAATCCGTTGTTCAGGATGCGGAAGGCCGACATGGTGCCGCGGTGCGGCGTGCCGATGGTCACGATGCGGCCGATGTCCATCGCACCGGCGTAGGTGACCGGGGCCGCGCCGGCGTGGTCGAGCACGTCCACCATGCCGTATTTCAGGTAGTATTCCGCCAGGAACCCGCCCATGCTGTGCGCCACGATGTCGAAGCGCAGGCCGGGGGCCCTGAGGCGTGTCTTGATCTTGCGGATCGCCCGCCCCAGACCGATGGCCGACTCGACGTTGTCGCGACGCCAGTCGTAGTAGTAGATGAACGCCGTGTCGCCGGGCTTCGGGTTGTTGATGTCCCCGAGCTGGTACCCCCCCACCTCCCGCAGGGCCTGCAGGATGGCACCGTAGAACTTGACGCCGAGCACCGACTCGCAGATGGCGTACGGCACCAGGTCGTCGCGGTTCTCGCTCAACGGCAGACGATCGATCGGCAGGGCCAGGTCGTCCGGCTTGCCGCGACGGATGGCGTTCACGACGCGGCCCCACACCGATTCCTGCGTGTGGAGGTTCTTCATCTTGCTGCCGATGAATCCGTGGATGACGATGACCGGGTTGCGCGGCATGGCGGCGGCATCCTGGTGGATGCGTGTCATGTCGTAACGACGGAAGGTGAGGCACGCGGACAGGAGCGCGGCCAGAACCGCCGCCAGGAGGGCGGTGGCGAGCCTTGGACACGGGTGTTGTGGGAACGGAGTCGACTTCATGACGCTCCTCGCGGTGCGGCCGGGACCGGTCTTCGCCAATATAGGTTGCAGCGGGCCGCCCGGCCATCGCGCCGCGCGCAATGCAGGGGCTTGAACTCGGCGCTAGCGCTCGCTCTCGGACGGGGAAGGGGATTCGCGAGGCTCCTCGAGCGGGACCTTTCCGGAGTACCGGAGCATCTGGGTGGTGAAGTCGGATGTGTACTCGACGCGCGCGTCCACGACGTTTCCCAGGACGTCCCGGACCGGCACGACGTCCGGCATGACGAACGCGACATAGGACGGGATCGAGGCCCGCTCCGCCCGGGCGACGACTTCGTCGCGCAGGACCGGGTCGATGCGGACGGCGTAGCGTTCGGTCAGGGCCCGGGCGGCGTCGTAGTCCCCCTCACCCTTGATGCGCTGCAGGGTCTTCAGAAGCTCGGCCACGCCCCCGCGCATCGCGGCCATGTCCGCGACCCGGAAGAAGGTCTTGCCGCCGCGCTTCACCGTCTCGATGGCCCCCGTCGTCTCGCGCACATAGGAGACGATGAGATGCGTGGCGCGCATGTGGTCATCTTCGAGGACATCCCCCTGGCGCACCCGTCTCAGGGTGCAGAGGTCGTCGGTGACGTAGTCCCTATAGGCCGCCTCGGCCGCCTCCCGGGAGGGCAGGGCGCCGATCTCGATCAGCTTGGGGTCGAAGAAGTTGTAGAGGGCGATGAGCTCCGCCCGCGCCTCCTCCAGGGTCGAGTAGTATTCCCGCAGGTGCTCGCGCGGATCGCCCTTCAGCCCCGCGGAGACCTTGCCGGAGGCGTGCCCCAGCACCTCGTGCATCGTCGTCTGCAGCAGGTCGACCACGGAGCCGTACTTCATCTCCAGCTCGCGATCCTCCGGCAGGAAGAACTCTTCGACGACGCGGGCAAGCGAGGCCCGGTTGTGGGCGTCCATCACGTTGACCAGCGACACGCTCTTGTTGCCGTAGCGCTCGCGGATGTCCTCCTCGTTCGGCAGGTTCACGCCGATCGGCGGCATCGGACCGGAATCGCCCGCGGCGTGCAGGATGTTGACGGCGTTGGCGATCGGGACGTTGAAGCCTTTGCGCTTGTAAGCCTCGTCCCACGGGGCCCTGTCCTCGAAGTGCTGGGCCAGGGAGGCGAGGTCCTTCTGCAGGCGGGTGGTGCGGCGGTCGACGAAGTGGACGATGCCCTCGAACGCCCCTTTCTGGCCGCGCGGGTCCTTGTACGTCTCGATGAAGCCCAGGATCGCGTCCACCGGCGTCTCGTGCTTGACCCAGGCGATGTTGTAGGCGCGGAACGCCGCGGGGTCGCCGGTCGCGAAGTAGTCGATCAGGTGGTCCAGGTTCTCCCGCTGCGCGTCGTCGGCAAAAGGGCGCGCCTTCTCGAGGAAGCCGACCATGACCTTCAGTTCCTTGGCGTAGCGCCCCGGTGGAATCTCCCCGCGCCCGGCCCGGTAGACCTCCTCGATCACCCTGCCGTCCTTCTTCACCAGGCGCGAGTTCAGGGGGTGGGTTTCCTGGAATCCCTTCAGGTCCGCCAGGCTCACGCCCTCCTGGAAGTTGACGCTGCTGCAGGTCAGGATGTCCCCGCCGGGCGGGGGCGACTTGCAGGTGGAGAGCGGGTCGACGCTCGGATCGAAGATGGAAGGCCGCAGGCGGTCGAGCTTCTGCGAGAGCGTCTCCCGGAACGCCAGCTTGATCCGCGCACCATCCCGCTGCGCCAGACCGGCGGCGGTCTTCATCTCCTCGAAGGTGAATTCCGGGACGAACTTGTGTCGGGTCCGGTCGTTGTGGTTCCCATTGTTGATCCAGAAGAGCTTGAGGTAGTGCAGGAGCCGGTCGCGGAACTTCGGGTCGATCCCCTGGGGGTGGATGAGGATCTCCTCCAGAAGGTCCCGGATTTCCAGGACATCCCGGCCCATCTGGTCGTAGAAGATGTCGCGGCCGGCGAGGGCCGCGCGGTACAGGTAGAACGCCAGGGCCCGGTCCTTCTTGGACAGGTCCTCGAAGCCGTCGGCGTACACGCGCGACACGGCGTATTCGCCGACGGTCTCGAGGAGGTAGGGCCGCGTGTCGGTGCTTGTCGAAGGACGCATCGATCCAGTTCCGCCTGAATTGCAGGCCGCGAGGACGAAGGACAGCGCCAGAACGCATCCGCGGGATCGGGCAGTTCTCGCCATAAGGTGCTCTATCCCGCCGTGGCCCGCCGAGATCACCCGGGACGTCCCAGCGGGTCGCATAGTATAGATGATGGGCAGGGGTCGGGTCAGGACGCGCTCACAAGGCGCTTGAGGGGCCGAGGATCGCCGAAAGATACAGATCATGGCGCGCGCCGCCGCGCGACTTGAACTTCAATCCAACGAAGAAGTCGAAATCGGAGTATGCCATCTCCATCAGCCGGTCGAGGTCTTCGGATGTCCTCGCCTGGCGCCAGCGGGCGTTATCGCGGTTCGCGTGCTCCAGGTCCTTCTTGCTCAGGACGCTCTGCAGCTCGTCGCCCACCGCCACCTTGGCTTCGGCCGCCGCCGATCCCGGAAGGACCCGCCGGACGACCAGGGCCTTGTCGCCCTGCGGCGCCAGCTCCAGGCCGCCGTAAAAGCGCAGCGTGTCGAGTGAAGTGAATCGCGCGCGGTCCGGTCGGGCGACCGGAGTGATCTGCATGGGCATCGTCCGGCCGCGCCGGGTGATGACCAGATCAAGCCGCTCACCGACCTTGGTCCTGAGGAGCCTGTCGTGCAGACCGGTGAGGGACGAGACCTCCTCCCCCTGCAGCGACACGATGCCATCCCCGGTCTTGAGGCCCGCCTCCGCGGCGGGCGTCCCCGGGAAGACCTGTTCGATCACGCGTCTCACGTTCTCCGGCAGGCCGTACAGGGCGCGGTTCTCGGGATTGGCGGGGAGAGTGTAGGCGCCGATCCAGGCCCGGGGCGGCCGGCCGGCACGGATCCAGTCGAGCGATCTCTGCATCCAGCCGACCGGCACGGAGATCCCAATCCCCGGGCCGGGCCCGAGGACCACGATCTCGCCGAACACCCAGGCGGTGCTCATGCCGACCACCCGGTCCTCGGCGTCGACGACCGGGCCCCCCGCGAAACCGTCCGGGAGCGAGGCATCGGTCTGAATGTAGTCCTCGATCGGATGGACTCCCAACTCGGCCCTGTGGAGACCGCTCACGATCCCCGCGGTCGTCGTGAGCGTCTGTCCGGCCCGCCTCTGCGAAGGAAAGCCGATCGCCGTGAGCCCTTCCCCAAGGCGGGGCAGGCCGCCGGCCCGGAGCTTCACGACCGGGACGTCCAGCAGGTCGGCGGAGAGCAGCCCGATTCCGATCATCGGATCGATCCCCACGATGCGCGCCGGCACGCTGCGGCCGTCCGCGGTCCGGAGAGTCACGTTCCGTGAGCCGGTCAGGACACCCGAATCGGTGACGAACTCGCCCGGGGCCACGGCGAAGACGCTCCCGAGGATGGAGTCGATCTTGACCGCGGATCCGAATTCGATCGCGCCGAGCGTCGACGTCAGCTCCTGGTCGTGGGCGGCGACCACCTGGACCACGGACCTCCGGATGTCCTCCCGGGGCGCCGCGGGCCGTGCCGGGCCTCCCTCGATTTTGGTGCCGCAGCGGGTGCAGAAGGCCGCCCCCGGCTCGAGCGGCGCCCCGCACTTCGGGCAGACGTTCTCGTCCGCAACAGCGGCGGCGAGCAGGAGCAACACGAGGAGCACCGCCGACAGGACGACGGGGACAACGCGCCGCATCATCAGTACACCGGCGGGGCGAGAATGCCCGGGAAGCGGCTGAAGTACCCGCGCACATCCTTGGTCTCGCCCTGCGCCCGGACCTCGAGGGAGAGGCGGTACATGTCGAACGTGTCGCCGTCCGACGCCGCGTTTCCGAAGATGTGCGGGTTCTCGGACCGCACGATCTGGTTGAAGGTCTCGAGACGCCGCACGCCCTTCCCGTTGACCGACACGATGAGGTCTCCATCCTTGAATTCGTCGTCCTCGCCCCTGCCTCCCCTGACGACATTGGCGACCTTGAGCCCTTGCCGCGAAGTCGGGCCGGTGCTCACTTCGATGAGATTGGCCTCGAGCGCTTCCTGCAGCTCGTCGGCGGGATCAAGAAGGATTCGTGCCGGGCGGACCGTCGGCGTGATCGACGTCTGCACCTGATGACCCGCGCGCAGGAGCGTGAGGACGACCGGCGGTCCGCCGGGCGTCGCGGACAGAAGGCGCGTGCCGGCCGCAGCGACCGTCGCCACGTCGTCCCCGCCGACGGCCACCAGGAAGTCGCCCGGCCGCATGTCGGCCGCCGCGGCCGGCGAGCTGGGGGCGAGAAAGCCCACGAGGGGATGGGCGGGGGCATCATTCAGCCCGAAACGGGCGCGCCGGCGATCATCCTCGGTGACGAGCCCCATCCCGAAGTAGGGCCTCTGGAGCGGCTCCTTGCGTGCGAGACTCCCGACGATCGACGCGAGGTCACGGGCCGGCACCGCAAAGGTGATCCCGGCATCGGGGCTCCCCAGAATCATCCCGGCCAGCGCCCCCCGCGAATCGATGAGCGCGCCGCCCAGGCAGCCGTCCGGGATCGTGTGATTGCTGCGCAGCAGGTTTTCCAGCGAGGCCATGTAGGTCCCGGACTCGCGGGTGCCCGTGACCTTGCCGCCGTGCAGGGACACCGGGAGGTACCTGACCAGGTCGTTCTCGAAAACGACGGGAAAGCAGATCGCCCAAACCGCCCCGGCCGCGTCGCCCGCGGGCGCTATCGGTTCGATGCCCGGCACGTCGGCTTTCACGACGCCGATGCCGGAGGCGAGGTCGACACCCAGGACCGTGGCGGCGTACTCCATGTTGTTGGAAGTGACGACCTGCACGGAATCGGACCATGCCAGGGTGCGGGCGGTGGTCACGAACAGTCCCGGCTCGAGAAACGGGACGGCGGACGCGAAGGCCTTGCGATGTCCCGGATTCCATGTGACGTAATGCCGGACGCTTTTGTAGTCCTTGGGAGAGAGGATCTGTTGCAGCTTCGGGGCGGTCTTGACCACGACGACCCGGACGACGGCGCGCATGAGGGCGTCGAGGCGATCTCCCGCGGCTTTGCCGATCAGGGACTGCATGTCCCAGCCGCAGCGGACACAGAAATGCCAGGCCGGATCGCAGAGGTACCCGCAGCGGGGGCAGGTCCTCGGTCTCTGCGGCGTCCCGGGCGAATGGGCGTCCTGGGCCGGGCTATCCGCGTCGCCCGGGAGGGGGGCCGCCGAGGACAGGCCAGCGGCCAGGGCGAGGAACAACGCCCCCGTGCGCAGGACCCGCCGCGCGGCGTGCCGGACCGCACGCTCGCGGCGACCGGCGTCAGAGGATGATGGGCCAGATCTCATCGTAGGCCACCGCGGCGATCGGATGGAGAGAGCGCTTGATCTGGAAGGCGACACCGACACGTCCCCCCATGTACATCCGGCCCAGAGCGGACCTCAGCTCGGACAACGAGCTGACGGACGCGCTGTGCGCTTTTTTCTTGTAGTACTCGAACGTGATCGGTTCGTCCGGCCAGTCCTGCGCCGCCAGCATGCTGTCCACGATATCCCCGTCGTTGAAGCCGAAGCGCGGCGCCGGGCTGTAGGAGTCGGGCACGCGGATCACGACGCCGTGGTGCTTCGGATCCTCCTCGAAACGCACCATCATGTAGCTCTGCAGATCGAGGAGGGGATCGATGCGCGGCTCGACCGGTCGAAGGGCGGTCGTCAGTTTGAGTTCGATGACCTGTCCGGCCCGGTCCAGGATGATCACGATGGAGGCTTTGGGACCGACGCTGGAGACGGCCTCCTGCAGCAGGTACGATGAGATGGCCTGGCGGCCGTTGATCCCGAACAGGACGTCCCCCGGGCGGAACCCCGCCGCTTCGGCCGGCGCGCCCTTCAGCACCGACTCCACCACCACCCCGGTCGTGCGCTTCAGGCCGTACTTCTTGACATTGTCGGTATCGACCTGGCGAACGTGCAGACCGAGAAAGCCGCGTTCGTATTTTCCGGCGCTCCGCAGCCGATCGACGACCAGGCGCGCCATGTCCGAGGGAATCGAATACCCCTGGCCGCGGTCCTCGATGAAGCCCATGTCGCTGACGCCGACCACGCGCCCCAGGACGTCCACGAGCGGGCCGCCGCTGTTCCCGTGCGTGATGAAGGCGTCGGAGTGAACGAACGCCTCGACCTGGTTCAGCCCGGTGCGCATGCGCGCCTTGGTCGAGATGGTTCCCCGCGTGACCGAGAGTCCGAGGTCGAGAGGATCGCCGATCGCCCAGGTTTCGTCTCCCAATTGAAGTCTGTCGGAGCTGCCCCACTCGAGCTGCGGCAGGGAGGCCGTGTCCACCTGCAGGAGGGCCAGATCGCTGGCGAGGTCGACCCCCCGCAGACGCGCCGGCAGGGACCGGCCGTCCTGGGCATCGACCGTGACCTGGGCCGGCACGCCGAACGGAGTCGCCACGTGAGCGTTGGTGACTATCTCCCCCTGGCCGACCGTGAAGCCCGAGCCGATCAGGCGGGACGCGCCTTCGACCGACTCCAGCTGCCCGATGCTGATGAGCTCCTTCTCAGGCTGGAAGACCACGGGATATTTCAGAGTCGACGTGGTCTTGACGCGGACCCGGACAACCGCCCGGGAGGCCCGGTGCACCGCCTCCTGGATCTCTTCGGGAGAATAGGTCGCCGGATCGCGAGTGAACACCGGCACCACGCGTGCCGGATCGAGGGCCGGCAGCGGCGAGCCGTCCTTCAGGCAGAAGCCGCTTCCCACTCTGTTGCGGGTCCCGCAGACGGGGCAGTAGACGCCCTCCGACGCGCCGGCCGCCATCGTCCCGGTCGCGGGCGGAGTCGGGGCAGGGGAGGGCGTCACGGACGCCGGGGTGCCCGGGCGGGCCAGGCCCGCTCCTGCCACGAACAGGAAGGCGACCCGGCAAACTGTCGCTGCCGGCCGGCGCCTGGAAGGAGGTACGCGCGTTCCCATTCTCATCGGTCCGGGAGTTCTCTCGACGCTGCCTCATCTTAGGGGAGCCGGGGAACTCCTGGCAAGCCCCGGCCGATCATCCACGCGGGTCGCGCCGTCCGTTGACACACCCCGGGGTGTGAGGTAGAGTCCGCCGAAGCTCGACGCAACCCGCGGTTCGCAATTCGGAAAGTCCAGACACCACGCAGTCTCGACGAGAGGAGAGATTCGGCATGGCAACCGAGAACCGGTCGGCCACCTCCAAGACGTCCGCGGTGAAAGGTTTCAAGCCGTTCGTGGCGGACGGAGCGAACGTCGCCGAGTTCACCCCGAAGGCGATCGCCCTGGGCGCCTTCTTCGCCATCCTGTTCGGCGCGGCCACGGTCTACCTGGCGCTCCGGGCCGGCGTGACGGTGAGCGCCTCCATCCCCATCGCGGTCCTGTCGATCGCCGTCTTCAAGAAGATCGGCTCGACCATCCTGGAGAACAACATCGTCCAGACGATCGGCTCCGCGGGCGAGTCGGTCGCCGCCGGGGTGGTCTTCACCGTGACCGGGTTCCTGTTCCTGTCGGCCGGCGCCGGTGGAGAGAACTTCTTCAAGTACTGGCCGATCCTCATGATGGCGCTGGCCGGCGGTTTCCTCGGCGTCCTGATGATGATCCCGCTGCGCCGCTCGCTCATCGTCCAGGAGCACGGCAACCTGGTGTACCCGGAAGGGACCGCCTGTGCCGAGGTGCTCGTGGCCGGAGAGAAGGGCGGCGAGATGGCGAAGATGGTCTTCGGGGGACTGTGGGCCGCGATGATCTACAAGGCGTTCAACTCGGTCCTCGGCTTCTTCAAGGAGATTCCCACCTACGTCACCGGCCGGACCTCGCCGTTCCCGAACGCGACGGTCAACTGCGAGATCGTCCCGGAGTACCTGGGCGTGGGATACATCATCGGTCCGAAAATTTCCGGGATCATGGTGTCGGGGAGCATCCTGGGATGGATGGCGCTGACGCCGCTCCTGTCGATGTTCGTGAGCGAGGATCAGTTGCACCAGCAGCTCCGCTCACTGTCGTTTTCGGATGCCTGGATTGCCTCGCACGGGCTCAACGAGCAGTTCTACCGGGCCTACATCCGCCTCATCGGGGCCGGGGCCGTGGCGGCGGCGGGCATGATGTCTCTCGCCCGGACGCTGCCGACGATCTGGGCCTCGTTCCGCGACAGCGTGAAGAGTCTGCGCAAGGAGACGGGCCCGGCCGCCGCGCGGCGGACCGAGAGAGACATCCCGATCAATGTGGTGGCGATCGGCTCGCTCTTCCTGGCGCTCGCGATTTCCTTCATGCCGGGCCTCCCCACGCATTTCCCGAGCAGCCTCCTGCTCGCCGTCCTGATCATCTTCTTCGGCTTCTTTTTCGTGACCGTTTCATCCCGGATCGTCGGGATCATCGGCACGACCAGCAACCCGATCAGCGGCATGACGATCGCCACGATCATGGGGACCTGCATGCTGTTCCTGGCGGTAGGCTGGTCCGGGATCACCTACCAGACCGCGGCGCTGGTCATCGGCGCCATCGTCAGCACCGCGGCGGCGAACGCCGGCGCGACGTCGCAGGATCTCAAGACCGGCTACCTGGTCGGGGCGACGCCCTACCGCCAGCAGATCGGCTTCATCATCGGAGTGTTCGCCTCGGCGTTCGCCATCGGCGTGACGCTTTTCTTGATGCACAACTCGCCCGCGTTTGGTCCGATCGGTTCGGACAAGCTCCCGGCCCCGCAGGGGACTCTGATGGCGACGCTCATCCAGGGGATCCTCGGCCACAAGCTGCAGTGGGGCTTCGTGTTCGTGGGAGCCGCGCTCGCGGTGTCGGTGCAGGTCATGGGGATCTCGGCGCTGGCCTGGGCCGTGGGGGCTTATCTGCCGCTCTCGACCACGATGCCAATCTTCGTCGGCGGCGCCGTGCGATTCATCGTGGAGAGGATGACCGGACGCGAGGAGTCCGAGTCGGAGGTGTCGTCCGGCATGCTCTACGGCACGGGCCTGGTCGCCGGCGGCTCCGTCGCTGGAGTCCTGATCGCGGGCATGTCAATGATCGAATGGAACAATCACCAAGTTAACCTTTTAACGTGGATACAGGATCACAGCGGTCATCTCGCGGATCGCATGAAGGGGTTCGCGGATCCCGTCGCCGTAATCGTCTTCCTCGGCCTGTGCTACCTGCTGTACCGCAAGGCGCGGCAGAAGATCGCGGGGACAAGGTCCTGATACCCCAGCCACCGGACAGCGCCGCGCCGGCGCCGGAGATCGCCCCCGGCGGTGGGGCGACCGGCCTCCGTCGCGAGCTCGGGCTGTGGGACCTCGTCCTCCTCAACGTCGTCGCCATCGTCGGCCTGCGCTGGTGGCTGACCTCTGCCGGTGGCTACGGCTACGCGGCGCTTCCCCTGTGGCTCCTGGCTTTCCTCTGCTTCTTCGTGCCCTCGGGGCTCGCGGTCATCGATCTGACGACGCGCTACCCGGAGGAGGGGGGGATCTACGCCTGGACGAAGCACGCCTTCGGGGACAATCACGGCTTCATCTCCGGCTGGTGCCTGTGGACCAACAACCTGATCTACTTCCCGCACCTGCTCA
>JBGPED010000071.1:0-12445 GCA_041482595.1 Acidobacteriota bacterium
ACCCATGCTATTACTCGGACACGCTCCTAAGGCTGTGATAGGCTACCCGGGAGCCCATCGGACACATAGGGGACGGTCATGGCAAGTCTCAACAAGGTCATGCTGATCGGCAATCTCGGGCGGGACCCGGAGGTGCGCTACACGCAGAACGGCTCGGCCGTCGCGAACTTCACCCTCGCCACCAACGAAGTCTGGACCGACAAGGGCGGCGAGCGTCAGGAGCGCACCGAATGGCACCGCATCGTCGTCTGGGGCAAGCAGGCGGAGATTGTGCGCGAGCACCTGACCAAGGGAAAGCAGGTCTACATCGAGGGATCCATCCAGACCCGCCAGTGGGACGACCGCGAGGGGAACAAGCGTCAGACGACCGAGATCAAGGCCCTGCGCGTCCTCATGCTGGGCCGGCCTGAGCCGGGCGAGGCGAAAATGAGCGCGGCCGCCGCCTCCCCCGAGCCCGCGGTCGACGAGGCGGGACCGCCGCCCGAGGACGACATTCCGTTCTGAAGGCCCGCCGCGGATCCGTTCGCGACCCCACCCGACGTCATCCGCGGCGCTTCGCCGCGGCGGCCGGGGGCGCTGTTCCGCGCTTCGGTCGCGGTCGAGTCGTGTCTTTCTGGAGGGGCTTCGGCACCGGAGGCGGCACCCGGCGGGTCGCGGCCATCCGGCCGCTCTTGGCCATGTTCACGAATCGGCGCATGCGTCTTACGAAAGCTCTTCGACCTTCTTCTTCGCCTCGAACTGGTAATCGGAGTTGGGGAACTCGCTGACGATCTTCTGGTACGTCTTGAGCGCGTCGCTCTTGCGGCCGAGCGCCTCCTGGCAGCGCGCCACGCCCATGAGACCCTCCTCCTTCGGGAAGAAACCCTGCGCGTCCTCGGCCAGGGCCTGGTACTGGATCAGCGCCTCCGACGGATTTCCGTGGGCCTCCTTCAGGCGTGCCAGCTCGTAACGCGCGAGGGGCGCGAGAAAATCACCCGGGTACGTCGACAGCAGATCCTGCAGCGCCTTGCCCGATTCCTCCGTCCTTTTCAGCTCGGCCAGCGCGAGTCCCTTGTAGTACAGCGCCTTTGGCGCCGCGTGCGACGAGCCGTAGCGCGCGTGGATTTCATCGGCCAGCTTCACCACCTCCAGGTCTTTCTCCTCGGCCGACGAAAACGTCTTCGACCCCGGCGTGGACTGCTGGAGCGCATCGAGGGAGGTCGACACCGGGGCCCGGTACGTCTGGATGATCTCCCCCAGCAGGAAAGAGGCTTTCTCCTCCCGGCCTGACCACCAGACCCATCCCCCGAAGACACCGGCCGCCAGGGCGACCAGGCCCACGGTCACGATCGCGATCCGCCGGACGTGGTGCTCGACGTAGAAGGTGCCCTTTCCGATGGCCGTGACCAGCTCGTCGCGCTTGATCTGGTGCCGTTCCGTCTTCTTCATCGTCCGTCCCTTCCGCCTCCGAGGACTGGTGGGCCTGGCGTGACTTGAACACGCGGCACACGGATTAGGAATCCGTTGCTCTATCCACCTGAGCTACAGGCCCGTCCGAAGCCATCACTTTACCCGTCCCCGAGGAACCCCGTCAAGGAGAGGCCGCGGTCCGCCGCACCCAGGGCGCGCTGTGGCGCACGCGCGGCCGGTTGTGCGACACTTCCCCACCCGCGACTCACGGGACAGGAGGACGAGTGAAACGAAGGACGGCAATCGTGGCGTCTTCGGTGTTGCTGACCGTGGCCATGGCACTTGGCTGTCTGCGGCCGGCGCCGGCCCCGCCCGCGGCCGGTGGTCCGCCGGTCTCCGCCGCGGGCGCCGTCGCCTCGGGCGAGCCTGCCGCGACCCGGGTCGGCATCGAGATTCTTCATGACGGCGGCAACGCGGCGGATGCCGCGGTGGCCGTGGCTCTCGCTCTAGCTGTCGTGCACCCGCAGGCCGGGAACCTCGGCGGTGGCGGCTTTGCCGTCGTCAAGACCGCAGAGATTGTGGCGGCTCTCGATTTCAGGGAGACGGCCCCCCGGGACGCCACGGAGTCGATGTATCTCGACCGGAACGGCTCGCCCATCGAAGACGCAACGGTCGTGGGTCCGCTCGCCGCCGGCGTCCCCGGGTCCCCCGACGGCCTGTTCGAGTTGCACCAGCGCTACGGCCGCCTCCCCTGGCACGCCGTCGTGTCACCCGCGCTCGCGCTCGCGCGTGACGGGTTCACCGTCACGCCCCGTCTGCAGGAGGCGATCGAGTGGTACCAGGAGACCCTGGCGCGCTTTCCCGAGACGGCGAAGGTCTGGCTGCCGGACGGGAAGCCGCCCGGCGCCGGCACCTTTCTCCGTCTGCCCGAGCTCGCCGCGACGCTGCGCCTTTACATGGAGCGCGGCCCGGACGCCCTGACGTCGGGAAAGGTGGCCTCCGCCGTGGAGTCGGCGTCCCGAGCCCATGGGGGCATCCTGACCGCCGCCGACCTCGCGTCCTACCGTCCCGTGTGGCGCGAGCCTCTGCGGTTCCATGCCTTCGGATGGGACGTCGCTTCGATGCCTCTTCCGTCCTCCGGCGGGATCATCCTGGCGCAGAGCCTTAGGGTGCTCGAGACGCTGCGCTTTGCGGAGCGCCCCCGGGGGAGCGCCGACCGCGATCATCTTCTGGCCGAGACGTGGCGGCGGGCCTACGCCGACCGCTTCGTCCTCGGCGATCCGGACTCCGCGCACGCCGGATCGGCGCAGCTGCTGTCCGCCGGCTGGATCGCGCGGCGCGCGGCCGACATCGACGAGGCGAAGGCCACCCCGTCCCTGGAGATCCGTCCGTGGCCGGGTGAGCCGCTGCCCGCGGCTGCCGGCGGCATGAGGCCGGCGGCGACGACGCATCTCTCCGTGGCCGACGGCTCGGGGATGGTCGTGTCGCTGACGACGACGCTCAACGAGTGGTTCGGCTGCGGTCTTTACGTGTCCGGGGCGGGGTTCTTTCTCAACGACGAAATGGACGATTTCGTGACCGCGCCGGGGCGGCCGAACCTGTACGGCCTCATCCAGGGCGATGCCAACGCGGTCCGTCCCGGTGCGCGCATGCTTTCGTCGATGACCCCGGTGGTCGCCTGGCGCCGGGGTGAGGTGATCGCCCTCGGCTCGCGCGGCGGCTCGCGCATCCCGACGGTGACCACGCAGGTCCTCCTGAACCTGATCGTGGACGGGGATTCTCTCCAGACAGCACTCGATCGGCCGCGCATCCACCACCAGTGGCTTCCGGACGAGATCGTCGCCGAGAAGGACGCGTTGTCGCCGGACGACATGGCCGAGCTGAAGCGCCGGGGTCACAGCGTGCGGCCCGCCGACGGGCTGGGCGAGGTGGCCGCCGTCCGTGTCTACTCCGACGGCCGGACGGAGGCGGCGGCCGACACGAGGCGGAACCCGGGCGGGGCGGACGTGCTGGGGCCACGGTAGGAGCCCGGCACTATCGAACCGCGCCGCGGCTGCGCGGACCGCGCGTCCGCTACCGAGGTTCAGTGCGCCTGGAGCAGGCCGAGGACGGCCACGAGCGCCGCGCGCACCCCGGCGCGGATGGAACCCTCCCGTTCCGGAGCGTACTGCGAGGAGTGCAGAGACGGCAGCGGCCTGCCATCGGGGCGGGCGCTCTCGTCGATGCGCTCCCGCGGGATCGTACCGAGGTTGAACATGAAAATCGGGATCCGCTCGCGGCCGTAATAAGTGAAGTCCTCCGACCCCATGACCGGCGGGACCTCGACGACCCGGTCGTCACCGAAGGCCTTCTTCAGCTCCGCCACGGTGCGCCGCACCAGGTCCGGATCGTTCACCGTGGCCGGCGTGCTCTCGCCGATTGCGATGTCGGGCGGCTGCGGCGCCCCCGCCCCCTGCGCCTCCGCCAGGACGTTGCGGCGAATCCCGTCGAGGAGCCTCCTCCGCGTCTCGTCGGTGTAGGAGCGGACGGTCAGCTGCAGGTCCACCGTGTCGGGGATGATGTTGTGCTTCGTCCCGCCGTGGATCGATCCCACCGTCACGACCGCCGGATCGATCGGGTCGATTTCCCGCGCCACGATCGTCTGCAGGGCCATGACGATGCGCGCCGCGATCACGATCGGATCGACGGTCTTGTGCGGCGACGCACCGTGCCCCCCGAGTCCGTGGACACGGATGTCGACGCTGTCGACGTTGGCGAACGCCGGTCCGGCGCGGTACCCGATGACCCCCACAGGCAGGTCGGCCTTCACGTGCAGTGCCAGGATGGCGTCCGGGCGCGGGAAACGCGTGAACAGTCCGTCCCTGATCATCGCCATGGCACCCATCACCCTCTCCTCCGCCGGCTGTCCGATCAGAATGGCCGTCCCCGACCAGCGCGCCCGGAGCGCCTTGAGCCCTCGCGCCAGGCCGACGAGCGTGGTCATGTGGATGTCGTGCCCGCAGGCGTGCATGACCGGGACCTGGCGGCCGGAATCGTCGGTCGCGGTGACCGCACTGGCGTAGGGAAGACCCGTCTCTTCCTTGACCGGCAGCGCGTCCAGGTCGGAGCGCCACATCACGGTCGGCCCCTGGCCGTTCCGCAGCACCGCCACGACTCCGTTCCCGCCGACCCCGGTGCTCACGTCGAAGCCGGCCGCCTTCAGCTCGGAGGCGATCCGCCGGGCCGTCTCCTGCTCGTGCAGGGACAGTTCGGGATGGGTATGAAGGTCCCTGTACAGAGAGTCGAGGGAGGCGTATTCCCTGTCGATGAACGGATCCACGGCCGGAGCCGCGACGCCCGCGGCGGCGACCGGCACGGTGAACACCACCGCGGACGGAAGGAGGGCCAGGAGGAGCAGGGCTCGAGGCGCCGTCATCAGTACTGGATGAGGCTGACGACGTCCATGCCGGGCAGACGGGCGCGTCCCTCGAGGAAGGCCAGCTCGACGAGGAAGCCGGATCCGACGACGACACCCTGCAGGCGCTTCACGAGCCTGTGCGCCGCCGAGGCGGTGCCGCCGGTGGCCAGGAGATCGTCGACGATCAGCACTTTTTCTCCCGGGCGGACGGCATCGACGTGGATCTCGAGGCGATCCTTGCCGTACTCGAGCTCGTATTCCTCCACCACCGTCTGCCACGGAAGCTTTCCCGGCTTCCGCACCGGCACGAATCCGGCCCTGAGACCCAGGGCGATGGCGGGCGCGAAGATGTAGCCGCGCGACTCGATGCCGACGACCTTGGTGATACCGCGATCCTTGAAACGATCGGCGAGAGTGGTGAGGGCGTAGTGCAGGGCGTCCTTGTCGCTCAAGAGAGGGGTGATGTCCTTGAAGACGATTCCCTTCTTGGGGAAATCCGGCACGTCGCGGATGTATTTCCTGAGGTCCATGGCATCCTCGTCGCGCTTACGTCAGTGGCGGATTTCGAAACCGTCAAGGTCCCGGTCCAGGATCGACTCCGACGCAGATACCCCTTTGACCAGGGCTCCCGCCGGGCCCTTGCGGAGAATTTCCTGGAACTGCCGCATGGCGTCTTCCGCTCCCGCCGCCACCACCTCGACCCGGCCATCGGAAAGGTTGCGGGCGAAGCCGCGGATCCCGAGGCTTCTGGCCGTGCGCAAGGCAAAGAACCGGTACCCGACTCCCTGCACGATGCCGCTGATCAGGAACCGGGTGGCTTTCATCGCGAGATGAGAATGGTCGGGGCGAGTGGATTTGAACCACCGACCCCCTGGTCCCGAACCAGGTGCGCTACCAGGCTGCGCTACGCCCCGACGAATCAGCAAAGAGAACGGATTCTATGCGACCGTCCCGATGCCGGTCAAGGCGACGGCGTGGAACGACCCACGGGGCCTCAATCGCCCGGGACCTTCACCCGGCTCCCGGGAACGAGGTCGTCCTTCCCGTCGTCATCGAAGCGGACCCAGGCCTTGGTGCCGCCGTCGTAATCGCGCGCCAGAACGATGAGACGGGCGCGGCGGCCGAGGGCGACGCACCGGCCGTCCCCTTCCGCGTCGAGTCCGGTCATGACCCGGATGAACGGGTTGGCGGCACGCTCGGCCCCGACCGTGGTCGGATCGGCGTGCCCTGGGTAGACCGGCGTCCCATCGGGAAAAGTGAGGATGCGGTGGACGGCGCGGCGAGCGTCCTCGAAGCCGCTCGCCCCGGGAGCAACGGTTCCCCCGAGTGAGCCTGCGAACAGGCAGTCTCCCGTGAACAGGCCGGCCCCGTCGATGAGATAGCCGGAGTGTCCCGCCGTGTGCCCCAGAAGGGGCACCGCCCGGACCCTGAGGCCGCCCCAGGAGCGCTCCTCCTCCGGCTCGAGCGCCAAGGCAGCGGGGACGTGCGGCGTCTCGGGGCGGAGCGCGTAGATCGGCGCCCCGGTCCTGCGTGCGAGATCGGCGTGCCCCTGCACGTGGTCGATGTGGCGGTGCGTGGTCAAAATCGCCGCGAGCTTCAGACGGTGGTGCTCGATCGCCGCGAACAGGGGTTGAAGCGGCGCGCCGCTGTCGACGGCGACCGCCGTGCCTCCTTCCCGGCCGGCGACGAGGTAGGCGTTTGACAGCCAGCCGGGATCCATGGAGCGTTCGAGGATCACGATGAGGAGTCTAATCGAAATCTTGACGATTGCTCCGCGGCCGGCCGCGGAGATATAGTCGCAGCCCCGGGCGGCGTGAATCCATATCGGACCGGAGCAGGACCGGGTCCGACCGAGTCTCGGGAGGAGGCGCAGCATGATCGAGTTCAAACCCGGAAACCTGAGAGTGCCCCAGTGGACTCGCCCCGTCTACATGGTGGCGGCGGGGACGAGCGACTTCCGCAAGCGGTATCCGGAGAAGAAGATTGAAGAGTTGACCATGATGGCCTTCCGGATGCTGGTCGAAGAGAATGATCTCAAAATGGATCCTCTCGAGGTCAAGGGGTTGATCAATTTCGCATGCTACGGTGAGTTCGCCGACCACTTTCAGGACCAGCTGCTCTGCGAGGCCAAGGTCCACGACTATCTGGGGCTCGATCTCCTGCCGAACGTCGGGATCAAGACGGGCGGAGCCACAGGAGGATCGGCGCTGCTGATGGGGGCCACGACGGTGGCGAGCGGGATGGCGGACTGCGCGCTGGTCCTCGGCTGGGAGCGCATGGACGAAGTCAAGACCTGGACCGGCAACTACTACATCGCCTCCGCCGCCTGCAAGGATTTCGAGACCCGGCTGGCGCGCAACTACGCCAGCTACTACGCACCGATGGCCCGGCGCTTCCAGGAAATGTACAACGTGGACGAGCGGGTGCGCGCCGAGATCGCTGTCAAGAACCGCGGCTACGCCTGCAATTCTCCGTTCGCGCAACAGCCGGGCAGGCACACGGTTGAGGAGGTCCTGAAGGGTGAAATCGTTTCCGACCCGCTGCGCTTCCTGGAATGCTGCGCCATGAGCGTGGGGTCCTCAGCCGTGCTGCTGTGCTCGGAGGATCTGGCTCCCAAGCTGAGCGACAGACCGGCGCGGGTCTATGTCGCCGGCGGCTCGCACACGCTGCGTACCGGCGACCGCCGTCCGATGCGGATTCTGCTGCTGCCCAACGAGAAGGAAGAGGACTACCGCGGCCTGTACAAGGACATGGAGAAGCAGGACGGGCGGTGGCCCGGCTTCGAGAGCTTCGGCGCCACGCGCTTCGCCGCCTACATGGTCTACCACATGGCGGGAATCAAAAACCCCATCGAGGACCTCGACCTGATCGAAACGCACGACGCCTTCACCATCTCCGACCTGCAGACCTACGGCGACGTGGGAATCACCTTGTACGGGCGCGAACAGGAGTATGTCACCTCGGGCGACTCCTATCTCCTCAACCCGAAGACCGGCAAGCCGGGCAAGTGTCCGGCCAACCTGTCCGGGGGCCTGCTGGGGACGATGCATGCGGTGGGAGCGACCGGGATCTTCCAGGCCGGCGAGGTCCTCTGGCAGTTGCAGGGGAAGTACGACAAGTTTCACGGCGACCCCGGAACCTGGAAGCGCTACGGGAAGACAAAACCAAAGGACTGGCAGAGCCTCCAGGTGAAAAACCCGCGGCGCGGCATGGCGATTTCCCATGCCGGTGTGGGCAGCCACGTGGTCTGCACAATCCTCGAAAAAGCCTGGGAGGGAGGCGCGCGATGAGCGATAGAGTCCAATTGAAGACGACCCCATCCAAGATCACCGCGACGAATGATGTCTGGGTGCTCCATTTCCCGCGCTTGGGGGAGGAGGGGACCCACTTCCACACGTACGGGATGCTCACCCCGTACTTCAAGGGGCTCACCGAGGGCCGGTTGATGGCCACCCTGTGCGTGAACCCGGGCTGCCCCGTCAGCAGGGGCCGGGGGGAGAAGTGGCTCCCGCCGCGCGCGGACTGCCCGGACTGTCACCAGCCGATGATCTGGCAGGAGATCGTGAATCCGAAGGGGTACATCTACACCTACACCTACGTGGAACGCGGCGGGACCGGACTGGAGATCGAGTGCCCCTACAATCAGATCGACGTCAAGATGGACGGCGTCTGCACCATCGTCAAGAGCTATCTGGCCGACCGCAAGCCAGTCCGGATCGGGGACAAGGTCCGGGCCCGGTTCCGCACCGGTACGGAGGCGACGCACACCTGTCTCGACCTCTACTTCGAGCTCGGCTGAACCCCGGCAGCGTCCCGATCATCCGAGCAGGCGCGAAGCGTCCGGGCGGATGAGCCCCACCCTCCAGGTCCGCAGGCCCGGGATCTCCTCGGGCCGGTCGAGCGCCCCGGGGCCCGCGGCGGCGAGGGCCTCGAGGGTGGATTGCGGACACAGGACGCCCGGGTCCAGGCCGAGCTCGGAGGCGCGCGTCTTGCGCCATTCACGCAGACGCTCCAGGCGGGCCTGGGACGCGGCCGACTTCCTGCGCGTGCGGCCCCCCCGGGGCGGCACCGGACGGTCCGCCTCGGGCACCTCGAGCCCCGCCTGCACGGCCTGCAGGATGTCGGACCAGATCCGCCGTCGCACGAGCGGGGTGACGCCCCGCAGGCCGTTCAAATCGGACAGATCGACCGGGCGTTTCCTGGCCAGCGCCAGGAGCGCCTCGTCGGAGATGATCCGGAACGGCGAGAGATCGGCCTCGCCGGCCCGCCGGTCGCGCATGGCATACAGCTCGCGCAGGACGGCCGCCTCCTGCGACGGGAGGTCGCGGGCCCCCTTGATGGTCCAGAACATCTCCGGGTCGAAGACGCGCGGCTCCCAGGCGCGGCGGGCGACCAGCGCGAACTCTTCCTCCGCCCAGGAGAGCCGCCCGACGATCCGGAGCTCTTCCATCAGGACCTGGCTCAGACGGATCAGGTGCCGGACGTCCTCCGCCGCATAGAATTTCTGACGCTCCGTGAGCGGTCGATGCGACCAGTCGTCGCGCTGCGATCCCTTGTCGAGCTTCACGCCGAAGCAGGCGAGGAGGAGACTGGCCAGACCGATCCCGGTCTTTCCCAGGAGCTGCGACGCGATCATCGTGTCGAACAGCGGTTCCATGTGGAAGCCGAAGTCCCGCCGGAGATAGAGGACATCCTGCTCCGCGGCGTGCAGCACCTTGACGATGCGGCGCGAGCCGAGGGCCTCCCCCAGCGGCTGGAGGCGCTTCAGGGCCAGAGGATCGACGAGATAGACAGCCTCCCCGTCCGAGACCTGGATGAGGCAGCACTTGTGGTGGTAGTGGTAGAAGGAATCGGCCTCGGTGTCCACCGCCAGGGACGTCGCCTTCGACAGGTGCTCCGCCGCGCGCTCCAGGTCCCGTTCGCTGTCGACCCAGATGTACGGAGCGTGGACCATCAGCTCGGCGCCTCGGGTGAGACGCGCGCCGCCAGGTGCCGCTTCACCCACCAGGCGGCGCCGAGAACGAGCACGATGCCGATGGCCACATCGAATTTCCGGAACTCGGACTCGAGAGTGTGCCAGTGCTCGCCCAGCGCACAGCCGAGGTAGGCAAGGGCGTAGCAGAACGGGTACGAGCCGAGAAACGTGTACACGGTGAAGCGGACGAGCGGCATGCGCGCCAGTCCCGCCGGCAGGGAGATGAAAGTGCGCACCACCGGCATGAGGCGGCTGAAGAAGATGATGGGGCTGCCGTACCTGTTGAACAGCCTCTCGGCGAGATCGAGATCGTGCCGCGAGATCAGAACGTACCGGCCGTACTTCAGGACAAAAGCACGCCCTCCCCAGGCCGCGATCGCGTAGGCCGCCCACGAACCCAGGACGCACCCGGCGGCCCCCCAGAAGGCCGCGCCCTGCAGGGTGAATTCCCCGCGGGACACGAGATATCCCGAGAACGGCATGATGATCTCGGAGGGGAGAGGGATGGCGGCGCTCTCGATGGCCATCATCAGGAAAACGCCGAAGTAACCCAGGCTGCTGATGGCCGTGGTGATGAACGCGGCGATCCACTTCAGGACATCGGTGACCAAGCGGCTCGGCTCTCCTAGAGGTCCAGGTTCCAGCGGCGCACCTGGTCCATCACCTTGTAGTTGGTCAGGTCCAGGTGCAGCGGAGTGACGGAGACGAACCCGTCGGCGAGCGCCTTGAAATCGCTCTTCGGGTCGTCCTCCCAGTCCGCCGACTGACCGCCGATCCAGTAGTAGGCTCGCCCCTTCGGATCGATGCGCTCGATGACTCCCCCCGGGTAGATCCGGCGGCCCTGGCGGGTGATGCGCACTCCGCGTGGAGGCTGCCGGGGGACGTTGACGTTGAAGAGCGTGTCGGTCGGCATGCCGCGTTTCAGGATCTCCTGCGCCAGGACGCGGGCGAAGCGGGCTGCCGCCTCGAAGCTGATCGGAGAGTCTCTCCCGATCTCCTGCGAGATCGCGAATGACGGGAGCGACATCAACGTCGCCTCGAAGGCGGCCGACACCGTGCCCGAGTAGGTGATGTCGTCGCCCAGGTTGTAGCCGCGGTTGATGCCGCTCACCACCAGCCGCGGGCGCCCCTCCTCCTTCAGGATGGTGTGGATCCCCAGGTAGACGCAGTCGGTCGGGGTCCCCTGCACGACGAAATGACGCGGACCGCGCCGGTGGAAGCGAAGCGGGTAGTTCAGGGTGAGGGCGTGCCCCTGGCCGCTCTGCTCGCGGTCGGGAGCGATCACCCAGACGGCGCCCATCGGGGCGAGGGTCTCCTCCAGCGCCTTCAGCCCTTCCGCCCCGTAGCCGTCGTCATTGGTGATCAGGATGCTCAAGGGCTGCATGGGCCCCGCGACTTCATGGGCGACCATCCTCTGGACGGCCGCCCCGGAGCGGCAAGGGCCGCGGGGCACGCGGCCCGTGCCCCGCTCCGGAACCCGCCGGCTTGATCTGGATTGGTCGGGGCGACTGGATTTGAACCAGCGACCACCTGCACCCCAAGCAGGTGCGCTACCAGGCTGCGCTACGCCCCGAAATGTCTACGATGCAACAGCTTCCAACTCTATCCGCGGCTCGGAGTTTACCACGCCGCGCGACCCTGCAACATCTGCTGCAACAGTTGGCGCGTCAAGAGTCGCCATCGCGGCCTTCAGGTGGGCCGGTGAGAACCGGATGTAGTGCCTCATGCACACGGCCTCGCTGTTCCCCATGATGGTGGCGATCGTCGCCATGCTCACGCCCTGCTCCGCGAGACGCGACCCGAACGTGTGCCGGAACAGGTTGAAGCCCGTTCCCTTCACCTTCGAGACATTCGCCCGTTCCAAGGCGCTCTCGACCCGCCGCGCCAGGACGAACCGATCCAGCGCCTTCCGCTCGTGGTCGCACAGAACAAAGTCCGACCGGACGTGTCTTGTAGCATCATCAAGAACCGCGGTCAAGCGGGCGTTCAGCGGGATCGACCGCGCCTTGCCGGTCTTGGACTTGTCGATCAGGATGGCCCCGCCCGCTCGGTCGACCTGAGCCCACCGGAGCGACAGCCCCTCGGAGAATCGCATCCCCGATTCGAGGAACAACCGGATGACGATCCGGTCGTCCCGCTCCGTGACCTTGAACAGGTCCGCCTCCTGGTCACGGCTCAGGACCGCAACCTCGCGGTCGGGCTCGGAAGGTCGCTTCACGTCCTGCACCGGATTGACCGATAGGAGCCCGCGCCCGATCGCCCATCGGTACATGGTGCCGAGCGCGCCGACGTACTTCCTCACGGTGCTGTCGCCGTACTCAGCGCGGCGCAGCGTGTCCCGGTAGTCCTCCACCATCGCCCGGGTGATCTTATCGGCGCCGACGGTCTTCCCGAAGTGATCGAGCCACGAGACGGACACCATTCCGTAGTAGCCGCTGTCCCCGCGCGAGTGGTAGCCGGCCAGGAACGCCTTGACCAGCGCCTCGAAGGACGGGGCCTTCGCCGCCGGCTTCGCGTCCCGCTTGGCGAAAAACTTCTCCGGGTCCAGCTTGATGACGCCGAGTTTCTGTTGCGCCTCTTCGACCGTTCGCGCCGTCGTCTTGCTGTACCTCATGCGTTTCTGTGACGGCACCCACACGCGGACGTAGAAGACCTCGCGGCCGTTTCTCATCCGGCTGTAGACC
>JBGPED010000072.1:0-12402 GCA_041482595.1 Acidobacteriota bacterium
AACGTCGTGCGGGGCGTGCCGCTCGACGCCTCGGGGTACTTCTTCGAGCCGCTGTGGACCGACTTCCGGCTTGGACCGAGGACCGGCATCATCGACTGGTACACGGTGCTCGTCGGGCTGCTGGCCTTCGCCGCGCTCCTGGCGCACGGCACCCTTTGGATCGCGCTCCGCGCCGAGGGAGGCGTGCGCGACCGCGCGCTCCGCGCGGCGCGCGCCGCGTGGTGGGCCGTGGCCGCCCTGACCGCGATCGTGACGCTCGTGACGTTTCGCGTGCAGCCACACGTCCCGGCGCGGCTCAGCCGGCATCCGTGGGGGTACGTCTTCCCGGCCGCGGCCGTGGCCGGGCTCGCATTGATGCGCCTGGCGCGCGGGCGCCGGGCCGACCGCCACGCCTTCGCCGGCTCGTGCGCCTATCTCGCCGGCATGCTCGCCAGCGCCGCGTTCGGCGTCTATCCGTACCTGCTGCCGGCGAACACCGACCCGGCCTTGTCGCTGACCGTGCAGAACGCCGCGGCGGCGGAGTACGGATTGAGGGTCGGCCTGTACTGGTGGATCCCCGGGATGGCGCTGGCCGCCTCCTACTTCATCTTCCTGCACCGGACCTTCGCGGGGAAGGCGAGCCTGGAGGGGGAAGGGTACTAGGAGCGTGTCCGGCTGGGCCGGCCCCGCCTCAGCGCGCGACCTGGAGCGAGCCCAGGAGCGCGTCGATGCGCTCGCGGTTGGCCTTCATCGTCTTCTCGGGACCGGTGCACTTGAAGAACCAGTTGGAGTTCGGCCCCGGCACGATCGCTCCGAGCAGGATGTAGCCCGGCTTCGGCTGCGGCGCTGGGCCTCCCATCATCGACATCGGCGACGGCGTGTAGGTCCCGCCGACCTCGACGCGGCTCACGCCGAGGTCGCCGACCTTGATCTCGGTGGTGCGGGGCGACTCCGAACCGGGGCCGCTGAACTGCGCGACCCACCTCTGGATGTTCGCCTGCACGTCGCCGCCCTGTCCGGCCCCGAAGTAGTAGACGACGCACTCGCCGTCCTCTTTGTCGGAGGACACCGCGGGGAGACGGTACTGCGCCCGGCGCATCTGCGAGGACGGCGTCACTTCGGTCCACTCCTTCGGAGCCGTCCAGCGCACCTCGCCCGACGACGCGCCGCCCTGCATCGCCCCGTGTCCCGGCGGCGCGCCCTGTCCCGGCACCGCCTGCACGTGGGCCGGCATCGGGACGAGCGGCGCTCCCGCTCCCTCCTGCGATGCCGGCGATCCTTCCCCGCCGCCGGCCGGGGCCGCAGCGGCCGGCTGTTCCTGCGTCCGGCCGCCGCATGCCGCCGTGAAGAGGAGCGCCATCGCCAGGCTGGCGAAACGTGTCGCCCATCGGAGTGCATCGCGCGTCGCCATCGTCGCTTCCTCCCGGGTCATCGCCGGGCATTATGCCAGAGTCCGCCCCCGCAGCACCGCGTCTTCACGCGCGTCCCCCCCCGCCTCACGCCGCCCCGGCGGCCGCTGGACCTGTGCTATGATTCCGCCCCCGCGCAGACCCAAACCCCTTGTCCACGGGGCCCTTCGGGCCGCCTCCTGCCGGGGCGACGGAGGTCTCGATCGCGATGGCCAAGCTCATGACGATGAAGGACGCGATCGCGCGCTTCGTGCGCGACGGCGATCTCGTCGTCATGGAAGGGTTCACCCACCTTATCCCGTTCGCCGCCGGGCACGAGATCATCCGCCAGCGGAAGCGCGACCTGACCCTCGCCCGGCTGACGCCGGACCTCATCTACGACCAGCTCATCTTCGCGGGGTGCGCCCGCAAGATGATCTTCTCCTGGGCGGGCAACCCCGGGGTCGGCCCCCTGCACGCCTTCCGCCGGGCGGTCGAGCAGGGGAAGCCCCGGACACTTGCGATCGAGGAGTACACGCACTTCGGGATGGTGCTGCGCTTCATGGCGGGCGCGTCGAACCTGCCGTTCCTGCCGACCCGCAACTACCCGGGGACCGACCTGACGACGGTGAACCCGCTGTTCAAGAAGGTGCGCTCGCCGTACGGCGAAGAGGATCTGTGGTGCGTGCCGGCGCTGAACCCGGACGTGACGATCGTGCACGCGCAGCGCGCCGACGCCGACGGCAACACGCAGGTCTGGGGCCTGTACGGCGTGCAGAAGGAGGCGGCCTTCGCCAGCAAGCGCGTCATCGTGTCGGTGGAGGAGGTCGTCGATCCCTCGGTCATCCGCTCGGACCCGAACCGCACCCTCATCCCGGGGATCATCGTCAGCGCCGTGGTGCACGAGCCGTTCGGAGCGCACCCGTCGTTCGTGCAGGGGGCGTACGATCGCGACAACGACTTCTACGTGCAGTGGGACGCCGTGTCGCGCGACGAAGCGTCCTTCCAGAAGTATCTCGACGAGTGGGTGCACGGGCTTCCCGACCGCGCTGCCTACGTCACGAAGATGGGGGCGCGCACAGGCGAGCTCCAAGCGGACCGACAAATGTGCGCGCCGGTCAACTACGGGTTCTGAGGAAAGGCGCGGGGCCATGGCGGACTACACGACCTCCGAATTGATGGTGTCGCGGGCGGCCAAGGAGCTGAAGAACGGCGACGTCGTCTTCGTCGGCATCGGCGTCCCGTCGCTGGCCGTCAACCTCGCCTACCGCATGCACGCGCCCGGGATCTGCATGATCTACGAGTCGGGCGCCGTCGGCTGCGTGCCGAAGCGTCTGCCGATCTCGATCGGCGACCCGTGCCTCGTGACCGGGTCGCTCGCCGTCGTGCCGATGCTCGATGTGTTCAACCTGTACCTGCAGCGCGGCCTCATCGACGTCGGCTTCCTGGGCGGGGCGCAGGTCGACCGCTTCGGGAACATCAACTCGACGGTCATCGGGGAGTACAGGAAGCCGAAGGTGCGCCTGCCCGGCAGCGGCGGCGCCTGCGAGATCGCCGCGCTGGCGAAGAGGGTCGTGATCACGATCGCCAACTCGAAGCGCACGCTCCCCGAGCGGGTGGACTTCGTCACCAGCCCCGGCTACCTGCGCGGCGGTCGCGAGCGCGAGGCGCTGGGGCTCAAGGGCGGTCCCGAGCTGGTGATCACCGACATGGGGGTGTACCGGTTCGATGACACGAGCCGCGAGATGGTCCTCGTGTCGGTCCACCCCGGGATCACCCTCGCGAAGATCAAGGAGAACATCGGCTGGGACGTCAAGGTCGCGAACGACCTGACGGAGACCCCGCCGCCAACCCCGGAGGAGATCCGGATCATCCGGGAGGAGCTCGATCCTCAGGGGATCTTCCTTCGATCCAAGGCCTCTTAGGGCCTGGCCGGGACGAGACGATGAAGCGACACGCGGAGAAACGCAGGAGCGCGAAGCGGGCAGCCCGCGGCGCGCGGCGCAAGACGGCCGCGAAGAAGACGCGCGCGGCCCGACCGATCCTCGAAGAGCCGGCGCTCGTCAGGGCGACGGCCAAGGCGACCGCCGCCCTCAAGACCTCCCTCATCCAAGAGCCCGCCATGCTGGCCGAAGAAGCCCTCAAGGAGGCGGAGCAGATCTGCCTGCTCCTCGGCGAGCCGGAGGAGGAGGACGATCCCGAGCCGCACGATGACGAGGAGGACGAGTCGTTCCTGCGCGAGCGCCAGGCCGGCTCGCGGCCGCGCCCGCGCCCCTCGCCGGGGATCGTCAAGGGGCCGGCCGAGCCCGGCTCCGCCGCCGCGTCACCCGGCGCGGCCGCGGCCGCCGAAGGCGCTTCGGCCGGAGCGGCGCACCTCTTCCCTCGGAATCTGAAGACCACGTACCCGGTCGCCGTCCGCGCCGAGGGGATCTGGATCTACGACAGCGCCGGCCGCAAGTACCTCGACGGCTGCGGCGGCGCGGTCGTCTGCTCGATCGGCCACGGTGTCGCCGAGGTCGCCGAGGTGATGACGAAGCAGGCGAAGCGCCTCGCCTTCGCGCATTCCTCGCAGTTCATCACGAAGGAGACGGCGGGCCTGGCCGACCGCGTCGCCGCCCTGGCGCCGGGCGACATGAAGAAGACCGGCCGCGTCTACCTCGTCTCCGGGGGGAGCGAGGCGATCGAGACCGCCCTCAAGCTGGCCCGGCAGTACCACGTCGAGACCGGTCATCCCGGCAAGTCGAAGATCATCGCCCGCTGGCAGTCGTACCACGGCAGCACGATGGGGGCGCTGTCGGTGACCGGCAACGTGGCGCGCCGCGAGCTGTACGCGCCGATGTTCGCGCCGATGCCGCACATCCCGCCGTGCTACTGCTACCGCTGCCCGTACGGGCTCAAGTATCCGTCCTGCGGCATCGCCTGTATCGAGGATCTCGAAGCGGCGATCCACCAGGAGGGCCCCGAGAGCGTCGCGGCGTTCCTCGCCGAGCCGGTCGTCGGCGCGACCCTCGGCGCCGTGGCGGCCGTCGACGGCTACTGGATGAGGGCGCGCGAGATCTGCACGAAGCACAACGTCCTTCTGATCGCCGACGAGGTGATGACCGGCATCGGCCGCACCGGCAGGAACTTCGCCGTCGATCACTGGAACGTCGTCCCCGACATGATCGTCGTCGGCAAGGGTCTCTCGGGTGGTTACGCGCCTCTCGGCGCGGTCATCGCTCGCGACTTCATCCCCGAGGCGCTCGAGCGCGGACGCGGCTACTTCGAGCACGGCTTCACCTACAGCGCCAATCCCCTCTCGGCCGCGGTCGGCAGCGCCGTCCTCGATTACGTGAGCAAGAACCACCTCATCGCCCGCGCCGCCCGCATGGGCAAGGTCCTGGGCGAGAAGCTGCTCGCCCTGCGCCGACACCGCATCGTCGGCGACGTCCGCGGCCTCGGCATGATGTGGGGGATCGAGCTGGTGAAGGACCGCAAGAGCCGCGAGCCGTTCCCCGCGTCCCTCCGGGCGTCGCGCCTCCTTTACGAGCTCTGCCTGGGCGAGGGGCTGCTGATCTATCCGGGCTCCGGCACGCGCGAGGGCCAGGACGGCGACCACTTCATCGTCGCGCCCCCCTTCACCATCACGCGCTCCGAGATGGACGAGCTCGTCGCACGCCTGGGGCGCGGTCTGGAGAAGCTGGAGAAGTCACTCCGCTCTGACTGAGGCGGCCTGAGCCGACGATGCGGGCCGTAACATGCTCCGGCCCGGGCTCCGCCGTCAGCGCCCGCCGGCGGCCACCGCCCCTTCCTGGAACGCCACCGCCGTCCGATCCGCCTCGACGATCGAGTCGAACATCTTCCGGATGTTGTCCTTCTCGGCGGCGGGCCAGCGCCCGCGCGGTGCTGTGAAGCGCCGCGTGCAGCGCATCGACCCGTCCCCCTGCGACGAGCACGAGACGGTCAGGCTGCCGAGGGCCGATTTCAACGCGACCGGCTTCGGGGGCGCCGCCGCCTTCATCCCGGCCGGCGGCACGATGGTCACCGTCTGCTCGTCGTTCCAGCCCCGGTCGACGTAGAACGGGTAGGAGCGCTCCGCCTGAGAGATCGGATTGGAGTCTTCGCAGTCCAGGATGCAGCCACGCACGAGAAGAAGCGATTCCGCCTTCGTGACCAGCTCCGGCGCCTCGATGGTCATCTTGAGGTGCAGCGGCTTGTCGATCGCGTCCAGGTCCTCGGCCTGGAAGGTCTTCAGCGCGGCCCCGGGCCGCGCCTTCTTCAACCAACCCTGAAGATACGCCGTGCGCGCCGACTCGGAGGCCGGCAGCAGCTCCTGCCGCATCTCGATGGCGTCCTCGCCCTGGAACTCCGCGACCACGTCGAGGTCCGCCTTGCCGTCCGCATGCGGCTTGACCGTCACCTGGTAGCGCGTGCCGCTGACCTCGTCCTTCTGCGGCAGGTTGATCAGCGCCGAGCCGGTCTCGGTGATGTACAGGGCCCCCGTTCCGGAATCCTGCCAGGGCATGAACCCATACGGGACGTAAGCGACCGTCGGGTCAAGCCAGATCGCGGTGTTGTCCGGTTGCGGCACGGCCACGATCACGTGGCTGAACTGGGAGAGGCTGTAATAGGTCGTGTAGAGCGTCCCCTTGTTCTTCCCGACCACCAGGACGATGTTGGCCGGCACGCCGATCGACCGCAATGCGGCGACGAGCAGGACCGCCTTCTCCTCGTTGTCGGCGCTTTTTCTCTTGAGGATGTCGGCGATGGACGAAGTGCTGGCCCACACGTCCTCGTAAGGCACGTAGCGGAAATCATCGGTGACGTGACGGAACGTCGCCTTGATCTTCTCGTTCGCGTCGGTGAGTCCCTGAGTCCAGCCGTTCACGACCTGCCGCATCAGGACTTCGTCGACCTTGTACGCCTTTGTGTAGTAATAGCGGGCCCACTTCGCCACGGAATCCCAGTCCGTGAACACCTTGTCCTCCCGCGCGAGCGCATCGATCTGCCTGTTCTCCCAGGCTTTAAGCACCATCTCGATGCGGGGGCTGACGTCGGCCGCAGGCGGCATCAGGCGTTCCTCCCGGTAGGCGGGGACGTCCTTCATCTCGACCGTCAGCAGCTTTCCCTTCGTTTTCCCCTCTTTCCACGGCGTCGATTCGGGCTCGGGGTTGGGACACTTGTCGCACAGGACCCTGTAGGTGGTCTCCGCTTCGACCGCCTGGGACATGCGAGACAGCAGAGTGAATTCGGGCCCCGCGAAGAGCCACGGCTGTACGTACAAGATGTTCATGACATGGCGCCGGTATCGATATTCCAGGATCGCTCCCGGCTCCACGCCGGGAAAATTGAAGACGAATTCACTGAGCTTGTACCCGCGCCCCTTCTCGACGAGCTTCTCGAAGATCTGATCCGCGGCCACGGGCACGATGGTGCCGTCCGGCTTGATGGTGCGCGCCTCGATGTCGCCCACCCTCGAAACTTTCTGCGAACTGATGTGCACCTCGGCGTAGCGCTTGCCCCGGTCGTTGAGGATCTTCATGCGCCAGTAATACTCGAGGACGTTCGTGAGGGACCGTCCCTCCTCGATCATTTTCCCATCGCGCGTCAGGCGCAGAATTACCGCATCGGCCTCGGGATCTTGAGGAACGGACTTCAGGCTGCGCTCCTGCTCGGTGATCTCAGGCCAGGCGACGGCCTCGTCCTTCTTGTCCGCCGCCCTGAGCGGCATGCCGGGTGATGTGGCGAAGATCAACACACCAATAATGATGACTCCCGCACACTTCCTCGACAGCAGGTGACGGTGGTCCACGATTCCTCCCAGGGGACAAAGAGTCCACAGGAAAGCGACGGCTCGCTGATAAACCTCAATGGCCTCCGGCCGCGCTTGCATCAGAACGTTCGAATGCGACTGTCGTGCGGTCGGCCTCGACGATCTTGTCGTACATGGCGCGCACGTTCGCCTGCTCGCTCGCCGGCCAGCGGTTGCGCCTCCCCACGAACAGGTGGGAACATTTCACGCTCTGGTCATCCACGGACGTGCAGCTGAACGTGTGAGTGGCGACGGAGGATTTGGTGCTGAATAATGGCGGCGCCTGGGACGGCTTCATTCCCTGGGGAGCTTGAATCACGACGGATTCGTCCTCATTCCAGCCACGATCGACGTAGAAGGGGTATTGACGCGGGGCTCTGGAGACCGGATTGCTCTCCTTGCAGGTCAGCACGCACCCCCTGACGAGGACGACTTCGTCGGCGCTCGTCACCAGTCCGGGCACCTGCAGGCTCAACTTCAGACGCAACGGCTTGTCCTGATCCTCGAGGTTCTCGATCGTGTAGGAGCTCAGGACGGCGCCGTTGTGCTTCTTCTGAACCCACGTTTCCAGGTATGTCTTGCGTGCCGCCTCGGCGGCCGGCGCCAGGTCGTCGCGCAGGTCGACCGCGTCTTCGCCGGTGAATTCGGTTTCCACATCGACGTCGGCCTGGCCGTCCTTGCGCGGCTTCACCAGCACCTTGTAGCGACTGGCGCTCAGCTCGCTTTTCGCCGGAAGCGTGACCATCTCACCCTTGCCGTCCTTGATCAGGAGCGCCTCCGCTCCCGAGTCCTTCCAGGACACGAAACCATACGCCGCGTAGCTGACGGTGGGATCCAGCCACAGGTACGACCCTCCCGGCTGCGGCACGGCGACCACGGTATGCGTGAACTGGGAAAAGCTGAAGAAGTTCGGATTGAGCGACCCTCCATCCTTTCCGGAAACGAGGGCGGTTTGCGAATCGATGCCCACCACCTTCAACGCGGTCATCAGCAACACCGCCTTGTCCTCGTTATCCGCAATCTTGTTCTTCAGAATCCAGGCGATGGAGTGCGAGCGACCGAAGACCTGCTCGAACGGGCGATAGCGGAAGTCTTGTTGGACATGACGGAAGACGGCCTTGATTTTGTCCTGTGGGTCGCCGATCCCCTGGACCCATCCCTCCACGACCGGCCTGATGTCCGACAGGCCGGTCTTCATGGCATCCTGGTAGTAAGTCCAGGCATACAAGGCCACGGACGGCCAGTCGATGAAGAATCGATTCTGACGTCCGAGCCCCCAGATCGCGCGATTTCTCCAGTGCGCCAGCAGCATCTCCAGCCTGGGGCTGGCATCCCTCTCCGGCGGCATCAGATCCTCGGCCTTGTAGCCGGGAATGTCGCGAAGCTCCATCGTGTACAACTGCCCCTTCGCCTTGGCCTCGTGCCAGGGAGACACAGACGGTTGCTGGTTGTTGGGGCAGAGATCGCACAGGACCGTGTAACCCATGTCCTCCGGTATCGCCTGGGTCATGCGCGCCCGGAGCGTGAATTCCGGACCGGGGAAGTAAAACGGGTCGATGAAGAGGAGATTGTAGTCATGGCGGTCGTAGCGAACCTCCAGGATGACACCCGGCTCGACCGCGGGGAAATGGAACACCCAGGCGGTCTCTTTGTAGTCCGCCACCTGGAAGACGACTTTCTCGAAGATTTGATCGGGTGAAACCGTGATCGCCGTTCCATCGGGCTTCACGGTGCGCGCTTGGATGTTGCTGACGCGCGAATACTTCGCGGCGGGAATTTCGAACGCCCCGTAGCGCTTCCCGCGCTCGGTGAGAATCTTGTAGCGGACATGATAATCCAGGACGTTGAGTGTCTCGTCGGCTTCCTTGAGGATCTTGCCGTTGCGCTCGTTCAGGAGCACGATCGCATCGGCATCCGGATCCTGATCCACGCGCTTGAGGCTTCGCTCCTCCGGTGTGATCTCGGGCCACACCTCGGCGGATCGTTCGGCCGCCAGCGCGGGCGCCCAAAGTCGTGTTCCGTCCGCGGGGAGCAACGCCCAGGCCAGGCCCAGGCAGACAAGAACCGACACGCGGTGCCATCGGCGAAGAGTTCCACGCATCGACGCCTCCTTCGATCTCGGGGCTAGTCAGGTCAGAGATTTACTGGTATTCTACCGCCAGCGCGTACACTGTCAATCCAAATCATGACGCTCTCTCGGCAGATCGTCCGTCGGGTTAGTCGACCGCAAAGTTTCGTGGCCGCGGCGTGGCTCGCCTGCGCGGCGCTGGCTCTCCCCTCTGGCCGCTCTCTGCCGCGAGCGGCCGACATCGAGGACGGGCAGGACGCTGTTCTCCTGGAGGAACACCTCGACATCGAGATCGTCTCGGAGACCCTGGCGCGCGTCCATTACTTCAATCGCACCAAGGTCATCACCGCCAAGGGTGTCGACGAGCACGACGTCGCGTCAATCTTCTACAACCCCACTGTCACGATTCACGGGTTTCACGCGGCGGTCACGTCTCCGCAAGGCAAGCGTTCCGAGGTCAAGAAACAGCAGTTCTTTGACGGGGCGGCTTTCGCGTCGTTCGAGCTCTACGCCGACACCAAGCACCGGTCCGTGTCGTTTCCTGGCCTGACGCCCGGTTCTACGCTCGAATACGAATACGAAGAGGAGATGCGAAACCTGTTCTATCTTCCGGGCGCGTTCGACTTCCAGGAGAATATCCCCGCGCGGTCGAAGGTCCTGACCGTTCGAGCACCCGCGACTTTCGCGTTGCGATTTGCGGCACAAGGCTCGCTGGATTACACGAAAGATGAGAAGGATGGCGTCATCACTCACCGGTGGCAGGCACGTGATGTGCCGCCCCTCAAGAGTGAAATCGACATGCCGCCCGAAAACGACGTGGTGCCGCGCGTGCGCATCTATCTGCGTTCCTTCGTCTATGGCGCCGACAAGGTCGACGCCACCGACTGGAATGGCATCGCCCGCTGGACGCGGGACCTGTCGCGCGAGAGGCAGGTCCCGACCGAAGAGGTGGCGGCGAAGGCACGGGAGTTGACCGCGGGTCTCACGGATCCCGCCGCCAAGGCGCAGCGAGTCTACGAATTTGTCCAGAAGAGCATCAGTTACGTGGCGATCGAGCTGGGGATCGGAGGTCTGCAACCCCACGACAACGGTTCGGTTTTCAGGAACCGGTATGGGGACTGCAAGGACAAGGCGACGCTTGTCATCGCCATGCTGCAGGCCGTGGACGTCCATGCCTTCCCCGTCCTGATACGGACACGAGACTCGGGGCTCACCGATCGGGATTACCCGTCCTCCGATTTCAATCGCGTCATTGCGGCGCTTCCGGAGGCCGACGGATACCTGCTCATGGATCCGACCTCGGAGAACGCGCCATTCGGCGACCTGCCCTGGAGGGACCAGGGCGCGAACGCGCTGGTGGTTAAGGAGGATGGATCCGGGGATATGATCCTGACTCCGCTGTCCCCCGCGGATCACAACCGGATCCAGTGGCTGGTGACCGCGTCAGTGGGCAACGACGGAGATCTCGAAGGAAGCTACAGTATCGAAGCATTCGGGCAGGATAGGACCGAGTTTGCCGGGTTCGTCGCGGAGACAAAGCCGACGGAGCGGGAGGACGCCCTGGCCCGCTTCATGGCGCGCATCTGTCCCGGGGCGGTGCTGCTGGCGCACGACGTGATCCAGCCCAAGGACGCGCAGGATTCATTGAAGCTCATTATCCGCTTCAAGGTCCCGCGGTTCATCGTCCGGGCGGGGAATCTGGATGTTCTCTCACTGCATCTCGTTCGGTTCCCCTACGTCGCGAGCATGGTCGCCCCCTCCAGCCGCCATCACCCGATCTTCTTCGAGAATCTCTCCAGCGAGACCTCCGAAGTGCGCCTCTACCTTCCTCCCGGCAGGCACATCAAGAAGCTCCCCGAGGGACGCAATCTCGAGGCGCCCGGATTCGCCGCATCGAGCAGCTACGAGGTGAAAGGCGACAAGGGGCGCGACATTCTCGTGGTGAAGCGCTCCATCACCTTCTCCAAGCGGGAAATTCCGGTCGCGGATTACGCCGCGCTGAAACAGTCTCTGTCGGTGCTGTTGGAGGAAGAATCGCGCGCCGTCACGCTTCAGGCCGGAAGCTCGTAGTCGTTCCACCCGTGAGTTCAGTGTTCCAGCGCTGCCGCAGCCTGCCCGGCGGTCGCCGCGCGGGCGCGGATGGCCGCGGCGAGGGCCTGCGCCTGCTCGCGGGCCCGCTGCGCGTCGCGATCCTGCACGGCCTCGCGCAGGCCGGGCAGGGTCTCTGCCGCGTAGGTCGGGAGCGGCGCGTAGATCAGGTGCTTGAACCAGGGGCGATTCGGGAGGCCGGCGGGGCGGAGGAGGTCCCTCTCGGTCTTCATGAGCGCGGCGTTCGCGCGCGCGAGTGTCTCGGGCGCGGGACGCGCGGCGCCGGCGAGCGCGGCCGCGACCTTTGCGTCGAGATCGGCCGCGGCCTTCTGCCAATCCGCGAGTGCCGTGCGCAGGTCCGCGAGGTCGGGTAGCGCCCCGGAAGCGGCCGCGTCCTTGCCGCGCGGCGCCGCGGCGCGGGCGCTCTTCTCCAGGTCGTCCAGGTACGTCTTCACGTCCGCCGGGTAGGGTGATTCCTCGAACGGCAGGATGTCGGCGTCGGCGAGGCGGTAGGCGAGGAGCCCCCACACCCGCACCATCGCCGTGTGGTACTTGAATCCCGGGTCGCCGAATCGGCTCATCCAGAAGTAATCGTCCAGGACCGAGTGGTACACGCCGTACGGGCCGTCGAAGCCGGCGTCGAGGGACGGCATGCCGATGTGGTTGAAGAAGACGGTATAGTCCGACCCGCTCCCCAGGATGTCGTAGGTCACCTCGTGCTCCCGCTTCTCGACCGAGGAGGCGTTGTACGTCGACTTGAAGCTGTCCTTGTCGGCGGCGCGCAGCGTGGCGGTGTAGAGGTCTGCGCCGCTCTGCGGATCGGTCACGTCGCGCAGCGTCTCGGAGATCAGGCGCCGCATCGACGGGACCGCCGACGCCTGGAAGGTCGGCCCCGAGGACGACGAGTCGACATTGAGGCAGGCGACGCCGTTCCGCGCCAGGTCGTCGCGGCGCTCCTCGCCCCACTCGGTCGAGCCGGTCAGCGTCCACTCCTCGGCGTCCCAGTTGCCGAACACGAGCGTGCGCCGCGGCGGGTAGCCGCGCTTCTTGAGCTCGCCGGCGACGCGCGCCAGCTCGAGCATCGTCGC
>JBGPED010000073.1:0-12371 GCA_041482595.1 Acidobacteriota bacterium
CCCAGCCCGGGCCACACGACCCTGTCGCAACTGGGAGGCAACTGGGCGGTGGACAGCTTCTTCGACATCACCTTCCGGATCGACTTCGTGGGGGCCCCAGGCGGGGCGCTGGCGGGGAGGTCGGGAAGCACGACCGGCACGGTGCGCTTCAGCACCGCCCCCGGCGGCTGCGTGCACACGCCGGTGAGCTGCGACGACCAGAACCCGTGCACGACCGACCGCTGCAACCCGGTGCCCGGCGCCTGCGAGCACCTGCCGGTGGTGTGCGACGACGGCAATCAGTGCACGGCGGACTCCTGCGACCCGGCGACCGGGGCGTGCAAGTTCGTTCCGACCCTCGGCGCCCCGTGCAACGACGGCGACGCCTGCACGCAGGATGACCGCTGCGTGTTCAATCCGCTCGGCAGCATCATCTGCCAGGGGGCGCCGGTGAACTGCGACGACCTGGACCCGTGCACCTTCGACAGCTGCAACCCGCTGACCGGGCTGTGCGTGCACGTCCCCAACACCTGCGACGACAGCAACGCCTGCACGCAGGACGCCTGCAACCCGGTCACGGGCGCCTGCGAGCACCGGCCGATCCCGGTGCTCGAGCCCGACCCGATCAAGTTCAGCAACCAGATCACGATCGTCTGGTCGCCGACGCTGGACGCGACCCACTGGAATACCTACCGCGGCACCATCCCGCAGAAGCACATGGGCAGCCGTCGGCCCGGTTCGGTGTACGATCAGGCCTGCTTCGAGAGCGATGATTCGGGGGCCAACGGGCCGACCATCGCCATCGACGCGACCAACCCGCCGCTCGGCACCGCGTTCTACTACCTGGTGAGCGGCGAGAACGCCTGCGGCGAGAGCATCATCGGGCAGCCATCGGCTCCGCCGGGCGCGATCATCCCGAACACCCTGCCGTGCCCGACACCTCCGTAGGGGGTCGCGTGAGAGGAACGACACAACGGGTTTCGGCCACCACTTCCTGCCTCGCGGCGGTCCTCCTTGCGTGGACCGCCGCCGCGGCCGGGACGGAAGACTCGAAGGGGTCTTCGCGCACCGTCCAGGCTGGAGGGGAGGCCGTGCCCGCGGCGCGGGCGGAGCGTCACTCGCCCCGTCAGGGATACCCGTCGCTGGGCCCGGCCGCCGCGAAGAACACGCTCATCTTCTTCACCGACTACCAGTGACCCGTCTGCCCTCGCGCGGCGCGCGAGCTCGATCGGCTGGTGGCGGACTTCAACGGGGAGCTGCGCGTCGAGCTGCACCACAATCCGCTGGCGATGCACAGGAACGCCTACGACGCGGCGGTCGCCGCCAAGGCGGCGCAGAGACAGGGGAAATTCTGGGAGTACCACGAGGCGCTTCTGAAGTCCCGGAGCTTCAATCGCGAGGTGCTCACCGGTCTCGCAGCCGACCTGGGGCTCGATCGCGACACGTTCACGCGCGACTTCGACGACCCAAAGGTGAGGCAGCAGGTGACGGCCGAGGCCAAGGAGGCGCTCGACGCCAACGCCCTCGGAACGCCGGGCTTCCTGATCAACGGACACGTGGAGGTCGGCTGGGCTTCGCTCCCCTGGATCGAGCAGGTGATCCGCGCGCACTCGCGCTGAGGCGGTGCGGGTCGTCTACGATTTCTTCGGGTGGGTCGCGGCCTTGCGGGGGGCGATGGTGCAGACCGTGAGATCGTTCTTGACCTTCACCTTGACCAGCCGCTTCGCCAGCTCCTTCGCCTTTTTCGCCTGATCGCGCGACTCCACGCAGCCGCGGAGCGTCACGACGCACTCGCTCGTCGTGACGTCGATGCGGAACTGACCGATCTCCCGGTCCGCCGAGAGGCGCGCCTGCACGATCCGGGTGATGAGCGCGTCCCTGCACGGCGTCTCCGCCGTCAGGGCCGGTCCCGGCGCCTGGAGCAGCAGGAGCGCGGCGAGCGTGAGCGCGAAGGGGACGTGGGCGGGGCGTGCGTCCATCAGTCCTCCCCGCGACGCGCGACTCGCGTCTTCGTCAGGATCAGGAGCGCCGGCAGCGTCGTCAGGGCGGTGACGAGGCAGGTGACCGAGCCGATGGCCGCGACGATCCCCATGGAGCGCAACCCCGGGTAGTTGCAGAAGCCGATGGTGCCGAAGCCGGCGACGTTCGTCAAGGCGGCCATCACCACCGCCTTGCCGGTCTCCATCAGGCCCCCGAAATTGCTCAGACCCTCCTGCGAGATGCGGTGGATGATGTGGATGCCGTAGTCGATCCCGACGCCGAGGATCATGGTGGTCACGAAGGCGTTCACGAAGTTCATCTTGATCCCGAGAAGGCGCATGCAGCCGAGCATCCAGACGACGCCGAAGAGAAGCTGGATGTTGGCGAGCGTGGTCAGCCACAGGCTCCTGAAGTCGAGCCACAGGAGGATCGTGACGATAAGCAGCCCGAGGTAGACGGCGCGCCAGGCGTCGCGGCCGAAGATGCGCTTCATCTCGGCGCTGGCGATGTTCACCCCGGTGATCTCGATCCCCTGCGCCGGGTGATCGAGCGCGTCGACAAGCTCCGGCGGTGCCGTGCGTTTCGACTCGGCGTTGGCGGGGAAGAGGTAGGTCACCGACTTGTACGCGCCGTCCTCGTCCTTCTTGATGTAGCGCGAGATGAAGCGCTCCAGCCCCGCTTTCTCGAGATCGTCGATCCCGACCGGGCGGTCGGGCCGCAGGATGGCCGGGAGCGCCTTCAAGTAGGAGTCGTAGGTCTCCTCGCGGAAGCCGTTCTCACGCAACGCCGCCCGGAATGTCCGGGCGATGCGGGCGATGTCGAAGGCGCCGTCCTTCCCGGCGCGCAGGGCCTGGATGACCTGCTCCTGGTCCTGGCGCGGCGGCAGGTAGTTGAAGATCGACTCGTAGCCGCGCAGGGTGCCGTCCTTGACGAACCGCTCGAGGGCGCCGTTCGCCTGGCGGTTCCTGTCCATGACCGTGTCCAGCTCCCCGCCGCGGCAGATCACCATCATCGGGGTGAACGAGGCCTCGAACTTCCTGGCGATGATCTCCTGCATCAGGATCCCGCGGTTGTTTGGCGAGCGCAGCTCCCGCACGTCGCTCGTGAACTCCACGTTCCACGCGTAGTATCCCAGGCCGAGCGTCAGGAGCACCGAGCCGGTGAGGACCGGCCCCGGGTGCCGGGTGGACCAGGCCATGACCTCCTCGATGCCGAACGAGTGCAGGTAGAGCTTCCGCGCGATGTCCTTCTTGCGCGCGCGCCCCTCGTTCCAGGCGATCATCGCCGGCAGCAGGAAGAGAATGGCGACGAGACAGAACAGGATCCCCGTTCCCACCAGGAAGCCGAAGTCGCGCAGACCCTTGTACTCGGTGATGCACATGGCATAGAAGGTGCCGGCCGAGGTGATGGCGCCGGTGAACACGCCGAAGGCCGATGCGCCCATCATCAGGCGCAGCGCCTCGGGCAGGCTCCGGCCGCGAGTGCGCTCCTCGACGTAGCGCGCGTACATGACGATGGTGAAATCGGTGCCGAGACCCATGAGCATCGCCGAGAAACCGGTGGTCGCCGAGTTCAGGTTGCGCAGGAAGAGGGAGGCGGCCGCCAGCGTGAGGCACTGCCCGACCATCAGCGGGACGGAGGAGTACAGGATCGCCCCGAAGCGACGGTAGCAGAAGTAGTAGAGCGCCAGGATCACGAGGAACGACACCGTCCCGTTCCACAGCATGTCGTTCATGATCAGGGTGCTGTCCTCGAGCGCGATGATGTAGCCGCCGCCGAGCGACACCTCGGGCGCGCGCGGGCCGGCCGCGGCCGGTGCTGTGCCCTCGCCCGCCGCTCCCGGGGCCCGGATCTCCTCCCGCGCCTGCCGCTTGAGATCGGTCTCGTACCGCGCGGAAATTTCGGCGACCGCCCTGCCGACGTCGTCGGCCAGCTTCTTGTCGAAGGCGATGTCCTGCGCCGGCCGTCTCGGCTTGGCGATGATCAGGAGCGCGGTGCCGTCCTTCGAGAGGTAGTAGCCGCTCGACAGGTCGACCTTGAGCGGCCCCTTGCTGCGCAGAACCTCCTTGAACACCAGCGACGACACCTGGAACGGGTCCTGCTCGAGGAGCTGCTTCACCAGGAACGACGACGGCCCGGTGAGCTGGCGGTAGTTGTCCCGCACCTGCTCGTGGATGGCGCGGTCGCTGAACTTGGCCGACAGGTCGGGGAGCTTCGACGGCGGCAGGAACAGGATCTGGTTGGTCCGGAAGAAGGAGAAGAACGGGCCGCGCGTGTCGATCTTGTGCTCGACGTACTGGATCGACGGGACCGACTGCAGGCGTGCCGCCAGGGCGTCCGCGTAATCTTGAAGCTCCTCGACCGTCTGCCCCGGGCGCGACTCGACCAGGACAAGTAGATAATCGAGGCTGCCGAAGTCCTGGAGCGCCTCGCGGAACGTGTTGATGACGCGGTTGTCGCGCGGCACCAGGTTCAGCACGTCGCCGTCGAGCGACAGGTGCGTCCCCAGGTAGAGCGACACCAGGACCAGGACGACCGTGACCGCGAAGACGAGGCGGTAGTTGAGACGCGCGAACTCCTCGATCTGGAGGAACAGGCCCTGCTTGAAGCCGCGGCGTCGCGGCATCAGAGCTCCCGCCGTCCTTCGATGGCCTTGCCGACCGTGACCTCGTCCGCGTACTCCAGCTCGCTGCCGACCGGCAGCCCGAGGGCGATGCGCGTCACCCGGACTCCCAGCGGCTTGAGAAGGCGCGACAGGTAGACGGCGGTGGTCTCGCCCTCGACGTTCGGGTTGGTCGCCAGGATGACTTCCTTGATCGACCCGTCACGCAGGCGCGCGACCAGAGGTGCGATCTTCAGGTCGTCGGGGCCGATGCCGCGCAGGGGGGAAATCGAGCCGTGCAGCACGTGGTACAGGCCGCGGAAGCCGGACCTCTCGATGGCGAGCAGGTTGTGCGGGTCCTCCACCACGCACACCTGGGTGCGGTCGCGATCGAGGTCGGCGCAGACGAGGCAGGGGTCGGTGTCGGTGATGTTGAAACAGACGGAGCAGAGGCGGATGGTGTCCTTGACTTCGAGGAGGGCGGACGCCAGGGCCTGGGCGTCCTCCCGGCTGCCGCGCAGAACGTGGAAGGCGAAACGCTGGGCCGACTTGGCGCCGATGCCGGGCAGCTTCCGGAACGCTTCGATCAGCCGCTCGAGCGGCGCGGCGAGCCGGATCAACTCACAGCCCGGGCACGCGCAGGGCGCCGACCTTCCCGGCCATCGCCTCTTCGATCTTGCGCCGGGCCTCGTTGACCGCCGCCCGGACCAGGTCCTCGAGCATCTCCACGTCCTGCGACTTGACGACCTCAGGCGCGATGCGGATCGACAGAAGCTCGTGCGTGCCTCTCATCGTCACCGTGACCATGCCCCCGCCCGCCGAGGCCTCGACCTTCATCTCGGCGATCTCCTTCTGGAGCTTCTCCTGCATCTTCTGCGCCTGCTTCATCAACGCCTTGATGTCCATGCCGTCTCCGCCCCGCTCAGACCGGGTCCACGTCCACGATCTGGCCGCCGAACGCGTCCAGGAGCGAGCGCACCATGGGGGCCGACTCCGCCGCCTTGCGCAGACGCTCCTTGCGCGTCTCCTCCGTCTCGCCCTGGGCGGCGGCCCGCCCTGCGACCACGCCGGGTGTTGCGACCGTCACCTTGATCGCCAGGTCGCGCGCGGCGGCCTCGCGGGCCACGCCTCTCAGATATTCGAGGTTCTCGCGTTCCTCGATCTTCTCCCGGAAGAAGAGGTGCTTCTCGCCGAAGGCGATCTCCAGCGCTTCGCCCTTGATCTCGATCCAGGCGGCCTCCTCGAGGAACCCGCCCAGGGCGCCGCGCTCCTCGTGCACCCTCTTGAGGAAGGCCTCGACGACCGCCTGGTCGCGCGCCACGGCCCGCGTCGGAGTGCCGCCCGCACCGGGCGGAGCGCCCGACACGGGCGCCGTCTTGAGGCCGGACGGCAGCGGGCCGGCCGGGTGCTTTGGGGTCGCCCCCTCCGCCTCGCCCGGCGGGCGTCCGGACGCCGCGCGGTCGATCTGCGCCACGAGCTCCTCGATCGATCGGAGGTCCGCAAGGCGCGCCAGCTTGATCGCCAGCGCCTCCAGGAGGAAGCGCGGGTGCGAGGAGTTCTTGACCCGGTGCTCCTCGCGCGTCATCAGCTCGAGAATGCGCAGAAGCTCGTCCTCGTCGAACAGCGCGGCCCGCTCGCGCAGTGCTATGACCTCGTCCGCGCCGCCGGCGATGTGCCGCGCCGGGTCCGCGACGACGCTCACGAGCAGGAGATCCCGCCCGTAGGCCATCAGGTCCTCCAGGAACTGCGTCGGCTGGTACCCCTTCTCGAAGACGGTCTCAACGATCTCGACGAGACGGGCGTAGTCGCGCCCCCGCACCGCGGCGTAGAAATCCAAGATGAGGTCGCGGTCGATGACCCCGAGGATGGTGCGCGCCATCTCTTCGGTCACGGTGGCGCCCGAGAAGGCGATGACCTGGTCCAGGGTACTCTGCGCGTCGCGCAGCGACCCTTCCGCCATCCGGCTGATCAGGTCAATGACGGCCGGCGGCACCTGCACCTTCTCCCCGGAGGCCATCTGCCCCAGATGCGCCGCCATCTCCGCATGCGGGATCTTCCTGAACTCGAAGTGCTGGCAGCGCGACAGGATCGTGAGCGGCAGCTTCCGGTAGTCGGTGGTCGCGAACAGGAAGACGACGTGCGCCGGGGGCTCCTCGAGGGTCTTGAGGAGCGCGTTCCAGGCCTCGGGGGTCAGCATGTGCACTTCGTCGATGATGTAGACCTTGTACCGGTCGCGCGCCGGGGCATAGCGCACCGTCTCCCGGAGCTCCCGCACCGCGTCGATGCCGCGGTTGCTCGCGCCGTCGATCTCCAGGACGTCCATCGAGCGCGTCTCGGCGATCTCCAGGCAGGACGAGCAGGCGTTGCACGGGACCGGGGTGGGCCCCTTGGCGCAGTTGAGCGACTTGGCCATGAGCCGCGCCACGGTCGTCTTGCCGACGCCGCGCAATCCCGAGAAGAGGTAGGCGTGGTGGATGCGACTGTTGGCGACGGCGTTCTGGAGGGTGGTTACGATCGGCTTCTGGCCGATGACCTCCTCGAACGTCTGCGGCCGGTACTTGCGGGCGAGGACCTGGTAGCTCACGGGGGAACCTGATCGCTCACGGGAAAGTCGGGCGCTTCAAGGGGTGCGCGGCCTTCCCCTGGAATGAGGCCGGCCTGAGAGCCGGTTCAAGTGGACCCGCGGCGCCTGCGAGGTCCTCCTGACGGCTGCTCCCTTCCGGGCCTGACCGGGTTCGGCGGTTCGCATCGCGCGGGGCTCGAACCGGCCGTCACGTCGGCCTGCCGCGCAGCACCGCGTCCGTGGTTCGTGGCCGTGACCACGCGATGCTAATGCATCGCCTGCGGACTGTCAACGCGACTTCGCGCCCGCGGGCGGGGAGCGGCCGCCCGGCTTGCCCGCGCGGCACGGGTCCGGCTCGCGGTGCGAGCCTCCCCTCGCTTCGCCTCGCGCCGCCCACCGCGCGAACTCCGCGCGGCGGGGCCCCGGCGCGAGGTCTCAGACGACCGCGCGGGCAAGGCGGGTGGCCGCTCCCCGCTGGCCGGCGAAAGCGTTCACAGGTCCGACGAGGCTCTTGTGGAGGCGTGCAAAGGCGGGGCGGTGGTGCTACATTGGGGGCGAAGATCCGCTGAGGACGCGATGTTGAACGTTTCCTTGCTGACCACTCTCACGCTCGGATTTGTCCTGGGGTTGCGGCATGCCCTGGATGCCGACCACGTCGCCGCGGTGGCGGCGCTCACGGAATCGAGGGGCGGGCTGCGCCGCGCCCTCGTCAACGGGACGTCCTGGGGGATGGGGCACGCGCTGACGATCGGGCTGGCCGGCGGGACCGCGATCGCCCTGCGATCCGCCTTCCCCGAACGGCTGGCGCTGGCGTTCGAGTTCGCCGCGGCCCTGATGCTGATCGTCCTGGGTGTCGTGGCGCTGCGCGGCGCCCTGCGCGAGCGGCTGCACGTCCACGCGCACCGGCACGACGACGTGGCCCACGCCCACCTGCACCTCCACGCGGTCCCCCACGACGCCGGGTCGGAGTCGACGCACCATCACCCCCACCCCGTCCGCCTGGCCCTGAGGCCGTTCCTGGTGGGGACCGTTCACGGGCTGGCGGGCAGCGCCGCCCTCGCCATCCTGGTCCTGGCGACCATGCCCACGGTCCTGGCGGGCTGTGTCTACCTCGTGGTGTTCGGCGCCGGCACGATGGTCGGGATGGCGCTGATGAGCCTCGTGCTCACGGCACCTTTCGTCATCGCCGAGCGCCGCGCAGTCGGGCTGTCGCGTGCGCTGCGCGGCGCCGCGGGCTTCGGGAGTCTGGCGGTCGGTCTTCTGCTCGCCTGGCAGACGGGTCTCGCCTCCGGCCTGTTCGGGTAGGCGCCGGCCCGGGCCGCCTCAGGCGATGGCACCCTCCTCGTCGTCGATGTTCCCGTCCAGGTTGTAGATCGCCCGGGAGATCTTCCAGGAGCCGTCCGGCTGTCTCTGCAGGATCCAGAGGTACTTGACGTCCGCGTGCCGGTCCTCCCCCTTGCCGTCGGGGAGAGTGACCTTCACCTGGATCCGCTCGAAGGCCCAGTCGCCGGTAACGCGGGTCTCGACGGGAGACAGCTCGATGGCGGAGGGGTTCTGGTCGAAGAACTCCTCGTAGTGCTCCCGGATCGCCTGCTTGCCGCTGAGGCTCGGCTCGTCCATCGGCATGAGGACGGCGTCGTCGGTGAACAGCGCCACCAGCCGGTCGGCGTCCGAGTCGTTGTGGGCCGCGACGTAGTCCTGGTGGATGCGGCTGATCGCCGCGAGATCCTCGGCGCTGGCGCCCAGTGCCGCGGCGCCGGGCGGCTTCGTCTCCCCGGGGCGCGACGTGCATGCGAAGAGGCCCGCGGCGGCGAGGCAGGCGGCGAGCAGTCGGAGCGAGGTATTCGGGAAAAGGGATGTGGTCATGAGTGCTCCGGCGGGCGCAGCGGAACCGGGGGGCCCAGGTCGCTGACCTCGAGAAGGTGAAGAACGATGCGGGCCGACAGACCCCAGAGAGTTTCCCCTTCGTGAAGGAAATAGTAGATCCAGAGCCGCCTGTCGCCGCGCGGTTCCTCGCGCCAGGTCCAGCGGTCGGCCTGCGTCAGATCGTGAATCGGGATGTCGAAGATGCGCGCCACCTCGGCGGCCAGCGCGCGGAGCGGCGGGACGCGCCGCAGCACCCCGACGACCGGGGTGACGACGACCGTGTCGGAGCGCGTGGGGAAGTCGTCCAGGAGCCCCAGCACCTCGACCGCTCCCTTCGGCAGGCCGACCTCCTCCTCGGCCTCGCGCAGGGCCGTGTTCACGGGGTCCTCGTCGCCCGGTTCCACCAGGCCGCCGGGGAACGCCACCTGGCCGGCGTGCGTCGGCAGGTCCTCGGTGCGGCGCGTCAGGAGCAGGCGCAGCGGTCCGCCGTCGTCGACGATCGGCACCAGGACCGCGGCGCGGAGCGGGCGGCCGAGCACCCGCCGCGGGCGGTGCTTGAGACGCTCGCGCAGGGACGGGATCAGGTTGTCCGGCGTGGCGCTCATCGCGGCAGGTCCCTGGAGATGAAGTGGCTCACGACCGGAGGCCCCGGTCCGAGATGATAGCGGCGGGCGCGGTCCTCGACCTCCCGGTCGGCGACCGTGACGCGCTCGTGCTGGCGCAGGTGCTCGATCCAGGACTCCACGAGGAACGACTCGACGTAGCGGCCCGGGTCGGCGGGGTCGCTGAGCAGGTCCCAGCGGAACGCACCGTCGCGCAGCCGGACGCGCCTCACGTCCCGCATGGCCCTGGAGAAATCCTCGGCGCGAGAGGGATCGATGCGGTACTCGACGGTGATCAGGACCGGACCGCGATCGGCCTCCGGTTCTCCGTCGGTGACGGGCGCCGGCCAGTGCCGCGACGGCGCCAGGTCGGGCGCCTCTCCCCGCCGCAGCCGGAAGCGGGCGGTGGCGGGCACCCCGAGGAGCGTCAAAGCACCGGCCAGGACGAGGGCCGCGCGCAGTCCGGCGTGCGTGGCCACGACACCCCACAGGGCGCTGCCGCCGGCCATGCCGCCGAAGAACACCAGGAGGTACACGGCCAGGCCCCGCCCGCGGACCCAGGGCGCCAGCGACGCCTGCGCGCTCGTGTGGAAGGTCGTCAGGAGGGCGATCCAGGCGGCGCCGCCCAGCGTCATCAGCAGGCAGACCAGGGCGTAGCTGCCCGCGAAGGACAGCGCCACCAGGATGAGGCCGAACAGCAGGCTCGCGGCCTGCGCCAGCCTGTCGAACGAGAGGGCCTGCCGCAGCCGGGGGAGAAGGAGCGCGCCCGCGACGGCGCCGAAACCGAAGAAGCCGAGCACCAGGCCGTAGGCCGTCGGGCCGCAGCCGAGGTGGAAGCGCAGCAGCACGGGGAGAAGCGCGAACAGCGAAATGCCGCACACGATGAAGGCGCTCGATCGCAGGAGGACGGCGTGCAGGTCGGGCGCGTAGCGCGCGTAGCGCAACCCGGCGAGCAGGGCGCCGAGGAGGCTCTCCGCCGGCAGCAGGCTCTGGCGCGGCGCCCTCTTCCAGCGGAACAGGACGACCACGACCCCGAGGAACGACACGGCGTTCAGGAGGAACGTGGCGCCCGGTCCGGCGGCGGCGACGATCAGCCCCCCGACCGCCGGCCCGACGGCGCGCGCCAGATTGACCGCGATGCCGTTGAGCGCGAGCGCCGACGGCAAATCGCGGCGGCCGACCAGCTCCGGGATGATCGCCTGCCAGGCCGGCGCGTTCAGCGCGTTGCCCGTCCCGACGAGGAAGGTGAACAGCAGGAGGACCCAGGCATTGGCGAGGCCCAGGACCGTCAGCCCGCCGAGGGCGGCGCTGGCGAGGAGCATCCAGCTCTGCGTCACGATCAGGAGCCGCCGCCGGTCGACCACGTCGGCCATCGCCCCCGCCACGAGGGCCAGGAGGAAGACGGGCAGCGTGGTCGCGGCCTGGACCAGGGCGATCAGGATCGGTGAGGTGGTGAGAGACGTCATCAGCCAGGTCGCGCCGACGTCCTGCATCCAGGTGCCGACGTTCGACGCCATCGCCGCGAGCCACAGGGCGCGGAACAGCGGCTGCTGCAGGGGCGCCCAGGCCGGAGCGGCGGCGAGAGTCGGGGCCGCCGCCGACGCGGCGGATGGTACGGTCTGTGAATGCGGCTCGGTCATCAGGACCCCCCGGCCCGGTCTTCCCGGAACCCCATGATAGTCCCGCGGGGCCGCCATCGAGGGTGCGACGAGCCCTTCACAGCATCGTCTTGATCGAAGCCACCAGCAGAACCGTCCCCAGGAGTCCGTAGAGAATCCGCGGCGGCAGCCGCCGCGCACCCGCGAACGACCCCAGGAGCGCCCCGGCGATCACCGTGACGATCAGGGGCCCCAGGAGCGCCTTGTCGAGCGGCGTGCGCGACAGCCGGGCGGCGAGACCGGCCAGCGAGTTCAGGACAATGAAGGCGCTCGAGACGTTGCTGGTCTCGCGCACGTCCGCCCACCCGAGCACGATGAGCGCCGGGGAGAGGAAGATCCCGCCGCCAATCCCGGTCGCCCCCGCCAGGAAGCCCAGGACCGAGCCGAGGAGGGGAGCGCCCAGCCGGAACGCCAGGCCGGTACCCGGCACGTTGAGCCGCGGCGGCGACTGGAAGAAGAGGAAGCGGATCGCGGCCAGAAAGAGCGACAGGCCCAGGACGAGCGCCTGGGCGCGCCCGGACAAGGGCACGCGGCCGCCGACGTACGCCATCGGCACGCTCGTCAGAACGAACGGCAGGAGCAGGCGCCAGCGCAGATGGCCCGCGTGGCTGAACATGAAGAACGCGATCCCCGCGGCGACAATGTTGATGACCAGGATCGTCGTAACGAGCGGGCCGATCGCGAAGCCGGCGAGCGTCAGGATCGCCAGGTAGACCGTGGCTCCGCCGTGCCCGACGCTGGTGTAGAGAAGCGCCCCCATGAAGATGAAGGGCAGGATGGCCAGGAGGTGCGGCGACAGGGCGGCGGACATGGTCCGACATCCTACCAGTGTTCGCGGCGCGTCACCCCGCTGCGACTGACGGTGTCACCTCCCTGGGGTACCTTTCCGAATGTGTCGTCGGGGCGCCCGGACTCGGCGGCCGGGTCCCGGCAGGCCGGTTTCCTTGAAAGTCGCTCCTAGGTCACGCCGGGTCGGACGACCGGAGAGGACGGCCGGTCACGTCTCTACTGATATCTTGTGACCGTCCTGGAACCCGGTCTTCAGGGAGCCCCGCGAGGCGATGTCGATCGTCCTGGACCAGCTGCTGAAGCGCTACGAAGGCCACGCGGTCGTGAACAAC
>JBGPED010000074.1:0-12295 GCA_041482595.1 Acidobacteriota bacterium
CGTGCGGTGCTGGCTGAGGACCGACAGCGACACGCGGGACAGGAACACGATCTCGCGGACGGCGCCATCGCCCCCGCGGAACCGTCCCGCCCCGCCCGAGCCGCGGCGCACGGCGAAGCGCTCGACGCGCACCGGGTAGCGGTGCTCCAGGATCTCCGCGTCGGTCATGCGCGTGTTGGTCATGTGGCTGTGCACGGCGCTCGCGCCGTGGAAGCCGGGCCCGGCGCCGCAGCCTCCGCAGATCGTCTCGTAGTAGCCGAAGCGCGCGTCGCCGAACAGGACGTTGTTCATCGTCCCCTGGCTGCAGGCCGCAAGCCCCAGCGCCTTGAGGAGCGTGTCCACGAGACGCTGGCTCGTCTCGATGTTGCCGGCGACGATGGCCGGAGCGCGCTCCGGGTCGATGTCGAAGTCGGGGTTCAGAAGGCCGCGCGGGATGGTGAGATCGACCGCGCGCATCAGTCCTTCGTTCAGCGGCAGCGGCCGGCGCAGGAGCAGTCGCAGGACGTACATGACGACGCTGCGCACGACGGCCGTCGTGGCGTTGAGATTGCCGGGGTGGACGCCGGCCGAGCCGGTGAAGTCGATCGCCGCGCGACCGTCCTTCACGGTGAGGGCGACGCGCAAGACGGTGCCGTCGTCGAGGCTCTCCTCGGCCGCGTACCGGCCGGGCGGGACCTCGCGAAGCGCCTCGCGGATGCTCGACGCGGCAAGCTCCTTCAGCGCCTCCATGTAGCGGGCGACCGTCGCGGCGCCGTGCTCGCGCGCCAGGCCGCGCAGCGCCTCGGCGCCGGCGTGGTTCGCGGCGACGGCGGCGCGCAGGTCGGCGAGGTTGTCCTCGACCGCGCGGGACGGGTAGGGCGGTCCCTGGAGCAGGCGCCGCATCTCGTCCCACCGCCCCTCGCCGCCGCGCACCAGGTGCAGGGGCGGGATCACGACGCCCTCTTCTGCGAGGGTCGTGGCCGCGGGCGGCATCGACCCGGGACGACTGCCGCCGATCTCGGCGTGGTGGGCGCGGCTGGCGACGTAGCCGATCAGGTCCACCGGCGCGCCGCCGGTGAACACGGGCGTGACGACCGTGACGTCCGGAAGGTGCGAGCCTCCAAAGGCGGGATGGTTGGTGACCGCCACGTCCCCGGGCTCGAGCGTCAGCGCCTCGCGCAGGCGGCGCACGCACAGTCCCAGGGCACCGAGGTGCACGGGAATGTGCGGCGCGTTGACGACCAGCTCGCCCGCGGCATCCAGGATCGCGCAGGAGAAATCGAGACGCTCCTTGATGTTCGTCGAGATGGCGGTGCGCCGCAGTCTCTCGCCCATGTCCGTGGCGATGGCGCGGAAGCGATTCGTGAACAGCTCCAGGCGGACCGCCTCCGGACGCGCCGGCTCGGAGGATGACGTGGCGTTCCCGTCGCGGCGCAGGACGAGGGCCAGGGCCGCGTCGACCTCCGCGCTCCAGCCGGTCTCGACGACGGTCGCCGCATGCGCCTCGAAGACGAGGGCCGGCCCGCGCAGCCGGGCCCCCGGCTCGAGCCGGTCGCGATCGAAGACCGGCACGTCGATGAAACGCCCGGCGAAATGGGCGCGCCTGGTGCCGGCCGGCGCCGCCTCGAACGCGGTCGGCCGCCCGCGCTCTCCGCCGTCCGGGCCGGGGCGGGACGAGGCGACCACGCGGATCGACTCGATCTCGACCGGCCGCCCCTCCGGCCGGTGGCCGAACAGCGCGGCGTAGCGCCGGGCGAACGCCTCCTCGAGGGACGCGCCCTCCGCGTACGGCACTTCGACCACCGAGTCCTGTCCCGCGAAGCGCAGGTGGACGGTGCGGCGGCGCACTTCGATCTCGCCGCGCGCGACGCCTTCCGACTCGACCCTCTCGATCGCCTGGCGCTCGAGTCTTCCGACCACGGGGCCGAGGCGCCCGGCGGCGGTCTCGAGCGGCTCGAGCACCTGCTCCTCCGCGAAGCGCTCGATCACCGCGTGCCGCAGACCGAGTGCGCTGAGGAGGCCGGCGTCCGCCGGCACCAGCACGACCGGGATCCCCAGCCGCCCGGCGACACCGCAGGCGTGCTGCCCGCCGGCGCCGCCGAACGCGACCAGGGCGTAGTCCGCGGGATCGTAGCCGCGCCGCACCGAGACCGTCCGGATGGCGTCGGCCATCCGCTCGTCGGCGATGTCGACGAGCCCCGACAGCACCGCCGCGCGCGCGGGTGGTCTTGCGGGTCCGTACGCCAGCGCGCGGAGAAGCGCCTCGGCCGCGCGGTCCGCGGCCTGTTCGGCGATCGGGATGCCGAACCGTCCGGGGTCCAGGCGTCCCAGGAGGAGATTGACGTCGGTCAACGTCAGCGGTCCGCCGGCGCCGTAGCACGCCGGACCGGGGCTGGCGCCGGCGCTGCGCGGTCCGACCCGCAGCCGGCCGGCGTCGAACGCGCAGATCGATCCGCCGCCCGCAGCGACGCTCTCGATGGCCAGGGCCGGCGCCACGAGGTGCGCGTCGCCGACCTGGTGCTCGAACGTGTACTCGTAATCGCCGTCGAAACGGGCCACGTCGGTGCTCGTCCCGCCCATGTCGAAGGCGATGATCTTCGAGAACCCGGACCATTGGCCGGCGAGTGCTGCGCCCACGACACCCCCGGCGGGGCCGCTCAGCAGCATGTCCTTCGGACGCGCGGCCGTCATCGTAACCAGACCGCCGGCGCTGGTCATGACGTGCAGACGGCCGTCGACAACGCTCGCGCCGACCCGATCGAGGTACGAGCGGACGACGGGGGCGAGGTAGGCGTCGACGACGGCCGTCTCGGCGCGCGGCAGGATCTTGATGAACGGCGCGAGCCCGGACGAGCGCGACACGTGCCGGAAGCCGCTGCGCTCGAGGATGTCCTGAACCCGCTCCTCGTGCCGCGGGTTCCTGTGACTGTGCAGAAGCGCCACCGCCGCCGATTCGACGCCGGAGGCGGCGAGGCGCGAGGCGGCTTCCGCGATCTCCTGTTCCTCCAGCGGCCGAAGCACCGAGCCGTCGGCCCCGATCCGTTCACCGACCTCGACCACGCTCTCGTACAGGGGCGCCGGCCGGCGGACGTCGAGCGCGAAGAGATCGGGGCGCTGCTGGGTGCCGATCAGGATCAGGTCGCCGAAGCCGCGCGTGACGAAGAGCGCCGTGCGCACGCCCCGCCGCTCGAGGAGGGCGTTCGTCCCGAGGGTCGTGGCGAGCCGCAGACTCTCGACCGGGAGCGGCCGCCCGGGCGGAGTGCGCGTCAGGATGCGGGCCGCGAGCACCGGCGCCTCCTCGGGAGAGACCACTTCGAACGGCTGTCCGGGCACAAGGTCGGAAGGCCAGGCCTCCGACAGCTCGATCGTCGACGCCGCCGCGTCGTAGCGGCGCACCGTGCTTTCGGGGGAGCCCGGCTCGAGGGTGCGGAAGCGGAAGCCGCGCAGGAAATCGTCCGGCAGCGACCAGTCGGCGCGCACGCGCAGGCGCGAGCGGCCGTCCGCCCGGTCGATCGTTCCCCGCAGGGCGCCGCTGCTCAGGATCTTCGCCCGCCGCACCTCGCCCGAAGTGCTCACCGCCAAGGCGTCGGTGAACGTCCCGCCGGTGTCGACGAAGATCCGCCAGCCGGCCCCGGCGCTCACGCGTTTCTCCGACCGTGCCGGAGGGTGACGAGATCGATGCCCAGCGAGCCGAGATACGCGGCGAGATCGCGCGCCTCGGCGTGCTGCTCGGGCGGGACGAGCCCGGTCGGCGCGAAGCGTCCTTCCGCGATGGCGCGCGCGGCCAGGACCGCCGGCGCTATCGCGACGAGATAGCTCTTCGCCGGCGCGTGCAGGGCGATCGTGACCGCCGAGCCGTCCGAGCCCTCGACCTCGAACAGGATGCCGCCGCCGCGACTTCCGACCAGCCGGCAGACCGCGAGACCGAGCGGCAGGAGGGCAGCCACGGCGCGCCGGGCCGCCTGCGAGCGCGCCGCCAGGGCGAGGGCGAGATTCATTCCCGGGGCATGGGCATCGACGTGGAACTCGACGCGCCGCAGGGAGGGCCACCCCTTCGGAAGGAGGAGAGCGTCGGCGCTCTCGCTCAGGAAACCTCGGACGCGGTGTCCCGTGGCGGGCCAGCGGAGCCGCCGCGACTCGCGCCAGCCCGGAATCGCCGTCAGCCGTCCGTCCCGCAGGACACGGATCGGCCGGCCGACCGATTCGAGGAGCGCCCGCGCGGTCGCCGCGTGGGCCGTGTCGCGCGTCGCCGGCCGCAGGACGACATCCAGCCGCACCGGCTTCTCGACGCCGCTCAGGCGGATCGCGGCGGCGCTGACGGCCGAGACCGAGCTGCACGACGTCAGGACGCGGATTCCCGCCGCTTCGATCCGCAGGCGCAGGTCGGTGACCCGCTCGGCGTAGCGCAGACTGTCGGAGAGATCGACGACGTCGAAGCCGGTCTCGATCGCCGCCTCGATCAGCGCCGTGGTCCGCGCCTGGAACGGACCGGCCGCGTCGAGGACGACGTCGTAGGGCTTGAGCGCCGACTTCATCGAGGCGCGGCTCTCGACGTCCACGCGCAGCTCGGCCCCCGCCCGGCGCGACGCCAGGACGGGACGCACTCCATGCGCCCGCAGCCGCTCGGCGGCGGTGCTACCGAAGAACCCGGTCCCCCCGACGACGACGATCCGTCTCATCGAAGCGCTCGTCCCATGACCCACGCCCAGGGACAGAACAGGATCATCAGCGCCGACGTCGAGATCGCCATGCCGGACAGGCTCCCCGCGAAGGCCGTCGCGGTGAGAGCGACCCCCGCCGCCCAGACGGCCCAGGTCCAGACGAGCAGGCCACCGCGCAACGACGGCGTCTGCACGGTCAGAATGATGCCGGCCAGAGTGTAGAGACCGTTCGCGGCGCCACCTGTCAGGAGCGACCCGATCCGCTGCACCTGCTCGATCCGTTCCGGAAGCCAGCCGATGAACAGCGACTCGGCCAGGAGATCGCAGGCGACGCCGGCCGCCGCGACCAGGAAGGCCGCGAGCGCCCACGAACGCCGGCGCAGGCGCGCCCCCCACCAGGCGTAGAACGCCAGGAGGCTCAGCGCCGCCGCGATCCAGAGTGCCCAGCCCGCCCGCCACACGACGAGGTGCGAGGCGATGTACGCGACGCGCTCCGCCACATCGGGGATCAGCTCCGTGCCCGGCCGGAGCACGGCCAGGATGGCGAGCGCGGCGACCGCGTTGACGACGGCGCAGGCGGGCGCGGCCGCCGCGCGCACTCTCTCGCCGATCCGCGTACCGTCGATCAGGAAGAGCCCGAACGGCAGCCACCACACGAGATCGTTGAAGAGGATCAGTGTGAAGGTGCGCACCGGCCATTCGCCGGAACGCACGGTGAGCACCCAGCCGATCGGCCCCAGGACCTTGCCGATGAGCCCGATGGCGATGAAGGGGACCGCGCGGTCCAGCTTCAGAGCGGCGTAGCCGTAGGCCAGGCCGTACGTGCCGACCACCATCCCGAGGCAACTCCAGATCGCCGGGTAGAGAGGCGGCCTCAGATGAAAGGCGTCGAAGAAGGCGTACGGCGCAAGGCCGGCCCACAGACCGAACGCGAGATTGTAGAGGGCCGCCAGGCCGAAGACGATTCGGTAGCAGGGCGCGCGCTCGGCCACAAGACCTCCGCTCCCGGGCTCGGCCCGGGACGAGGACGCCCGCGTCAGAGCGCGGGCCGCCGCAGCGCCCTAATATAGCTGATGCGCCCTCCCCGATGGACAGGCCGGCCGCTCCCGTGGCAACATCGGTTGCTTCTCTCGGGCGGACGCTGCGAAAGTGGCGGAACTGGCAGACGCGCCGGACTTAGGATCCGGTGGGGCAACCCATGAGGGTTCGAATCCCTCCTTTCGCACCAGCCCTCCCCCTCGCTCAGGTTAGCCGCGCGGCGAGGACCGTCGCGATACGCTCCACGAGAGGGCGGTCTTCTTCTTCGATGGCGGCGGAACGATCGCTTTCCACTTCGATGACTCCTACGACGGCGCTCCCCGCGAGCACCGGAACAACGAGAGCCGAGCCCGCCACGCGGGTCACGCCGCTTTGCCCCGTTGCGCCGACGTCTCCCTCGCCCAATCGTAAGGAAGCAGGCGGCGGCGCGGGCCCGCGCCATGCGCGCAGGACGAGACGGTCCTTGTCGCGCTGGTAGATACCCACGCGGACGTAGCGGCGTCCCTGGCGCAGGATCTCGGCCACGCGGTCGCAGAAATCCGCAACAGGAGTGCCGGCCGTGGCCGCCTCCTCGACGCGGCGCACGATGACGTCCGGGTCGGTGAGCGTAATCTCGACGTGCAGGGCGTTGTTGAACCGATTGAAGTAGTTGAACAGTCCGATCACGCAGGCGATTTCGACGATCTGCGCCTCGCTGAAATGCCGGCGCAGCTCCTGGTAGACCGGGTCGGGGACGTGCCCGGGGCCGTCGGTCATGGCGTCCGCGAACAGGACGGCCGCCTTCTGTTCGGGTGGAAACGGATGGTGGCCGGGATCCTTCAGGCCGTCGAGGGCGGCGTCGCTGACTCCGAACTGCTTTGCCAAAGCAGTGTGGGAAGCGAGTCAGTAGTCGCAGCTGTTGATCCGCGACACGCGGACCGCCAGCATCTCCTTCAACGCCACGGGGACTGTGCCCGGTCCCATGACGGTCCGGAAGTGGGCCAGCATGGTGCCCAGGATCTCGGGGCGGTGCGCCGCCGTCCGGAACATGTTCGGGATGTTGCCGCGCTCCCTGAGGAAGGTCTCGAAGAGCGACCGGATGTCCGCTGCGACCTGGTCGGGGCGCAGGCGGCTGATGCGACCCACGCTTCCTCCTTCTCTGCCGTGCTCCAGAGTATCAGATGCGCCGTGCGATCAGGTCCTTGAGCCTCGCGCGCTCCGCCGCCGGCGGATTCAGGAACTGCACCCCCACCAGGTTCTGCCCATTGTCCGTTGCCGGCTGGAGCCGAAGGACGACGGTGGGCAGCACGAGCGCCTCCTGCTGCTCGGGGTAGAGCCGCAGCAGGAGGCGCCGGCCGGGGCCGGGCTTCAGCATCGTCTCGATGAGCGCCCCGCCTTCGCCGAGGTCGCGGGTGTAGCCGAGGAACTCGCGGATGACCCGGCCGTAAGACACCGGCACGACCACCCGCCGGCGGGGGTAAATTCTGAAGTGGATGCGGAGGTGGGAAGCCAGCCGGGTCAGGAGCGCGGGAGGATCAACAGGGGACAGCAGGTAGTCGTCGCAGCCGGCGTCCCGGCAGCGCCGGGGGGCATCGGGTGACCGCCCCGGTCCGACAACCAGGACGGCGGGGGGAGGATCGAGGGATTTCTTCAGGCTGCGGCAGACCTCGTCCGCCCTGAGGTCTCCGAGATCGAACCCGAGCACCGCTGCCGCCGGTCGCTCGCGGGCCGCGAGATCGAGAACGTCCCGGCCGCTCGCGCCCGCCACGAGCACGAACCCGGAACGGGACAGGTAGCTTTCACCTCGCAGGAGATAGCGCGCGACGTTCTCGGACAGGACGATGGTCTTGTGGTGCGGCCGGTCCATTGCCTCACCCCTGAGTTCTGGACCAAGAGCCGAATTCCGCGGTCTCAAGTCAGCAAAAAGCGTACCTTCCGGCCGATCACTTCAGGGAAGATCGCGGGAAACCCGCGAGCGGTCGGGAGATCCGGCCGCACGCTGCGTCCTCGCCCTGACCACAGTGAGGTCGTGATGACGCCCGGGTGAGATGCCGCGCGATCGGCCGCTTCGGCCGATCTGCCGGAAAGAGTTCGAGTTGGGTGGCGTCTCACGCCACGAGTCTCACGACAAGAGTTGAGACCGGAGACGAGGGCGCGCGGGGGGGGGTGACCGGCCTTGTACCCGGGTTCTCTTCCTGCTATGATTCCATCCTTATTAGAAGGCAAGGAACGAGGATCAACTCCACAGCACGTCGGGTTCCAACCCCGGGTCGATTCCCCAACAAGTCAAGGTTCCTGTCGGAACGAGGTCTTTCGCTTTGATGAAGGTGGTCGTCAACGAGATGGACGGTTGCAAGCGGGGTCTCGAGGTCGAGGTCCCGAGTGAGCAGGTGGTGGAGGAGGTAGAGCGCTCCTTCAAGGAGTACTCCCGCCACGCCCGCATCCCGGGCTTCCGCCAGGGGAAGATCCCGCTTGATATCGTCCGCCGTCGCTTCGGAAAGGAAGTGCGGGACGAGGTGATCGGCCGGATGGTCCGCGAGTTCTCGCTCAAGGCCCTCGAGGAGAAGAAGCTCGAGCCGGTCGACGACCCGGTCCTGGACGAGGTGAAGTACGAGGACGGCCGGCCGCTCACCTTCAAGGCCACCTTCGAGGTCCGGCCGGTTATATCGGTGTCGGACTACCACGGGGTCCCGGTCGAGGTCACGCGGCGCCAGGTCACGGACGAGATGGTCGAGGCCTCGGTGCGCGATCTCGCCGACCGGGCGGCCAAGCTCGAGCTGGTCACCGACCGGCCGGCGCAGAAGGAGGACTTCATCGTCGGCACCCTGTCCTGCCGATTCCTCAAGGGCAAGGGGAAGAACCTGGCGGACGAGCCGCTGTTTCTGGAGGCCGGCGCGGAGAACAACCATCCCGACTTCAACGCGGCGATCCTGGGGACGCAGGTGGGCGACACTCGTTCTTTCGAGACCGTCTATCCGGACGAGGAGCGCGCCGGCACGCTGCGCGGCGCCACCGTCGCGTACTCGCTTGTGATCAAGGAAATCAAGAAGAAAGTCGTGCCGAATATCGACGACGAGTTGGCCAAGGAGCTGGGCAAATTCCAGAGCCTGGCCGAGCTCAAAGAGCGTGTGAAAGGCGAGATCGACAAGCGCGCCAGGGCCGCGGAGGACGCGGAGGCCAGGGACAAGATCCTGTCCTACCTCGTGGAACGACAGGCCATCGAAGTTCCATCGGTGATGGTGGAGGCCGAGGTCGATCGGCGCCTGGAGGCGATCGTCAGGGAGATGGTCGCGGAGGGCAAGGACCCGACGAAGGCGCAGGTCGACTGGCAGGAAGAGCGCGCCCGGCTCGTTCCGGCTGCCACGCGGGCCGTCCGCGCCATGCTGATCCTGGAGGCGATCGCCGCCCAGGAGGGGCTCGAAGCGACGGAAGATGACGTGAACAACTGGCTCCGGGACGAGGCGAAGAGGCATAACATTACTGTCAACGCTCTGAAGGATCGTCTCGCGCAAAATGCGCGTCTGGCAGGGCTTAGGCGGCAGATCGTCAGGGAAAAGTCGCTTGACTTTGTGATGAATGGTGCTAATATTAGGCACGAGGTGAAGTAAATCTCCATGCCACTCGTTCCGATGGTGGTCGAGCAGACCAACCGGGGTGAGCGCGCGTACGATATCTACTCCCGGCTTCTCAAGGACAACATCGTTTTCATCGGGAGTGGGATCGACGACACGCTCAGCAACCTGGTGATCGCGCAGCTCCTCTACCTCGAAGCCGAAGATCCCGAGAAGGACATTTCCATTTACATCAACAGCCCCGGAGGCTCCGTCACCGCGGGTCTCGCGATCTACGACACGATACAGTTCATCAGGCCCGACGTCTCGACGATCTGCATCGGCCAGGCCGCGAGCATGGCGGCCGTGCTCCTGTGCGCGGGCTCGCCGAAGAAGCGGTTTGCTCTGCCCAATTCACGCATCATTCTGCACCAGCCGATGGGCGATTTTTCGGGGCAGGCGACCGACGTCGACATTCATGCCAAGGAGATCCTGCGAATCCGGGAGCGGCTGAACAGCATCCTGTCGCACCACACGACCCAGCCGATTGAGCGGATTCAGCGCGACACGGATCGCGATTTCATCATGACGGCGGTCGCCAGCAAGGAATACGGCGTCATCGATCAGGTCATCTCCAAGCGCGAATAGCACGAGAATCCCAGGCGACATTCGAGGGTCTGACCCAGGAGATCGGTAATGGCCGGCAAGCGTGGCGACGGCGAATCACTCCGGTGCAGTTTCTGCAACAAGGACCAGCGCGACGTCAAGAAACTGATCGCCGGTCCCACGGTCTACATCTGCGACGAGTGTGTCGACATCTGCCTCGACATCATCGCCGAGGAGCGCGAGCCGGATGAGCCCAAGGCGAAGGTGAAGCTGCCGAAGCCGGTCGAGATCCGCGAGTTCCTGGACGAATACGTCATCGGGCAGGACAAGGCCAAGAAGAAGCTGGCGGTCGCGGTCTACAACCACTACAAGAGGAACGAGCTGTCGAAGCGCCGCTCCGAGGTGGAGGTCCAGAAGAGCAACATCCTGCTCATCGGGCCGACGGGGACCGGCAAGACGCTCTTGGCGCAGACCCTGGCGAAGCTTTTGAGCGTGCCGTTCGCGATCGTCGACGCGACGACCTTGACCGAGGCGGGATACGTCGGCGAGGACGTCGAGAACATCCTGCTGCGTCTCCTGCAGGCCGCGGGCAACGATCTCGAGAAGGCCAAGCGCGGCATCATCTATATTGACGAGGTCGACAAGATCAGCCGCAAGAGCGACTCGCCGTCGATCACGCGCGACGTTTCGGGCGAGGGCGTGCAGCAGGCGCTCCTGAAGATCCTGGAGGGGACGGTCGCCAACGTCCCGCCGCAGGGCGGGCGCAAGCACCCGCACCAGGACTTCATCCCGATGGACACGACCAACATCCTGTTCGTCTGCGGCGGCGCGTTCGTCGGCCTGGACGGCATCATCGAGCAGCGCATCGGCAAGAAGGCGATGGGCTTCAAGGCCGAGGTCAAGTCGAAGTCGCAGAAGAACGTGCAGGACGTCCTCGAGCAGGTTCAGCCCGGCGACCTCATCAAGTACGGGCTCATCCCGGAGTTCGTCGGACGGCTTCCCGTGATCGGCGTGCTCGGCGACCTCGACAAGGACGCGCTGGTGAAGATCCTGACCGAGCCGCGGAACGCTTTGAGCAAGCAGTACCAGAAGATCTTCGAGTACGAGAACGTCACGCTGACGTTCACCAGGGACGCGCTCGAGGCGATCGCCGAGCAGAGCCTGCTCCGCAAGATCGGAGCGCGCGGGCTGCGGCTGATCCTCGAGGACCTGATGCTCGACCTGATGTACCAGCTTCCTTCGCGCTCGGACATCACGGAGTGCGTGATCACCAAGGAAGTCGTCGAGAACAAGACCGCGCCCATCATCCTGATGGAGAAGGCAGGCTAGATGATCAACGCGCTCGAGAACCGGAGCCAGAAAACGGAAGTGCTGCCGCTCGTTCCGCTGCGGGACGTCGTGGTCTTTCCGTACACGATGATCCCGTTCGTGGTGGGGCGCAAGTCGTCGCTCGTCGCCGTCGAGAAGGCGCTCCTGGGCGACAAGCGGATCTTCCTGGCCACGCAGCGCGACGCCAAGATCGACGACCCGAAGCCCGAGGAGATCAACTACATCGGCACCATCGCCAACATCGTCCAGAGCCTGAAGCTGCCGAACGGCAACATCAAGCTCCTGGTCGAGGGCGCCACGCGGGGCAAGGTCCTCGAGATCCGCCAGGACGACGGTTTCCTCGTGGCCACGCTCGAGCCGATCGAGGGGAAGGTCGAGCTGACCCCCGAGATCGAGACCGAGATGGGCAAGGTGGTGTCGCTGTTCGAGAAGTACGTCAAGCTGTCGCCCAACCTCCCGTACGAGACGATGATCTCGACCATCCGCGTGTCCGAGCCGGGGAGGCTGACCGACACCATCGCGGCCCACGTGCAGGTCGGCATGGAGGACAAGCAGAACCTCCTCGAGACCTTCAACCCGGCCGAGCGCCTGACCATCCTGGCGAACCTGCTGGACGCCGAGATCGAGAAGCTGCGGGTCGATCGCCGCATCCACCAGCGCGTCAAGAAGCAGATGGAGAAGGCGCAGAAGGAGTACTACCTCAACGAGAAGATGAAGGCGATCCAGCAGGAGCTGGGCCGCAAGGACGACAAGCTGAACGAGGTCGAGGAGCTGAAGGAGAAGATCGCCGCCGCCAAGATGCCCAAGGAGGCGCTCGAGAAGGCGATGCAGGAGCTGAAGCGGCTCGAGGTCATGCCGCCGGTCAGCGCCGAGGCGACGGTGTCGCGCAACTACCTCGACTGGCTGATCGCCGTCCCCTGGTTCAAGAAGACCAAGGAGAGCCGCGACCTGAAACGCGCCGAGCAGATCCTGCACGAGGACCACTACGGCCTCGAGAAGGTCAAGGACCGCATCCTCGAGTTCCTGGCCGTGCGCCAGCTCGCGCACGAACGGGAAGGCGCCGCGCCGGCGCCGGACGCGGGCGAGAAGAAGCAGGAGAAGGCCGAGGCCGACAAGACGGACAAGGCGGCCGCCGCCAAGCGTTCCGGCAAG
>JBGPED010000075.1:0-12209 GCA_041482595.1 Acidobacteriota bacterium
CGCCGGCTCGGGTCTGTGGGTGGAAGGGGAAGAGGTCGCCGTTGACGCGGCGGGATACGACGTGGTGGAATTCCTCCTGTCGGCCAACCCGGGGGAGCCGCTGGCCCCTCTGGCGTCGGTCGCTTCCGGGGGGGAGTTGTCGCGGGTGATGCTGGCGCTCGAGGTCGTCCTGAGGAGAGATGCGGAGCCCCGCGTGCTCGTGTTCGACGAAGTGGACGCAGGGATCGGCGGGGCCGTCGCGGAGGCGGTCGGCCGGAAGCTCTCCGCCCTGTCGCGGAGCCATCAAGTGATCTGCGTCACGCACCTGCCGCAGATCGCCGCGCACGCCGACCGGCACGTGGTGGTCCGGAAACGCGCGGCGCGCGGGCGCGCCGAGGTGGAAGTCGAGACGCTCGACGACCAGGGCAAGGTGCAGGAGCTGGCGCGCATGCTGGCCGGAGAGAAGGTCACCCCCGCGGCCCTGCGGCACGCCGCGGAGATGCGGGCCCGCGGACGAGCCCCGGCCGGACCCGAGGCGGGCGAGTGAAGGTGACGGCGGTCTACCCGGGCACGTTCGATCCGATCACCAACGGCCACCTCGACATCCTGTCGCGGGGCGGCCGGATGTTCGATCGGATCATCGTCGCGATCCTGAGAAATCCCGACAAGGATCCGCTGTTCCCCCTCGAGGAGCGCGCGGAGATCCTCAAGTCCGTGGTGAGCCGCTGGTCCAACGTGGAGGTCGAGGCGTTCGACGGCCTGCTGGTCGAGTTCGCGCGCGCCCGCGGCGCGCAGGTGATCGTGCGGGGTCTGCGGGCGCTGTCGGATTTCGAGTACGAATTCCAGATGACCCTGATGAACCAGCGGCTGGAGCCCGGCATCCAGACGGTCTTCATGATGCCGTCCGAGGCCTACTCCTATGTCAGCAGCCGACTGGTGAAGGAAGTGGCGCGCCTCGGAGGCGACGTGACCGGGCTGGTGCCTTCCGAGGTCGTCGCGCGGCTGAAGAAGCGCTTCGCGGTCCTCGCGCGGAGCTGACGATGCGGCGCGCGGCCCTCCCCCCGGGTCCGCGCCGCCACTGTGGAGAGTCGGCATGACATCGAAGGAGATGCGCCTGGCGCGCAGACTGTCGGCCGTGAGCGTGTCACCGACGCTGGCCGTGATGATGGAGGCCAAGGCCCTGAAGGAGAGGGGCGTGGACGTCATCGACTTCGGGCCGGGGGAGCCCGATTTCGACACGCCCGAGAACATCAAGCGGGCCGCGGTTCAGGCGCTCCAGAACAACCTCACGCATTACACCGATACCGGCGGAATCCTCGACCTGCGCCGCGCCATCGCGGCGCGCTACAGGGAGCGCAACGGGGCCGCCTGGGGGCCGGACGAGGTCCTGACCGGGTGCGGCGGGAAGAACGTCCTGTTCCTGCTCGCCCTGTCGCTGTTCGAGGAGGGCGACAGGGTGGCCCTCTACGCTCCGTACTGGGTGTCGTTCCCCGAGCAGGTGAAGCTCGCCGGCGCGACACCGGTCGTCCTGGAGACGCGCGAGGCCGACGGGTTCGTGCCGCGGGCCCGCGACCTCGAGGCGCACACCGACCTCAAGGCGATCATCCTGAACTCGCCCTGCAACCCGTCCGGCGCCGTGATCCCGCCGGAGGAGGTCGAGCGCCTGGCGAAGTTCGCCGAGCGCACGGGGGCCTGGGTGATCTCGGACGAGACCTACGACACGTTCCACTACGGTCCCGGCCCGTTCGCGTCCCTGGCGTCGGAGCATGCGCGGCTGCGCGAGCGGCTGGTGCTCGTGAACTCGCTTTCCAAGACCTACGCCATGACCGGCTGGCGGGTCGGCTACGCCCTCGGTCCCCGCCCCCTCATCGACGCGCTGCGCAAGGTGCAATCGCACGACGCCACCCACACGTCGTCGATCTCGCAGGCGGCCGCGGTCGAGGCGCTCACAGGCCCCCAGGACTCGATCGCCGCCATGCGCGAGGAGTACCGCAGGCGCCGGGACGAGCTGGTGCACTCGCTCAACCGCATCCGCGGCATCGTGTGCACGCTGCCGCCGGGGAGCTTCTACGTCTTCCCGAACGTCCGGGAGGCCATGTCCGCGCTCGGCAGCGCCAGCTCCATGGACTTCGCCCGCCGCCTGATGACGGAGATCGGCGTGGCCACCGTCCCCGGGGAAGCGTTCGGCGCCCCCGGGTACCTGCGTCTTTCGTACGCCCTGGGCCTGGACCGGATCCGCGCCGGTGTTGCGCGGCTGCGCCGGCTCCTCGGCACGCGGGACGCATGAGGACACAGCGCCGCGTCGCGCCGGTGCTTCTCTTCCTGGCGGCGGTCACCGCGGCGGGCGCCGCGACGCCCGCGTCGACCCCGGGTGCTGTGCCGCCGGGCGAGGGGATCGTCTACACGGTCACCCTGGACAGCGTGATCCACCCGGTCGCTGCGCGCTTCCTGGAAGAAGCCATCGACAAGGCGAACGAGCGGAAGGCCCTCCTGGTCATCATCAGGCTGGACACTCCCGGGGGCCTCGTCACCTCGATGGAGGAGATGGTCAAGGCGATCACCACGTCCCGGGTGCCGGTCGTGGTCTTCGTGAACGGCAGCAAGGCGGCCTCGGCAGGGTTCTTCATCACGATCGCCGCCGATGTGGCGGTCATGGCGCCCGGAACACGCATCGGCGCGGCGCACCCCGTGCTCGCCGTCGGCGAGATCCCCAAGGACTCTCCGATGATGGCGAAGATCGAGAACGACCTCGCCGCCTACGCGCGCAGCCTGGCGAGCAACCGTCACCGCAACGAAAAGGAGGCGGAGCAGGCGGTCCGCAAGAGCAGCGCCTTCACCGAGCGGGAGGCGCTGAAGCTCCACCTCATCGACTACGTCTGCCGCGACGAGGCGGAGATCGTGTCGGTCCTGGACGGAAAGACCATCCGGCGGTTCGACGGGAGCACCCAGACGCTGCGGCTCGACCGGGCCACGATCCGCCCCATGGACATCTCGCTGCGCGACCGGCTCCTCAATTATCTCGCCGACCCGACCATCGCGCTCATCCTGCTGTTCGCGGGAATCGTCGGTCTGTACGTCGAATTCACCCACCCGGGGATGATCGCGCCCGGAGTCATCGGCGCGATCGGCCTCCTTCTGTTCGCGCTGGTGTCCCAGATCCTGCCGGTGAACTGGGGAGGCGTGGCCCTGGTGGTGGCGGGGATCGTCATGTTTCTCCTGGAACTGAAGCTGCCGAGTTACGGTACCCTGACGCTCGGCGGCGTGGTCTGCCTGGTCCTCGGCGCGCTGATGCTCTTCAAGTCCGAGCCGGGCATGCCCGTCCTGGGCGTGGCGCGCTGGGCGATCGTCTCCATCGCCGGGTCGGCCGCGCTCATCATGGCGATCCTCACCACCCTGGTCGTCCGGGTGTCGCGTCACAAGGCGACGACCGGGTCGGCCGGACTGGTGGGGGAGCGGGGGACGGCGCTGACCGACGTGGGACCTGAGGGACGCGTGTTCGTGCACGGGGAGTACTGGAACGCCCGGGCCGCGCGGCCGATCCGGAAAGGGGCGCAGGTCAGGGTGACGCACGTGCGTGACCTGGTGCTGGACGTGGAGGAGTTATCCTGACGCCGCGGCGATTCGCGGGGGAGGTTCCATGAACGGTGGGGTGGGTGCGGGGTCGGGACTGCTGATCGTCATCGCCATTGTCGCCTTGTGGATCATCTCGAGCCTCAAGATCCTCAACGAGTACGAGCGCGCGGTCGTGTTCCGCCTCGGGCGCCTGCACGAGAGGGCGAAGGGGCCGGGGCTGATCCTGGTCGTGTTCCCGATCGACCGCATGGTGCGCGTGTCGCTGCGCACGGTGGTGCACGACGTGCCGCCGCAGGACGTGATCACCCGGGACAACGTTTCGGTCAAGGTGAACGCGGTCGTGTACTACCGCGTCATCGATCCGAAGAAGGCTGTGGTCGACGTCGAGCAGTTCCACTACGCCACCTCGCAGCTGGCGCAGACGACGCTGCGGGCCGTTCTGGGGCAGGTGGAGCTCGACGACCTGCTGAGCCAGAGGGAGAGGCTGAACGCCGAGCTGCAGCAGATCCTCGACCGCCACACCGATCCCTGGGGCGTCAAGGTGTCGGCGGTGGAGGTGAAGCACGTCGACCTGCCGGCCGAGATGCAGCGGGCCATCGCGAAGCAGGCCGAGGCGGAGCGGGAGAAGCGCGCCAAGATCATCCACGCCGAGGGGGAGTTCCAGGCGTCGGCGCAGCTCGCGAAGGCGGCGGACGTGATCTCGGCCAATCCCACGACCCTGCAGCTGCGCTACCTGCAGACGCTGACCGAGATTGCCACCGAGAAGAACTCGACGATCATCTTTCCGGTCCCGATCGACATCCTGGACGCGCTGAAAAAGAAGATCGCGTGAGGTGCTTTCGGACGGCTCGGGGGGCGGCCCCGTGAGCACGGACAGGCTCGCAGACGACTTGACCATCGCCCGCGTCGCCCTCGGAGCGTCCCGCCAGCTCGACCTGCAGGCGGTCGCCGACGTGATGGTCCGCGCCGGCATGGACCTGGGGCGGGCCACGGCCTCCTTCCTTTATCTATACGACGGCGAGCAGGACACCTTTCATCTGAAGGCCTCTCACATCCCGCCCGAAGATCCCCGGCGCAAGGGGCTGGTGACGCTCGATCTCGGCGAGCTGCGCGGCCCGGTCCGGAACGTCGCGTCGTTCACGCCCACCGTGGCCCGCGCCCCGGAGGCCCTGCGCCGGATCGCCCTGGAGCAGGTCCTGGTGGTCCCGCTTCCCGGGGCCGGGACGCTTCTCGGGATGTTCCTCCTGGCGCGCGAGGGGGAGGGTTTCCTGCCCGCCGATCTCGACCGGATCGGCCGTCTCGTTCCGGAGCTCGTTCCGGCGCTCCTGAACGCCCTTCTCGTCGAGCGCTACAAGGAGCTCATCATCAAGGACGACCAGACCGAGTCGTACAACCGGCGCTATTTCGATCGCTTCCTGAGCGAGGAGGTGTACCGCGCGCACCGCTACCGCACCTCGCTGTCGCTCATCTTCCTGGACATGGACAACCTGAAGGAGATCAACAACCGCTACGGCCACGCCATGGGGAGCAAGGCGCTGCGCGAAGTCTCGCGCCGGCTGGTGAGCGAGATCCGGGGCAGCGACAAGCTGTTCCGCTACGGCGGGGACGAGTTCTGCGTGGTGTTGCCCGAGACCGAGCTGCGGGGAGCCTGCGAGCTCTCCGAGCGCCTGCGCGTGTCGCTCGCCGGCCGCTCGTTCCTGGTGGACGACACGCCGGGGATGCTGCTGACCGCCTCCTTCGGCGTCGCCTCGTACCCGGACCACGCCCGCACCAGCCTGGGGCTGATCAAGTGCGCGGACAAGGCGATGCAGAAGGTCAAGCTGTCGGGCAAGAACTCCATCGGCATTTCGGAGGCCGGCGAAGAGACGCTGCAGGCCATGGGTGGGAAGCGTTGAGCCGGCCGCCCTCGCTGCGGCGACTCCTGGTGCAGGTGGTCCTCCTGGCGGCGGTCCTCGCCGGGCTGTCCCGCCTCGCCGGCCGATCCGCGAAGCCGCCGGCGGGAAGCGACGGCGAGGCTCCGCTTGAAGCGGTTTCCTCGCCCGCGCGCCACGCCGACGAGATGACGACAGCCCCGCCCGACCTGACGTTCTACCGCACGCTGGGAGACGCGCGTGCTCCCGGCGGGGGGCCGCCGGTGGGCCCGGGTCGTGATGAAGCGCCCGGCCGGACGCCCGAGACCTCGCCTTCCGGCGGGGGAGCGTACGTGGTCCAGGCGCTCGCCACCCGCGATGCGGCCGCGGCCCGGAGGGTGCGCGATCGCCTGGCGGCGCGCGGGTTTCCGGCGACCGTGTCCAGCGATCGTGCAGCCGCCCGGCCGGTGTACCGCGTCCGCGTCGGCCGCTATCGCACGCGGGCGGAGGCGGAGGCGGCGGCGCGGGTCCTGCGTCAGAAACACCATCTGAGCCCGTGGATCCTTCAGGAAGAGGAGTGAGATGAGCGTGAGGCGCCCGCCCGAGGAGGACCGCAGGCTCCTCGGAGATCTTCTCGTCGAGGCGGGAATCGCGACGCGGCAGGCGGTCGGGACCGGGCTCGAGGAGCAGCGACTGCGCGGCGGCCGGCTGGGATACAATTTGCTCAAACTCGGCCTGGCGACGCCCGCGGCGATGCACCTGTTCCTGAAGGAGAACTTCGAGACGCTGTCGCCCGACATGGCCGATACGCTCCGCACCTCCCCCGCGGTCGATCTCATCCCGGCCCGGCTCGCGCACTTCTACAGCATGGTCCCGGTGAGTGTTGCGGACGGGGTCCTGGCTCTGGGCCTGACGACCGCCGATACGCCCGCCCTCATTCCCGCCGTCGAGGAGCTGACAGGGCTGCGCGTCGAGCCGCTCATCTGCCCCCCGTCGCTCGTCACCGACGTCCTGGCCCGTTTCTACCCCTCGGAGGTCGACACGGGCGTGCTCTACCGGCCCGGTGCCGACCATGCCTTCGTCCTCTCGAACCGTCGCCGGCGCATCCTGCCGGCCCTCCCGGAAATGCTGCGCGCGGACGCGCCGGCGGCGGACCGGTTTCGCTCCCTGGCCGCGGAGGCCATCCGGCGCGGCGCCCGCCGTATCCGCATCGAGCCGAAGCGCGACGCGATGCACGTCACGTTCAGCGGGCGACGGCTGGACGATCAGGATCTCCTGGAGCCGCGTGGAGCCTACGCGGGGGTGGCGCGCCTCCTGGAGGGGATCTCGGGAATCGCGGCGCGCGGCCGTGTCGTGCCGCGCGAAGGCAGGTTCCTTCTGCTCGCGGACCAGAGACGACTCGTCGTGTCGGTCGCGGCGCTCCCGGGTCTGGAAGGCGACAGCCTGACGCTCGACCTGCGCGAGGAGCGGATCGCCACCCCGTCGCGCGGGCAGATCGAGGCCGAGATTCCAGACCTGCCGCGTGCCGTCGATCGCCTGGCGGAGGCAGGACGCGGGCTGATCATCGTGACCGGGTCGGACGAGACCGAGGCGAACACCGGCGTGGCGACGGTGCTCGGCCTGCTCGGTGAACGCTGTCCGCGGCGCGTCGGCGCGGGCGCCGCGGGGACCCTGCACTCGGTCGAGGCGCTGTCGCTGACCCGGGACGAGGAGGAGATCCCGTTCGAGGCGGTCCTGGACCGGGCGATCGTCGACGCGCCGGATGTCGTGGTTCTGCCCGACCTCGGTAGCACCGGCCGGGCCGCGGCGGCCCGCGATCAGGCGGCCAGGCGCGTCGTGGTCGCCACCTTCGTCCCGGCCCTGGACGCGTGCGCAGCCGTGGAGTCCCTCGGGCGCGCCGGGATTGGCCCCCTCGTGCGCGAGCCCCTCGTCGGCATCCTGGCGGTGCGCCTGATGGAGCCGCTGTGCACGTCCTGCCAGCGACCGGTCGATCCGTTCGAGTTCCTCCCGCCGGCCGCGCGACACCGGCGCCCGCCGGCCGGATCGTACGGGGTCTCCGAGGGCTGCCCCTCCTGCCGCGGCTCCGGCCTCCTTCTGTGGCAGCGGGTGTTCGAGTTCCATTCCCGCCGGCCGCCGGAGGATCCGTTCCAGCCCCGTCGTCCCGCCCGCGAGCTCCGGGACGACCGCGCCTCGCGGGGGCTGAATACTCTCTTCCTGGCCGGGCTCGCCAAGGCCGCCGCCGGGATCGTGGACGTCAGGGAGCCGCTCCGCCTCCTGCTTCATGAACGATAGCTCCCCCCTGCGCCGGGGCGGACTGTGGGCGTGCGTGTCCGGCGGTCTTCTCGCGCTGGCGTTTCCACGCGCTGACATGGGTGCCCTGGCGTTCGTCGCCCTGGTGCCGTTCCTCCTGTCGCTCGAGGATGTCCCGGCTTCCACCGCCCTGTTCCGCGGCTACGGCTGCGGAGCGGGGTTCTTCACGGCGCTCCTGTACTGGATTCCGGGCGTCATGGTCACGTACGGAAGGATGCCCCGGGCGCTCGCCTGGCTGATCTTCCTGCTCCTCGTGTTCTACCTCGCCACCTATGTCGCGGTGTTCGCCCTGCTTCAGGCGGCATCGTGGCGGCGTTTCGGCGCGCCGGCGCTCGCTCTGGCGCCGGTCGGCTGGGTGGCGCTCGAGATCGTCCGGGGGCGCCTCCTGACCGGGTTCCCGTGGGGCCTCATCGGCTATTCCCAGTATCGCGACATCCCTCTCCTCCAGGCGGCGGCCTGGGGAGGGATCTACGCGGTGTCGTTCCTCGTCGTGGCGGCGAACGCCGGTATGGTTCTTCTGGTCCTCCGACCGGCCGTGCCGCGCCACCTCATCGGCGGCGCGGCCCTTCTTCTCCTGGTGGCGCTGGCGCACGCCGGCGGCGCCGTGTCGATCCGCGCCGGCGAACGCCGGCCCGGGGGCGAGTCGATCCCGGTGGCCGCGATCCAGGGAAACGTCGCCCAGGATCGCAAGTGGAGCCCCGGCAGCGCGGCGCAGATCCTGTCGGACCTCGTCCGGCTGACACGGGAAGCGGGCGCGCGGGGGGCGAGGCTCATCGTCTGGCCGGAGTCGTCCAGTCCCTATTCCTTCCGCCGGCCGGCGCCGGCCGGGGTTCCGGGACCCGGCGTCGAGACGGACGAGGTGTACGCCACGGTCGTCCGGGACCTCGCGCGCGCCTTCGACGCGACCCTGATCGTCGGAAGCGTGGACTACAAGGTGGCGGACGGCGAGCTGCGCGTCTTCAACAGCGCCTTCGCCGTGGGACCGGACGGCGACCTGGGCGGGTCGTACGACAAGATCCACCTGGTGCCGTTCGGGGAGTACGTGCCGCTGCACCGGCTGCTGTTCTTCGTCGACAGGCTGGCGCAGGGGACGATCTCGGACTTCGCTCCCGGGACGGTCGCCGCACCCCTCCCGACCGGCATCGGGCGCGCGGCGACCTTCATCTGCTACGAGGCGATTTTCCCGGAGCTGGTGCGCCGCATCGCGGGGAAGGACGCGGCCCTCCTGGTGAACATCACCAACGACGCCTGGTTCGGTACGACCGCAGCCCCGCGGCAGCACCTGGCGATGGCCGCCGTCCGGGCCGCGGAGAACCGGCGCTTCATGGTGCGCGCCGCCAACACCGGCATCTCGGCGATCATCGATCCGTACGGGCGCATCCTGGCGCGCACCCCGCTCATGGAGAGCGCGGTGCTGCGGGGAACGGTAGAGACCCGCGCCGACGTCACTCCCTACGCCGTCTGCGGCGATCTGTTCGCCTGGGGCTGTGCTATACTGACGCTCCTTCACGGCGCCGCGCTCCGCGCGGCGTTTCCGCGTCGGGGTTGACCCGGCGCGCGGGAGCCCCGGTCGTGGCGAAGAGTCCCCGAAGTTTCGAGCTCGACGAGCTCGCGCGCAAGGCGGACGCCCTCAAGGAGCGCTTCACGGAGCTCCGGGGGCACCTTTGATCTGGAGACCCGCGCCCGCGACCTCGCCGAGATCGAGAAGACCGTCGCCGATCCGGGGCTCTGGAACGACCCCGCCCGCGCCCAGACGATCCTGAAGGCCCGCACCCGCCTCACGGAAGAGCTGGAGGCCTTCGGCAGGCTCGAGAAGAAGGCCGAGGACGCCGAGGTGTGCGCGGAGCTGCTGCGCGAAGGGGAGGACGTCGGCGGCGACCTGAAACTCGCGGTCGACGCGCTGCAGGCGGCGCTCGACGAGCGCGAGCTCGAGATCATGCTCCGGGGCGAGCACGACGCCTCGAACGCCATCCTCACCATCCACCCGGGCGCGGGCGGCACCGAATCGCAGGACTGGGCCGAGATGCTGTACCGCATGTACCTGCGCTGGGCGGAGAGGCACGGTTACCGGATCGAGGCGCTCGACTACCAGAAGGGAGAGGAGGCGGGGATCAAGAGCGCCACCCTCCTGATCAAGGGGAAAAACGCGTACGGGTTCCTGCGCGCCGAGAGCGGCGTTCACCGGCTGGTGCGCATCTCCCCCTTCGACTCGTCCGGCCGGAGGCACACGTCATTCGCCTCCGTGTTCGCCTACCCCGAGCTGGAGGACGCGATCGACGTGGCGGTCGAGGAGAAGGACCTGCGCATCGACACCTATCGCTCGAGCGGCGCGGGGGGGCAGCACGTGAACGTCACGGATTCGGCCGTGCGCATCACCCACCTGCCGACCGGCATCGTCGTGTCCTGCCAGAACGAGCGTTCGCAGCACAGGAACCGCGACATGGCCATGAAGGTCCTCAAGTCCCGCCTGTACGACCTGGAACTTCGCAAGCGGGACGAGAAGCGCCAGGCCGAAGAGGGCGCCAAGAAGGACATCGATTTCGGCAGTCAGATCCGCTCCTACGTCCTGCAGCCCTACACGCTCGTGAAGGACCATCGCACCGGCTCCGAGAGGGGCGACGTCCAGAAGGTCCTGGACGGCGACATCGACGACTTCATCAAGACCTACCTCCTCGCCAGCAGCCGCGACGGCGCCGCCGCTTCACGCTGATCTCTGCCGGGCCGGGCGTCGGGGGCGCGCCGCGTCGTGGCTCATGCTCGCTCGCGCGGGCCAAACGGTGCCCCGGTTACGCGCATGGCGCGGCGAGAAATCGCCACGCCGCGGCGCGACCCCCGCCGCCCTCCCGAACGCGATCACCGCGGCGAGGCGAGCACGGACTGCGTTCGAGGTCGTTCGTCGATAGGCGTCTTCGAGGTCGCAGCGTGCTGGATCGGCAAAATGCTCACGTCGTATCCGCCTGGATCCGCTTTTCGGGCGGTCACTGTCAGGGTGCGAGGCGGGGACGCGGCGGGGTGTGGCGATTTTGAGCCTCGCCATGTGCCCCGGCAGGTCTCGGCTGTCCCGCGCGTGCGAATATGAGCCGCACCCCGCCGCGCCCCGCCTCGCGGCCCGGAAAGGACGCGGCGAACCAGCGGTTGACAGTGTCGGAGGGCGCCGGTATATTGGCACTCGAGTTCGATGAGTGCTAAGGGCGGACCCATGCAGGAAAAGCCGATCGATGCCCGCGCGGAAGAGATCCTCAAGAAAGTCATCGTCAACTACATCCTGACCGGCGAGCCGGTCGGGTCCCGCACCATCGCCAAGCTGAGTCGCGAGGGACTGAGCTCCGCGAGCGTGCGGAACGTCATGGCCGATCTGGAAGAGACCGGCTTCCTGGCGCAGCCGCACACCTCCGCCGGCCGCATCCCCACCGACAAGGGGTACCGCTACTACGTGGACGGCCTGCTCGACCCCGTGCGTCTCGCCCCCCGGGACAAGGCGATCATCGACGAGAGCCTGTCGCGGGTCGCCTCGGAGTTCGGTGAGGCGATGGAGATCATCCCGAAGATCCTGTCGCGCCTGTCGAGTCACGTGGGGTACGTGGTTACTCCGCCCATCCGGGAAACCGTCCTGAAGCACATCGAGTTCGTCAGGCTTCAGGAGAAGCGTGTCCTGTGCGTGTTCGTCGACCGCTCCGGAGTGGTCAGCCACCGGATGATCGAAGTCGAGGAGGAGTACGCGCAGGCGGATCTCGATCGGGCCGGCCGCTACCTGGTCGAGGAATTCGCCGGGCTCACACTGGGGGACATCCGCGCCCGGCTGGTGGCCCTGATGGCCCAGGAGAAGGCCGCTTTCGACGTGCTTTTGAAGAGCGTCGTCAACCTGGGAACGCGCTACCTGAACGCCGAGCAGGACGAGCGCCGCCTGGTCCTGGAAGGGACCACCAATATCATGAAGCACCCGGAGTTCGCGGACATGGACACCATGCGCCGCCTGTTCGAGACATTCGAGGAAAAGCACCACCTGGTCAACCTCCTGGACCGCTGCCTGGACGCGCCCGGCGTCCGGGTCGTCATCGGCTCGGAGACGGACGACCCGGCGCTCAAGAACCTGGCCCTGGTCGCGTCACCGTACCGGGTGGACCAGCGATCCAGCGGGATCGTCGGTCTCCTGGGTCCGACACGCATGGAGTACGAGCGGGCCCTGGCGCTGGTCGACTACATCTCCAGACTCCTCTCCAGTTTATTGACCAGCCCCCCACACTGACCTATATTCGGGCGGGAGGTCGTATGCCGACGCGTCCGCGCAAACCGACCGATCTGCCGGAGCCCAAGCGCCCCGGGAAGGACGAGGAGGAGCCGATCGAAATCCTCGAAGTGGTCGGGGTGGATGAGACGACCGGCGCCGTCAAAGAGAAGACGGAGCGGGAGGAGCGTTCCTCCAGCCGCGCGGGGGGACGGCACCACGCGGACACCTCGACCCTCACACGGGAGCTCGAGGAGGCGAAGCGCGACAAG
>JBGPED010000076.1:0-12180 GCA_041482595.1 Acidobacteriota bacterium
CAGTGGTTCGCCGTCAGGAGATAGGGGATCTGGCTGGTGGTCACCGTGTCGTTCAGCAGGCTGCCGGTGCAGGTGTAGATGAACGCTCCCGACACCCACTGCTCGAGCGCCACGGCGCTCTTCACCGGGTCGGCCGGCGTGCCGTTGTGGCAGGAGGCGTTCTCGATGCACGGCACGTTGAAGCTGCAGAACGATTCCGGCGAGATGCTCCGGCCCAGGCTCGCGATGAACGCCTGCCCGATGTGCCCGGCGTCGGCGATGACGAACGAGATTCCCTTCAGGTCGGCGGCGCCGTTCGGTCCATAGTGCCGCAGCAGGATCACGCCCTGGGATCCGATGACCGTGTCGGACCAGAACTCGCCGTCACGGTTCGGGCCTTTCCCGGAGTAGGGACCGAACGCCTGGCCCTGCTCGTTGAAGAAGTACAGGTCGGCGTCGTCGGGAAGGTTCAGGCCGCTGAGGTGCACGCGCAGTGCGGCGGCCCCTTCAGACACCACCGCCGCCGCCCAGACGAACCCTCCGTCCGGTGTCGCGCGCAGCAGACCGTGCCCGACCGGCCGCGGGGTGTCGGAGAGGAGCGCCGCGTCCAGGGCGTTGAAGCGGACCACCTCGGAGATGAGCTTGGTCCGGCCGACGACGGCCGGCCCGCCCTTCTCCTGCTGGCGCTTCTGCAGCTCGCTCTGCTCCTGGGCGCTGAGGCTGACGCGGATCGGGTTGTTCAGGACGCCCGCGGGCATCTCCTGCATGAGCCAGCCGTGCAGGACCGCCATGCCCGCGGCGTCCTGCTCGGCGGTCATCCCTCCGACGAACGTCTCCGCGGAGACGCTCTTGATCGAGGATGCGGCGGAATTGGGAGGAGTGGCACCGGCGACCGTGCCTGCGGCGATCAGCGCGACGATGACGAGAACCGAACATTCACTCAAGCGGCGGACCATCGACACCTCCTGTGAAAATGGCGGTTGGATGCGGATGTCATTGAGTCCTGCGACAGTCAGCGTGCTCGAAGGCTCCCCGAAACTACGTCAGAACCCGGGGCCAGTCAACAGGAATCCGCCGCAGGCGTGATACCTTCCTCTGCTACGGAACCCTCGTCGACTGGGAGACCGGCATTCTGGCGGCGTCGCTTCCAAAGTGGCCGCCGTTCGCCGACACGCGGGACGCGCTTCGCGCACTGCAGACGAGGTACCGGCTTGCGGTCATTTCCAACATCGACGACGATCTGTTCGCCGGGACGGCCCGGTCGCTCGGCATCGAGTTCGACTGGGTCGTCACCGCCGGGCAGGTCGGCTCGTACAAGCCGTCAACGGAAAATTTCCGCCAGGCGCTGGCCCGGTTCGCCGCGCCCAGGGAACGGGCCCTGCACGCGGCGCAGAGCCTGTTCCACGACATCGCGCCTGCGAAGAGCCTGGGGCTCTCCACCGTGTGGGTCAACCGCCGCCGCGGCAGACCGGGCAGAGGCGCCACGCTTTCCGCCACCGCCCGGCCGGATGCCGAGATGCCGGACCTCCGGAGTCTCGCGCGCCTGGCAGGGCTCGGGTAGGCGCCCAGGGCCGGATTTTCCTCTCCGCGCGGGTACGGACTGATGGTAGGCTTCCGGGGCCACAGCCGGCTCAGCCGCACCCGGGCGCGTCCACCATCACGAGGGGGCCAGATGGCCAACCGACTCTTCGCGACCAAGTCCTACGAGACTCTCATGAAGGAGATGGCCGGCGAGCACCGGCTGCGCCGGGTGCTCGGCCCGGTCGCGCTGACGAGCCTCGGGGTCGGCGCCATCATCGGCACCGGTATCTTCGTCCTGACCGGCGTGGCGGCCCACGACAAGACCGGGCCCGCCCTGATGCTGTCGTTTGTGATGTCGGGCATCGCCTGCATCTTCGCGGCGTTGTGCTACGCGGAGTTCGCCTCGATGGTGCCGGTGGCGGGCTCGGCCTACACCTACGCCTACGCCACGATGGGCGAGCTGTTCGCCTGGATCATCGGCTGGGACCTGATCCTGGAGTACGCGGTCGCCTCGTCGACCGTCGCGCACGGCTGGTCGCATTATTTCCAGGCCCTCCTCGACCAGTTCAACATGCACCTGCCGAAGGTCCTGACCAACGCTCCGTTCGATTACGACCCGCACACCGGCCACCTGGCGGCCACCGGGACGTGGATCGACCTGCCGGCCATCGTCATCGCCGGGATCATCACGGTCATCCTGGTCATCGGCATCAAGGAGAGCGCCCGCTTCAACGCCTTCATGGTCATCGTCAAGCTGGCCATCGTCTTCTTCGTCATCGCGGTCGGCGCGTTCTACGTCAACCCGGCCAACTGGCACCCGTTCGCGCCCTACGGCCTGACCGGGATCGCCTTCTTCGGCAAGACCCTCTTCGGGCAGACCGGGAAGGGTGGCGAGCCGCTGGGGATGCTGGCGGGCGCGGCGGTCATCTTCTTCGCCTACATCGGCTTCGATTCCATCTCGACCCACGCCGAGGAGGCCAGGAATCCGAAGCGCGACGTGCCGATCGGCATCATCACCTCGCTCGTTCTCTGCACCGTGCTGTACATCGCCGTGGCGGCGGTGATCACCGGCATGGTCCCGTACAATCAGATCAACATCGACGCGCCGGTCTCGGACGCTTTCCGCCAGGCGGGTCTTCCCTGGGCACGGTTGCTGATTTCGATCGGGGCGCTGACCGGCATCACCTCGGTGCTCCTGGTCATGATGCTCAGCCAGCCGCGAGTCTTCCTCGCCATGGCTCGCGACGGCCTGCTGCCGACCAGTTTCTTCGGCGCCGTGCACGATCGCTTCCGCACCCCGTGGAAGTCCACCATCCTCACCGGCGTCTTCGTCGCCACCCTCGGGGCCCTGGTGCCGCTGCGCATCCTGGCCGATCTGGTCAACATCGGCACGCTCCTGGCGTTCGTCATGGTCTGCGCCGCGGTCCTGATCATGCGGCGCACCAATCCCAAGGCCCCGCGCCCGTTCCGCGCCCCGTTCGTGCCCGCCACCCCGATCCTCGGCATCGCCTTCTGCCTCCTCCTGATGTTCTCGCTGCCGTCGGAGAACTGGCTGCGCCTGTTCATCTGGCTCGCGATCGGCTTCGTGATCTACTTCGCTTACGGGAGACAGCACAGCGTCCTGGCGGCCTCGCTCACCACCGAGATCGGCAGGCACGGCGTCTCCCCCGCCGGCTCGCTCGCGTCGGACCCCGAAGACCGCCCCCCCCGGCGCTGACGCCGGGGCGTCCCACCCAGAACCCGCAGTCGCCCGCCGAATCGGCGGCCGCCGCCTGAGCCCCCGGCGTGCGGGTTCCCGCCCGCACGCGCTGCCGCGCGCCCGCCGCGCCCACCGATCCAAATTTCTGATCCGCCTGCCATCAGACCGTACTCTTCCTGACAGGAGAGCACCATGGTCATCCGACGCGAGTTCGATCTGCCGGTGAGTGAAGTGGAGTCCGACGTGGCGCAGGGGCTGATGGACGCCGGGCTCCTCGAGGTCATCGAGCCGGGGGACGAGGTGATCGGCGTCGCCATCACCATCGACCCGGAGGACTTCGACCGGGTCCTGCTCCTGGCGCGGAGCTGCGGTCTGAACGAGACGATGCTGGACGGGGAGATCTACGAGATCGTCGCCGACCTGGCTCCGTTGTACAGGGGGCACCCGGTGCTCGATCGGTTCCGCCGGGCGCCGCGGGTCCAGGGCGGGGACACCGACGAAGTCATCGATCTCGATATCGAGGAACTGACCGACAAGTGAGCTGTCGAACGGAAAGGTTCGCTCTCAGCGCTTCACCGCCGGACCGAAGACCTGGGTGGGGAAGCCCCGCCGGATCATCTCGATGAACACGTTGCGCCCGCTCTTGTGCTTCGGGACCACGAAGGCGTACGAGGCGGTCCCTCCCGTGATGCACTGCTCGCACGGGATCGTCACGGTGTTCAGCTGGATCCTGTTCCCCTGCGAGTCGTAGACGATCACGTTGAAGCCGATGAGGTCGGTCTCGATCGACGTGCCCCAGGTGACCGTCCCGGACCCCTTGCCGAGCTCGCTCGAGGAGCTGATGAAGATGTCGACCACCTTCTCCTCGCCGGGGTACCCGTTGCAGAACGAGAACGGGTCGCAGGCGTCTCCGATGCCGTCGTGATCGCAGTCCTCCTGCCCCGGGTTCGCCCTGCCGATGCAGTTGTCGCACACGTCCCCCACCCCGTCGCCGTCGAAATCGTCCTGATCCTGGTTCACCTGGATGAGGCAGTTGTCGCATGCGTCCCCCAGGCCGTCGTGGTCGAAGTCGGCTTGGAGCGGGTCGGCCACGGCCGGGCAGTCGTCGCAGGCATCGCCCAGGCCGTCGTGGTCGGTGTCGTGCTGATCGGCGTTCGGCAGGTCCGGGCAGCTGTCGCCGAGATCGGGGACGCCGTCCCCGTCGGCGTCCGTCGAGCCGCTGTTGAGAAGGACGGATCCGCTCCCCGAGGCGAGCGCCACGGCGAGATCGCCGAGCCCATCCCCGTTGAAGTCGGCCGATGCGAGCGTGGCGGGAATGTCACCGGTCAGGAAGGGACCGCGGAACAGAAAACCACTGGCGCCCCGGTTCAGGAACACCTGAAGGTAGCCTTTGTCCGGCAACACCGAAGCGACGTCGTCCCGGCCGTCCCCGTTCAGGTCGGCGACGATTCCCGGCAGGCCGGTGGGCAAGGCGGTCGCGAGCGCCGGCGCGGCCGCTGCCCCCCCGCCGGGCGGAGGGGCGACGAAGGCCCCGTCGTACCAGTGCAGGATTGCCGGCGTCGACAGGACGCCGTTCGCCCGGCTGTACAAGATGAAGATGTCCCCGAACGGGGAGAACACCACCAGGTCCGCCTTCCGGTCGGTGTTGAAGTCCCCCACGGCCACGTTGGCCGAGCCCAGGAAACCGGGCGAGCGCACCGGTGCCCGGAACGTGCCGTCGCCGTTGCCGAGGAACACCCAGAACTCCTGATCCTGGCTCTCTCCCACCGCGAGATCCGGCCGGCCGTCTCCGTCGAAATCGCCCGCCGCGACCGCGGATGGTGCCGGGCCCGCGAAGAGCGGCGCCGCTGACGTGAAGGACCCGCTTCCGTTGCCGAACAGGAGCAAGACACCGCCCGGTGCTGTGCCGGTCCGGCCCCGGTCGGCCACGGCAAGGTCGACGGCGCCGTCGCCGTTGAGATCGACGGCGGCGAGGGAGACGGGCGCGGTCCCGGCGGACAGGCGTGTCTCCGGCCCGAACGTGCCTTCGCCTCTCCCGAACAGGATCGACAGGTCGTCCGAGCCTTCGTTGGCCATCGCCAGGTCGTCGTGGCCGTCGTTGTCCAGATCGGCCCGCACCAGGGAAGACGGATCGGTCCCCACCGGGTAGTCGGACCCGGCAGCGAGCGTCCCGTCACCTGCGCCCAGGAGGATCGACACGTCCCCGGGACTGTCGCCGCAGGTCGGCTGGCAGGTGAAGACGCCGCCGTTCGCCACCGCCAGGTCGGCGCGGCCGTCACCGTTGAAGTCCCCGGAGACGGCGGAGCGGGCGCGACCGGCGGTGAACCGGGACCGCGCGCCGAACGCCGCACCCTCGGGGTCGAGGAGGAGCCCCGTGTTCGGACCAAACGTGTCTTGCCGGGGGGTGCCGGTCATGGCGACGTCGTCCCGCCCGTTGCCGTTGAAATCGGCCGCCGCGATCCGGACGGTGCCACTTGCGGCGACGAAGCTCCGCTCTGGCCCGAAGGTGCCATCGCCGTGCCCGTTGAGCAGCGCGATTTCCGTCCCACCGACCACGAGGGCGAGATCCTCGGTCGCGTCGGCGTCGAAGTCTCCGAGAGCCATGTCCAGGACGGCACCCTCCACTCCAATCTGCCCCATCGGGGCGAAAGTCCCGTCGCCCTGGCCGCGCAGGAGCGTGACTTCGCCTCTATAGTCCGGGGTGACGCCGCGGTCGGCGACCGCCAGGTCCGGCCGGCCGTCGCCGTCCAGGTCGTGCACCGCCAGTGCGATCGGCGCCGGCCCGGCCGCGAGCCGGATCTCAGGGGCGAAGGTGCCGTCGCCGTTGCCGAGGAAGACCGACACGTCGTTCGAGGACGAGTTACCCGCGACCAGGTCGGCCCGTCCGTCGCCGTTCAGATCGGCCGCCGCGATCGCGTCGGGATGGTCTCCCTCCTTGATGATGGTCCGGGGGCCGAGCGTACCGTCCCCGCGCCCCAGGAACACCTCGACGTCGCCCGGCACGTCGGGGCATGTCGGGCAGAAGATTCCGCCCTGGGCGGCGCCCGCCACGTCGAGGTGGCCGTCGCCGTTGAGGTCCGCCACGGCGACATCGACGACCGGCAGGCCGGCGAAGAAATCCAGATCCTCTTCAAAGGTGCCGTCCCCCCGGCCGCGCAGCACGACCAGCCTGCTCGGGCCGCCGCTCACGATGTCGAGATGACCGTCCTCGTTGATGTCGCCCACCGCGATTGAGTCGAGGGGGTAGGCTTCGTACTGAACCTGGCGGGAGAATGTGCCGCGGCCGCTGCCCAGAAGAACCGCGACCGCCAGGGTGTTCTCCTGGGTGACGGCCATGTCCTGCCGGCCGTCGTCGTTGAAGTCGGCGGCGACGATGTCGGTTCCGCGAGTCCCCGCGAGGAAGAGGGGGTTCGGAAAGAGCGGCTCGGCATGGCCCGGCAGGGAGAGGAGCGCCGTCGCGACCCCGACCGGCAGCAGGAAACTCCTTGCATTCATCGTCGCACCTCATGTGTCCGGACGCGGCCGGACCGGCAGGCAGGCATCCGCAAAGGGACCGTGTGGATTCCGGGAGGAATGTACGCCGATCGGTTTCCGGATCAACCGGGATCTTCTGTTCCGTTGCGACCAGCCGCGACAATGATACTCTGGCGTGTGCTCGGGAAAGGACGCTTCCCCTTGCCCTCTTCCGGACCGGGACCGCCGCGCCCAGTCTCGATCTCCTCGTTGCCCGCCGCGAGCCTTCTGTGGGCCTGCATGTCCGCCTGCCTGGCGGCCAACGGGGCGATCGCGGAGGGCCCGTCCGCCCCGGCGCGGCATGCGGTCGACACGGGGGCGGTCGGGATCGTCCTGCAGGACTCCGAGCCCCTGCCCGGCGATCTGCGCAGCCGCTCCGCCGGCGCCCCCTGTTCCGTACTGTTCCGGATCGGCGCCGAAACCCTCGCCGCCCCGGAGCGGATCGATCCGGCCCTCGAGGCCGCCGCGGGCGCGGGGCTGCGCATCGCAGTCGGGATCCCGCTTCTCGGGTGGGAGCGCGCGACCCCGGCCGAGGTGGACGCGTGGGCGACGCGGGCCGGGACGTTCGCGCGTCATGTCGCGGGCCGCGTGGCGGCGTACCAGGTCCTCGAACGCCCCGCACCGGACGGGCGGGCGCGCGACTACGCCTATCTCGTGAAGCACGCCGCGGTGGCGATCCGCGCCGCGGATCCACGGGCGCGCATCGTCTCGGCGGCGCTTCTGCCCGAAGACGCCGGCTGGCTCCAGGATCTCTACGACCAGGACGCGGCCCCCTACCTGGACGTCCTCGCCGCCCGCGACCTTGCGTCTCTCGGTGCCGTCGCCGACCTGCGCGATCGTCTGGACGCGAACGCGGTCGTCTGGGTCGTCGGAGCGACGATCGACTCCACCACCCCGCGATCCGCAGCCCTGCGCGCGTACGTCGAGGCGCGGGCCGCCGGCGCCGAGACGGTCCTGTTCGCGCCGCCCTTCCCGCCGGCGCTCCCCGGCTTCCTGGCCGAGATGCGCTCGCTCTTTCCACCGGCCCTTACCCCGGCCGCGCCCGCGGCCCTGCCTTTCGATCCGGCCGCGGCCACGGTCTCGCCCGCCGTCACGTCCGCCGTCCGGGTCACGGGGTTCTACGATCCGCGCAGCCGCGACGGTGTCGCGGTTTACGACGCTCCGGGGATAGCACCCGCCGGCGGACCCGAGACGGCCACCGTCCGCTTCCTGCTGCGCTCCCCCGTCGAGTCGGCCGATGTCTTCGACCCCGAGACCGGGAGCGTCGTGCCGATCGGCGTCAACGTTGCCGCCGGGCGGGTCATTTTTGCGCCGATCCGATCGACCGGCCTGCTGCTGCGCTTCCGGCGGGCGGCCGTCGGCCTGCCTCTGCAGGAGGCGCAGATCGGAGCGATGTCCGAGCTGACCGCCGAGGAGATCATCGCCCTCGAGCGCCAGACGAGCACAGCACAGGAGGCGCGCCTGAAGCACTACGAGGCGCGCGCCTCGGTGGCGATCCACTACGCCATTGCCACCGTGGCGCAGTCGGTCGACGTGCTGAGTGAGAACCGGCTGTACGTGCACGACGGCAAGCAGGATTACGAGCAGACCGGCCTCTATGTGGACGGCGCGCGCTGGCGCGGCAAGAAGCCGCCGTACCTGCCGTTCATCCAGCCGGACAAGGTGAAGGAGGTCCCCCTCACCATCTCTCTCGACGAGGGGTACCGCTACACCCTCGTCAAGCGCGACCGCGCCGACGATCGCGACTGCTACGTCATCGCCTTCGAGCCGAAGGTCGCGGGCCTGAGCCTGTACGAGGGGCGCATCTTCATCGACACCGCGCTGTTCACGCGCGTGCGCATGGAGGCGGTGCAGATCGGCCTGAAGCCGCCCCTGCGCGCCAACCAGGTGACCTACCGGTTCGGCCCCGTCGAGGGCCCGGACGGCACCTACTGGCTGCCGCAGGCGGTGGACGGGCAGATGGTGTTCGAGGTCCTCGGGCAGAGCCTCGTGGTCGAGAGGCAGGCGCGCTACAGCGAGTTCGCGATCAACCAGGAAGAGTTCGAGACGCGCCTCGCGGGGGCCTACGGGTCGGGCCGCCCGCTGTTCCGCGAGACCGACGTGGGGTATTACAAGCTCGATGCATCGGGACGGGAAGAGATCCTGAAGAGCGCCAGCACGCCGCGCAACACCTTCCTGGTGATGGGGGTCGCGATCGGCAGCACCGGGCTCCCGAGCCTGCCGTTCGCCGGCGTGAACTTCTTCGACTTCAACTACAGGGACACCGGGACGCAGCTCAACATCGCGTGGGCCGGGCCGTTCCTCGACCTGTCCTGGACCGACCCGCACGTCACCCACCCGGGCCCGGGCACCATACCAGTCGCCTTCGCCGCCCAGGGGACCTTCATCGGCGTGCCGGTGCGCGACAAGAACGCGCGCGAGGACGTCTCGACGTCCAACGAGAACATCGACATCTACCGCGAGCAGGTGCAGGCGTCGTTCGCCCTGCCGATGGGTCACTTCCTGAAGTGGACCCTGCAGGGCCGGACCACTTACATGGACTTCGCGCGGCGCCACGAGACGGACGACACGTTCGTCCTTCCGGTGACCGCCGTCGAGATCGGGGCCCTGCTGCGCCTCGAGTTCAACCGCAGCGGCTACACGCTCGGGGCCTGGGGCGAGAACGCCCGCCGCAGCCGCTGGAAACCCTGGGGATTGTCCACGAACCCGTTCAGCCCGGACGACAGGGACTACACGCGGCTCGGCATCGACGTGCGGAAGGCGCTGTACCTCGGGGAATTCCGGAAGTTCAACCTCGGCCTGTCGGGGTTCGACGGGAGGAGCCTCGATCGCTTCTCGCGCTTCGAGCTGGGGGACTTCCGCTCGGCCCGCGTGCGCGGCTTCAACGGCTCGGGGTTCCACTTCGACCGCGGCCTCGTCGCCGACACCTCGTACGCCTTCACCGTGCGCGACGTCCTGCGCGTCGACACCGGGCTGCAGGCCGGCTGGATCCGGAGCGTCGACGACTTCGGCCCCGGCTACGTGCGCGTCGTCGGAGCCGGCGTGGCCCTGGAGTTCTCCGGCCCCTGGAGCACCCTCATGAACGTGCGCTACGGCCGCGCCATCGAGTCGTCCCTCCCTGACCGCTCCGGCGGCGGCAGCGACGTGCGCTTCGTGCTGTTCAAGACCTTCGACAGGTGGAGCCGGAAACCGAAACCTTGAGCGGGGTCGCCGCATCTACAGTTGTCTGGTGTCCTGAAGGAGCCCCCATGCGTCACGGGTTGTCTCTCGTGTCGGAGGAAGCGGCCGGATCGACAGGCCAACCCACGCCCGGGATACCCCCGGCCTCCGGTCGCGACGACAGCGCTTTGCTCGACGAGTACTCGCGCACGGTCATCCGCGCCGTCGAGAAGGTCGGCCCGTCGGTCGTCAACATCGACGTCTACAAGAACGTCCAGGTCCGCGCCGGCACCGGGTCGGGATTCGTGTTCACGCCCGACGGGTTCATCCTGACGAACAGCCACGTAGTGAGCGGGGCGGCCCGCGTCGACGTGACGCTCAACGACGGGCGGCGCCTGCCGGCGCAGATCGTGGGGGACGATCCGAACACCGACCTGGCGGTCCTGCGCGTGCAGGCGCCCGGGCTGGTGGCGGCGCGTCTGGGCGAGTCGCGATCCGTCCGCCCGGGACAGGTGGTCATCGCCATTGGCAACCCGTACGGTTTCCAGTGCACCGTGACGGCCGGTGTCGTGAGCGCCCTCGGACGCTCGCTGCGCTCCGGCTCGGGGCGGCTCATCGACAACGTGATCCAGACCGACGCGGCGCTGAACCCGGGGAACTCCGGCGGGCCGCTCGTCGATTCGGCGGGGGAAGTCATCGGCGTCAACACCGCGGCGATCCTGCCGGCGCAGGGGATCTGCTTCGCCATGGCCATCGACACCGTGAAGTTCGTCGCCGGCCGCCTGATCAGGGACGGGAAGATCGCGCGCGCTTTCATCGGCGTGGCCGGACAGAACGTGCCGCTGCACCGCCGCGTGGTGCGCTTCCACTCTCTGCCGCACGACAGCGCCATCCTGGTGGTCTCGCTGGAGGCGGACAGCCCGGCGCAGCGCGCCGGTCTCCAGGAAGGGGACCTGATCGTCGCCCTCGACGGACAGCCGGTCGCCGGCATCGACGACCTGCACCGTATCCTGACCGACGCGCGTGTCGGCGCGCGCGCCACGCTCACGGTGCTGCGCGGCACCGCGAGGCTCGACCTCGCGATCGTCCCCGAAGAGGCGCCGCCGCCGTAGGGCGGCCGGATCAGACGGCGGCGGTCTCCAGGTCGGCCGCTGGCTCCGAATCCGCCCGCATTGGGGCGCTCTGGAGCGTCCGCCGGCGCGCCACGAGCATGTAGATCGACGGGACGAGGAACAGGGTGAATCCCGTCCCGATGATCATGCCGGTGACCAGCATGATGCCGATGCTGTTGCGCGCCCCGGCGCCGGGACCGGTGGCGAACACCAGGGTCAGGTGGCCGACGACGGTGGCCGCGGTCGTCATCAGGACCGGGCGCAGACGCGTGCCGGCCGCCTCGATGATGGCGTTCAGGGGGAGCTTCCCCTGCTCCTGCAGCTTGTTGGCGAACTCGACGATCAGGATGCCGTTCTTCGACACGAGTCCGACCAGGGTGATGAGACCGACCTGGCTGTAGATGTTCAGCGTCGTCAGGCCGAGGAACGAGAAGAGCAGGGCCCCGGACAGGGCGAGCGGCACGGAGCCGGCCAGGATGATGAACGGATCCCGGAAGCTCTCGAACTGGGCCGCGAGGACCAGGTAGATCAGGATGGCCGAGAGGACGAAGACGCCGAGGAATTTTTTTCCCTCGGTGCGGAGCTGCCGCGACTCGCCGGAGTAGTCGATGCTGTATCCCTGGGGCAGGAGGCTCTTCGACTCTTTCTCGAGGAAGCGCAGCGCCTGGTCGAGCGATACGCCGGGCGGTATGACCCCCTGGACGCGCACGGCGTTGAGCTGCTGGAAGCGCTTGAGCTCGCGCGGCTCCGTCGAGGTCCTGAGCGTCGCGAAGGTCGACAGCGGGACCAGCCGCCCCTTGGGGCCCGTGACGTAGATGTCCTTCAGCTGATCGGCAGTCAGGCGCTCGGAGCGCTTGACCTGGGGGATCACCTTGTAGCTGCGACCCTGGATGCTGAAGCGGTTGACGTAATTGCCGCCGAGGAGCGTCGACAGGTCGGCACCGGCCTGGCTGATGTCGACTCCCTGGGAACGGACCTTGTCGCGGTTGAAGACGACCTCCGTCTGGGGCTGGTCGAACTTCACGTCCGTGTCGGCGTACATGAACAGCCCGCTCGCGTACGCCTTCTGCACGAGCTTGCCGGCGAGATCGGCGATCTGCGCCGGCTCGCCCGTCGAGCCGATGACGAATTCGACCGGGAAGCCCTCGCCGCCCGGCAGGGGCGGCGGCGTCAGGGGGATCATGCGCACGCCCGGGA
>JBGPED010000077.1:0-12178 GCA_041482595.1 Acidobacteriota bacterium
CTGCTCATCATGCCGCAGTCCCTGGCGGCGATGAGCCTGAAGCTGACGATGCCGCTCATCCTGACGCGCTTCGGCTACCGCCGAGTGCTGCTGTCGAACACGATGCTGCTCGGCCTGCTCATCGGCCTCTTCGCCACCATCGGTTTCGGCACGCCGGTCTGGCTGATCGTGGTCCAGGCGTTCTGCTTCGGATTCATCGCCTCGCTGCAATACACCAGCATGAACACTCTCGTCTACGCCGACGTCACGGAAAGCCAGACCAGCATGGCGAGCACGATCGCGAGCACCCTGCAGCAGATGTCGATGAGCTTCGGTGTCGCCGCGGCGTCGCTGGCCACGGCCCTGTTCATCCCCGATCGATTCCATACCGATCCCACGCAGATGATCCACGGCGTGCACAAGGCCTTCGTCGTCCTCGGCCTCCTGACGATCCTCTCCGCCGCCGTCTTCCGCGAGCTGCGGCCGACCGACGGGAGGAATGTCAGCCGGCACGAAGAGAACCTGCCGGAGGGCTGATGGGGCGCCGGATGGTATAAAGGAGGGCGCACACCTGGAGCCCGAGCCGAACGTCGCGCACTGCGAGGTCCTGGTTGCGCCGGAGACGGGACCGGCGGGAGCGGACCGTGTCAAGAAATCTGTTTGACTCTGACGCACCGTGGACCGTGCGAGCGGGCGCGGCCTGCTTGTTCGTGGCAAACGTCTTCGACTTCATCCATTCGCTCTCGAGCCAATGGTCGGGCGGGGGGCCGGGTCCGGGGATGTGGCGAGGCGTTGTGAGGCCGGTCATCGGTCTCATTGCGGGCCTTGCCTGGGCATGGGGCATCGGACAGATGCTCGGTTTGTTTTACTGGGGATGGGTGGTCATCACGGTCCTGGCTGCCGCTGTCGCCCTGGTCATGCTCGCCCTTTCCGCTCTTGGACTCGCATCGGGCTTCGCGGGGCACGAGTGGACCATGCCCGACGTCATCGGGTTGGTCCTGATCCTGTCGGCGTTTATTCTGCTGGTGTCGAAGCCGAGTCTGCGCGCCTACTGGCGGTACGGCCGGCTCTCCCCGCGAAGATTGCCTCATCATTCCTAAGGAGCCTTCATGACTGATCCTCTCAGGCATGTTCGACGTGGTCAGGGGTTCGTCCGCCTGAGGCTGCTGCTCGTTTCGCTGCTCGCGATCGCCTCCTGCCCGGTCGTCGCGCACGCCGGTCCGCGACAGGCCGACACGGTCATGCTGAACGGCGCGATCCTCGTCTTTCAAGGGATCGAGAGGAACGACGGCGCGAGGCAGCCGAAGTTCGCGCAGGCCGTCGCGATCGCCGACGGCCGGATCGTGTTCATCGGTCAGAGCCGAAAGGCGAAGAAGTTCGTCGGGCCCGCGACCCGGGTCATCGATCTCGAGGGGCGCATGGTGATGCCCGGGATCGTCGACGGGCACTTCCACGGGATGCGGCTCACCGACTGCGACATGGGGTACGCGGGCGGGACGGTGGCGCAGGTCCTCGCCAAACTCCAGGCCTGCCTCGATCGGTCCGACCAGGCCGGCTTCAAGGGGACCAACGTCCGGATGTCGGCGACCCACATTTTCGGCGAGGCGATCGTGCCGCCGGGGACGGCGCTGACACGCTACGATCTGGATCGTCTCGACACGACCCGGCCCGTCATGGTCGAGAACGCCGACGGTCACAAGTTCTGGATGAACAGCAGGGCGATCCAGAACGCCCGCGTCGACGAGAAGACACCGGTGCCGCCGGGCGGCCAGATCGGCCGCGACGCGAGCGGCAGGCCAAACGGGTTCTTCGCTGACCTCGATGTCGGCGACTGGGGCCAGACGGCGCCGGTCACGGAAGAATCCCTCGTCGATGTGGTGCGGCGGACGAACACGGACGCCAACCGGATGGGCATCACCTCCGTGTTCGTGCCCGGCGGCGGGGAGGACGAGATCGCCCGCTGGGCGAAGACCCAGGACGGGGGAAAGATGACGCTCCGCGCCAATCTCGGGCTGTCGGCTTCGTTCGTCCACGGGAGCACCGACGTCGCCGACCTCCGCAAGAAAATCGCCGCCCTGGACGACTACAAGCGGTACGCACGCGGTCTCATCGAGGTGACGAGCGTCAAGGTCTATTGCGACGGCGTCATGGAGTATCCCGCCCAGACGGGCGCCATGCTGAAGCCGTACAACGTCAACACCGGAACGCTCGAGACGCCGAACTGGCGACCCGGGACCGCGAGAGGGCCGGACCCGTCGTGCTCGGACACGAGGCAGGGCTTCGTCGAGCTCGACAAGGCTGGGTGGCAGATCCACGTCCACGCGATCGGGGATCGCGCCACCCGGGAGGCGCTGGACGATTTCCAGGCGGCGCGCGAGCAGAACGGCGCGCGCGATCTGCGCCACACCATCACCCACCTCGAGGCGATCGACGCGGCGGACGTGCCACGCTTCGCTGGTCTCGGGGTGATCGCGAGCCTGTCGCTGCAATGGGCCAGGCGCGACGCGTACACGGTGAACGGTACTTTGGGATACATCGACGACGCTCTCTACGACCGCCTCTTCCCCGCCGCCGAGATCTGGCGCACGGGCGGCATCATCGCGGGCGGCAGCGACTACCCCGTCGATCCGCTGCTCCCTTTCGTGCAGATCGAGACGGCCATCGACCACACCGGCGAGGCCGTCCCCGGCGTCTTCCCCGGAGCGCTGAGCCCCAAGGAGGCCATCCCCGACCTGCTCGCGGTGATCAAGATGCACACGATCAACAGCGCCTACCAGATGCACCAGGAGCGGAACTTCGGCTCGATCGAGGTCGGCAAGCGGGCCGATCTGATCGTCCTGAGTCAGAACCTGTTCAACGTTCCCACGGAGAAAGTCTCGGACACGAAGGTCCTGCTGACGATGCTGGGCGGGAAGGTCGTGTACAGCAGCACCGAGGCCGGACTCCGGACCGGCGGCCGGTAGAAGACCCCCACCCTCGCAGGATGATCTAGAATCGGAATCGCTTGCTCCGAAGCCGACATCGCGTAACGGAGGAAATCGACCATTTCGAGGTACCTTCATAAGGTGTGGAAATAGAGAAAGGCCGGCCGGCGTTGGTCCGTGCCGCCGAGGGCGTGAAGCTCGGCGATCATCTCTGCGCCGTCTACGAACGTCGGGACGAGCAGCTCGCGATGGTGGCGCCGTTCGTGCGCAGTGGATTGGAGCGAGGCGAGCGATGTCTTTACATCCTCGGCGAGTCGACGAAGGACACCCTGGTCGCGAGCTTGCGCCGGGGAGGCATCGACGTCGACGCCACGGTCTCGAGGGACGCTCTTCATATCACCGGCGGGCCGCGCTCCTCTCTCAGGAACGGCGTCTTCGTTCCCGGGGCGATGCTGCGGCTTCTGTCCGATGCCGCCGCGTCGGCGAAGGCCTCGGGCTTCACCGCTCTCCGCGTGGCCGGCGAGATGACCTGGTTGCTGCGCAGAGAGGCGCGCATCGACCGGCTGCTGGAATACGAATCGAGGGTGAATGACTTCCTGCCGAAGCACGACATGCTCGCCCTGTGCCAGTACCATCGCCCTCGATTCAGCCCCACGATCATCCGCGGCGTTATTCAGACCCACCCCCAGGTGGTCTTCGGGGGGCCGGAAGAATTCCTCAAGCCAGACGAGGAGGCCGAGATCAGGCGACTGCTCCGGGCTCTCGTCGACCGCGAGCGGTTCGTGACGCAGCTGCGCGCCAGGAACAGGCGCCTGCGGGACCTCTCGCGGCAACTGGTGACGGTGCAGGAGACCGAGCGTCGGGAAGTCGCGCGAGAGCTCCACGACGAGCTGGGGCAGCTCCTCACCGCGGTCAAGATGATCCTGGAGCAGAGCGTGAGGTCGGTGCCCGGCGCGACCCGGCGGAGCCTTCGCGGGGCCGCGTCGATCGTCGCCGACCTGATCAAGCGGGTGCGCGACCTCTCCCTCCGTCTCCGGCCGACGATGCTCGACGATCTCGGGCTCATTCCCACCCTGCGCTGGTACCTCGATCAGTACCAGAGCCAGACCGGCGTCAAGGTCGACCTCCGGTTCGAAGGAGCGGAAGACCGGAGATTTTCGCCGGAGATCGAGACCGCGTCGTACCGTATCGTCCAGGAGGCGCTCACGAACGTGGCCCGTCACGCGAAGGCAGGCCGGGCCACCGTCCGGCTGCGCGTCGGCGCGGACGCGCTCTCCATCGAAGTCGAAGACCGGGGGAAAGGGATCGACCCCGACGCGACGGGCGGCGGAGGGCTCGTGGGCATGCGCGAGCGGGCCGAGGACCTGGGAGGCCGGCTGAAGATCGCCACCTCTCCCGGAGCCGGTGTCACCGTGGCGGCGACGCTTCCGATCATGGCGAGGAGACCCATGACGAGACTTCACGAGCCGGCCCGCGCCAGACCTGCCGCGCAGGGCCCGCGGTCCGAGGCCTAGCGGAGCCGCGGGTCGCGGCGGCGAAGAATCAGGGAGGGAACGTGCCGAAGGCGGTTCGATTCCATACGAACGGCGGTCCCGAGGTCCTCCAATGGGAGGACGTGACGGTCGGAGACCCGGGACCAGGCGAGGCGCGCGTCCGCCACAAGGCGTGCGGCCTGAACATGATTGACGTCTACCAGCGCACCGGGCTTTACAAAGTCACGCTGCCGGCGGTCGCCGGGAACGAGGGAGCGGGGCTGGTCGAGGCGGTCGGCGCCGGTGTCGTCCACGTCAAGCCGGGCGATCGCGTGGCCTACGCGGGCGGGCCGCCGGGATCCTGTTGCGAGGTGCGCAACATGCCGGCCGATCGCCTGTGCATCCTGCCCGAGGGGATCGCCTTCGATCAGGGCGCCGCGATCACGCTCAAGGGTATGACCGTGCAGTACCTGATAAGGCGGACCTACAGGGTCCTATCCGGCGACACGGTCCTGTTCCACGCCGCCGCCGGCGGCGTCGGCCTGATCGCGTGCCAGTGGCTGAAGGCGCTCGGCGCCACGGTGATCGGGACAGCCGGTTCGGACGAGAAATGCGCCCTCGCGAAAGAGCACGGCGCCGACTTCTGCATCAACTACCGCGCCGGGAATTTCGCCGGGCGCGTCAGGGAGATCACCGGCGGCGCCGGCGTGCCGGTGGTGTACGACTCGGTCGGGAAGGACACCTTCACCGGCTCGCTCGACTGCCTGCGGCCGTTCGGAATGCTGGTCAGCTTCGGCAACGCCTCCGGCCCGGTGCCGCCGTTCGAGCTGGGGATCCTGGCGCAGAAGGGCTCGCTGTACGTCACGCGTCCGACGCTTTACACCTACACGGCGAGCCGCGCCGATCTGGAGGCGACGTCCAGAGAGCTGTTCGACGTCGTTCTCGCGGGCAAGGTGAAGATCCGGATCGATCGGCGCTACGCCCTGAAGGACACGGCACAGGCGCACCGCGATCTCGAGGCCCGCAGGACCACAGGTTCGAGCGTCCTTGTGCCGTAATCCCGGACTATGATGCCCGCGTGAGAAGCTCCGCCCCATCCTGTCGTCGCGACGTTCGACGTCACCGATCCGTCTCCCTTCGGCTCGGCCCGGCGCTCGTCCCGGTGACGGCGGCGGTTCTGGCGTTGACCCTCGGGGTCGCGACGGCCGCGCGTCTGCAGCTTCCGCCGCACGGGGATCGCTCGGTGCACGACCTGGCCTCTGTCCTGTCGCCGCAGACGATTTAGATCCTGGAGCCCCGGCACGAGGAGCTGTTCCGGAAGACCGGCGTCGCCCTGGTCGAGATCACCGTAAAGCAGCTGGAGGACGAGACGCTCTCGGATTTCGCCGTCAGGGTCGGCAGCGAGTGGGGCGCCGGGAAGAAGGGCCAGGACCGGGGCATCGTCGTCGCTGTCACCACCGACGAGCCGCATGTGTTCGTCGCCACCGGCTACGGTGTCGAGGGGTTCCTGCCCGACGGACGGGTCGGAGCGATCCTGGATGGTTATGTCGTCGGGCCGCTGCGGAGCAGGGACTTCGACACGGCGCTCCTGCAGGCGAGCGGCCAGCTCGTCGCCGCCTGCGCCGCCGAGTACGGCGTCACGATTGCCGGGATCGAGCCGTCGGAGGCTCCGCCGGGGCGCGGGTTCGGCGGATTTCCGCCCATCCTGTTTTTCCTGCTGCTCTTCATCGCCCTCTTCGTCTTCCGGGTGTTCATCATCCCGCGCGGCAGGTACCGAGGAGTGTGGTACGGTGGCGGCTTCGGCGGGGGTGGTTTCGGCGGAGGCGGCTTCGGTGGAGGGGGTGGTGGGTTCGGCGGTTTCGGCGGCGGGGGCTTCGGGGGAGGCGGCGCGGGCCGCTAGAAGAAGGGCTCGGACATGAGCACCGGGGGAGTGAAGAAGGATCCCGTCCTGCAGGGGCTGCTGCAGGGACTCGTGCAGGCGCTCGGCCCGCGCCTGAAAAGCGTCGTCCTGTACGGATCCGCCGCGCGCGGGGATTCCCGCGCGGCGGGGAACGACTTCAACGTGATCCTCGTCCTGGAGTCGCTCGACCCGGCCACACTCGAAGCGCTGGCCCCCGCGGTGAGGCGCTTCGTCCGCAAGGGCCACCCGGTTCCCCGGATGTTCTCGCCGTCCCTCATCGCCGCGTCGGCCGATTCGTTCCCGATCGAGTTCGCCGACATCCGCGACGGCCGCATCGTCCTGCACGGCGAGGACCCGTTCGCGGCCGTCGTGGTCGAGCACGACACCATGCGGCTGCAGCTCGAGCGCGAGATCAAGGAAAAGATGATGCGGCTGCGGGAGGCTTACATCCTGGCCCACGACAGCGCCTCCGCCCTCAGGCGTCTCCTCGTCGAGTCGTACTCCGCGTTCGCCGCCTTGTTCCGCGCCGGATTGCGCCTGATGGGCCGGCCGGTCCCGTCGAGCAGCCACGAGGTCGTGGCGGCGTTCTGCGACGCGACGGGCCTCGCGCGCGCCCCGTTCGACGAGGTGGCGCGCCTGCGCCGGGGCGAGAAGGGGACGATGGACCTCAGGACGATGTTTGCGCGTTATCATGACCAGCTCACGAAGGCGGCCGACGGCGTGGACCGCCTGAGCACGCGAGGAGGCGAGACGAAATGAACAGAGGCCTGGCCGGCTGCCTGATCGTCGGGGGCGTTCTCCTTCTGGTCCTTCTGATCGGGGGAATGTTCCTCATGGGCACCTACAACAAGCTGGTGTCGCAGAACGAGCAGGTCAACAAGGACTGGGCGCAGGTGCAGAACGTCCTGCAGCGCCGGGCCGACCTGATCCCGAACCTGGTCGAGACCGTCAAGGGCTACGCGACCCACGAGAAAGAAGTGTTCGAGAACGTCGCCGAGGCTCGAAGCCGCCTGGCTGGAGCGACCTCGCCGCGCGAGGCCGCCGCGGCCAACGCCGGCCTGACGAGCGCACTCGGGAGGCTCCTGGCGATCGCCGAGAATTACCCGAATCTCAAGGCGAACGAGAACTTCATCCGCCTCCAGGACGAGCTGGCCGGGACGGAGAACCGGATCGCCGTCGAGAGAATGCGCTACAACGAGTCGGTCCGGGCCTTCAACACCTCGATCAAGCGCTTCCCCACCAATTTTCTCGCCGGCTTGTTCAAGTTCGGCGAGCGGGAGTATTTCGAGGCGGAAGCGTCGGCCCAGGAAGCCCCGAAGGTGAAGTTCTAGCGATGTCCGGCGGTCGTAACGTCACGCGGAGGCTCTTTCTCGGCGGCGGCCTCAAGGCCACGCTGGCCGCGGGTCTCGTGTCCCGCTTCTCCCTCGCCGGCCTGCTGGCGCAGACGGGCGGCCCGGGCGGGGCCGCGGGTGGACCCGCGCCCTCGGCGTCCGGCGCGCGCGACTTCGACGGCGAGATGATCGAGGAGTCGTACTCGATCGCCCACCGGCTGCGCGACGGTACCCTGCAGATCCCGGAAACGCTCGTCCCCGAGGGGCCTCTCCACGACGCCATCGTCATCGGCGGCGGCATGTCCGGCCTGATGGCGGCCTGGGAGCTGGAGCGTGGCGGTCTCGAGGACGTGCTGCTCTACGAGAAAGAGGACTACATCGGCGGGAACGCGCGCAAGGGGCACGCCAACGGCACCGATTACACCTGCGCCACCTGGTCGGTGGTGCGGCCGAAGGATCCATTCCTGACGCGGCTCTACCAGGATCTCGGCATCGTCAAGAGGATCGCCGCCGACGGGACACCGCGCATCGATCCCCGGCTCGTCGGACCGGGCCCGGAAGCCAACACACTGATCGACGGGACCTGGTACCCCGACCCGCTGCTCAGCGGCGGCGGCGACGCCGCCAAAGCGGTGTCGCGCATGCCCCTCTCCGATAAGGACCGGAGCGACGAAATCGATTTCTACAACGAGATGAACACGTGGGCGACGAAGCGCGGCCGCGACGGGAAGCCGGCGTTCGCGATGCCGGTCGAGGACGCCAGCCGCGATCCGGACATCCTGGCCCTGGACACGATCACGATGCGCGAGTACGCGCGCCGCAAGGGCTGGGGAGAGCGCGCCCTGGCCAACGTCGAGGACTGGAGCACGAGCGACATCGGCGGCACGTCGTCCGAGGTCTCGGCGTACGCCTTCCTGGCGTTCAACAGCCTGGGCCAGGGGGGCGAGGACATCACGCTGCCGGGCGGCAACGCCTGGCTGGCGGAGCGCCTGACGGAGAAGGTCGGGCGTGACCGGATCCGCACCGGATGGATGGCGGTGCGCGTCGAGAACCGCGGGGACGAGGTGCGCGTCGTCCTGGTCGAGCCGGGCGCCGAGCGCTTCTGCGCGCGCCGCGCGCGCTGCGCCGTCATCGCCTGCCCGAAACACATCACCGGCCGGATGGTGCCGGAGCTTCTCGCCGCGGGGCGCGACATGTATCTGCAATACCGCTACGGCGCGCTCCTGATGGGCGCCGCCTCGGTGAAGACGACTCCGAAGCTCAAGGGGGCGCCGCTCGCCTGGTTCAACGCGTCGCGGGGACGACTGGCGCAGGGGTTTCTCGTCGCGGACTACAACTCCGATCGCTGGCGCAAGGGGGACCCCCGGCGGCCCAACGTCCTGTGTCTGTGGGCCCCGCTCGGCGGCAGGGCGTCGCGGGCCGATCTTGTCGCGGAGCCCTGGTCGCACTGGGCCGACCTGTTGGCGGGCGACCTCGAAGCGGCGCTCCCCGGGATCCACTCCGAGCTGACGCGCCTGGACGTCTACGCCTGGGGGCACCACATGGTGATTCCGTCGCCCGGGTTCCTCACCGGCGATGCGCGGCGCAACCTGACGCGTCCGCTCGGACGCATCACGTTCGCGCACTCGGACCGCAACGGCATGCCGAGCTTCGAGCTGGCCACGCGCGCCGGCTTCGACGCCGCGCGCGAGGCGTTAGCACTTGTGCGACCCGGGGCGCGCGAGTCGTGACGGCCTTGTCGTTCAAGAGAGGCGTTTGAAGACGTACACGACGTAGGGCGAGCGCGGCGTGTACGACAGCGCCTCCTCGCCCCAGGCGTAGACCGTCTCGTCATCCGATTGGATGTCGGCAACGCCCGCCACACGGTAATGCTCCACCAGGTACGACCGCGACCAGGTCAGGATGGACGTGTCCGACCCGGGCCCTCCGAGCCACGACTGCGGCACATTGACGAAGACGATGTAGCGGGGCGCCTGCGCTTCGATCTCCCGAATCGCCTCCTGCTGCATCCGGTGCGCGTACGGCTGGTCCTCCATCAGCCCGTACATGTAGATGTGGCCGGTGGCCGACCGCCTGCGGGCGTAGAAGTAGATTTCCGGCTCCGAGCCGAGGACGGCGACGCGGTCCTCCGGTCGGGTGTCGTCGGCGATCCGTGAGGCGATCACGATCGCCTCGGGGAAGGGGTTCGGCCCGTAGGCGGCCCGCGAGACCTTCTCGGGCGGCAGGGTGAAGAAGAACGCGCGCTCGTGGAACGCGGGATACAGGAGAGCGGCGGAGAAGACCGGCAGCAGGATGCAGGCCGCGAGGCGGTCGCGCCCCTCCGGCTGCGCCGGGAGCAGCCCGCGCGCCAGGGCCCGCGCCGAGGCGGCCGCCGCGATCGCCGCGAGGAGTGCTATCGCCGGCAGGAGCAGCACGAAGTAGTGCTCGCGGAAGTAGAAGCCCGGACAGATCGCCAGGAACGAGACGATCGCGAACAGCGTGGTGAAGCGGCCGCGCGTGCGGGCCGCCTCGTCCCAGAGCGGCGCAGTCATCCCCGCGCCGGCCAGGATCCAGAGGGGCCAGGTGGGTGCCGCGACTGCGGGGACCATCTCCTCCAGGATCCGCACGCCCATCGACGGCGGCACCTGCGTCACGTAGGTCCGCGCGTAGTCGAAGGTCCAGAACCAGAAGTCCTTGAACACGCCCGCCCCGGCCAGGGCCAGGCAGGTCAGCGCGAACGGAAGCGCGCCGCCCAAAAGGAGCCAGGCGCAGGACGTGGCGACGATCGAGAGGCGCTCGCGCCGGCGTGCCAGTTCCCACAAAAGCCACGCCAGGCCGAACACGACGAAGGCGATCCCGTGCTGCTTCATCACGAACGCCGTCCCGAACAACAGGCCGCTCGCGAAGAGCGCCGGCACGCGCCGGGAATCGATCGCCCGCAGCAGCACGAGTGTCCCGGCGAGCGCCGGCAGGAGGACGAAGTGAGTGGCGTGGGCGAATACACCCAGGACGCCCTGGCTCAGGGACAGGACCGCGAACGCCCCGCCCGCAGCGGCGGCCGTGACGTCGTCGAACAGGCGGCGAACCAGGATGAAGAGCAGCACCGCTGTCGCAAGGTTCACGAGCAGGAGACCCAGGTGGATGCCGCGCGGCGTCTGGCCCAGAAGGGCCATGATCGCGGCGTACGCCGCATAGGTCCCGGGCAGCTTCATGTTGTAGGCCAGGCGGTACGGCGGAATGCCCTGCAGGATGAGCTGCCCCGCGTAGGCGTACTCCCCTTCGTCGCGCTCGAGGGGGACGTCGAGCAGCCGGACACGCACGGCGCAGGCGAAGACGAGCACGACGAGGAAGGCGATGAGAGGGGCGCGCGACGTTCTCAGGCGGACACCCGCGGATCGATGAGCGCCTTGACCGTCCTGAGCTTCGCGACGTCGTCGAGTGCTCTGGCGGTCTCGCCGAGGGCGTAGCGCCGGACCGGGATGCGCGCCCACGGCGCGGAACGCACGGGATCGGCGGCGATCCGCACGGCGCGATAAAAGTGCGAGAAGTCGGACCCCCAGCAGCCTCTGACATCGAGGTGCTTCCGGTTCAGGTCGGCGTGCGGGTTGAACGAGACCTCCACCCGGCTGACCCGGTCCCCCTCGCGCAGGACCCGGCCGTCGACGTCGGCCAGTGAGCCGCGTATCTTCTCCAGCCGCCCGACCGAGACGTGTCCGGGAACGAGCGGGTACGGCACCCCCTCGAGCTTCCCGGAATGCAGCGACACGTCCGTGCCGCAGACCTCGCTGAGCTCCACGAGCAGGAGGGCCGCCCCGGCCTCGAGATCGGGCTCCCCGACCTCGCGCATCTCGATCGGCGCCCCCGGCGCGGGAATCACGGCGACTCGCACCTGGCTCATGAAGTGATCCTCAGAAATCGACTGCGGTCACGGCGACGGGCGCGAGTGTGCCGTCGCCCTCGACGATCCGATAGACATGATCCAGGTCCGCATCGCGGAACACCTGGGTCGCCTCCGTCGCGGGCCAGCGCACCTCGATCGATTCGATCGCGGTGGCGCCGCCCAGCCCGATCTCCTGCTGCAGGCTGTTGCCCCCGAAGCTGCCGCCGGTCCCGCACGTGGAATGGATGTCGCGCGGGCCGGCGGGTGTCATCACGCGCACGCTGATGCGCGCGCCGATCGCCGATCGGTTCGATCGGCGGCCCTCCAGCCGGAGGGTGATGAAATGGTTTCCGTGCCCCGGATTCCTGAACAGGACGCTCGGCGCCATGTCGCTCTCGAACCAGCCGCCCATCTCCTCCAGGATGTCCTGGTCGCCGTCGTTGTCGATGTCGCCGAACGCCACGCCGTGCCCTTTCTGGAGATTGCCGACGTCGGCCGAGAACGTGACGTCCTGGAAGGTCTTTCCGTCCGCGTTGCGGAACAGCCGGTTCGGGATCAGGGCGCCCAGCGACGGCTCGCCGTCGCCGAAATAGACGTCGGGCCAGCCGTCGTTGTCGAGATCGCCGAAGTTCGACCCCATCGGCAGCACGACCCGGTCGAGCCGCACCGCGTGCGTCACGTCGCTGAAGGTTCCATCGCGGTTGTTGTGGTAC
>JBGPED010000078.1:0-12036 GCA_041482595.1 Acidobacteriota bacterium
AGGGCCCGCGCCACCAGGGTGACGATGAAGTCCTCCGCCAGGTCGAGAAGCTCGGGGAGCTCCGCGTACGCCACTTCCGGCTCCACCATCCAGAACTCGGTGAGGTGCCGGCGCGTCTTCGACTTCTCGGCCCGGAAGGTCGGCCCGAAGCAGTAGACGCGGCCGAACGCCATCGCCGCCGGCTCCAGGTAGAGCTGCCCGGACTGGCTGAGGTACGCCTTCTGGTCGAAGTAATCGGTCTGGAACAGCGTGGACGTGCCCTCGCACGCGGCCGGGGTCAGGATCGGCGAGTCGATCAGGACGAATTCGCGCTCGTAGAAGAAATCACGGATCGCCTGGGAGATCTCGCTCCTGATCCTCAAGAGGGCATGCTGCTTCGAGGAGCGCAGCCAGAGGTGGCGATGGTCGAGGAGGAAGTCGGGGCCGTGCTCCTTGGGGCTGATCGGGTAGTCGTGCGCCAGCTGGTGAACGATGATCGACCGGAGCTGCATCTCGTGGCCGCCCGGGGCGCGTTCGTCCCTGCGGATGACCCCGGTCACCTCCAGAGACGATTCCTGCGTCACTTTCTGGCAGGTCTCGAAGACCGAGGGGCCGACCTCCGGCTGGAAGGCAACCGCCTGCAGGTACCCGGTGCCGTCACGCACGATCAGGAACGCCAGCTTTCCCTTTTCCCGCTTGTTGTACAGCCAGCCGCGGACCCGGACCTCCTGGCCGTCGTGGGCGCCGATGGTCCTGATGGTTGTCGTGTGCATGAACGCTCCGGAGAGAGGGGGGAATTATAGGGGTCACGTGAGAACGGGGTCAAGGAATCGAGGGGAAGGGGACCGCCGCCCGGGTGGTATAAGTATGAAAATGAGCGACAACCGTAGGGGGCCATCGCTGGCTCGCGCCGTCGCCGCGCCCGCCGCGGCCGGCCTTCTGGCCAGACTCGTCCTGATTGCGTGGACGAGCCCCCTGCAGCCGTCGCTCGACGAAAACCGCTTCTGGGACCTGGCGACGTCGCGCCTTGAGGGGACGGCGTTCCTGCCGCCGCTCGCCCCGGCGTTTCTGGCCATGGTGCGCGCCGTCTTCGGAGATAGCCTGACCATGGCCCGCATCGTGATGGCGTGTCTGTCGGTGGCCTCCATCGTCCTCGTGTTCGTGCTGGCGGAGCGTCACCTGGGGGCGGGGAGGAGCGCGGCGTGGGTCGCGGCGCTCGTGCCGACGCTCGTCTATTACGACGGTCGGCTCCGCAGCGAGCCGCTCGTGGCGCTCCTGCTGCTCGGTTTTGCGGTTCTCTGGACCCGCCCCGGGGGCCGCCGCTCGTCGGACGCCTTCGGGGCCGGCATCGTGCTGGGGCTGGCCGCGCTGGCTCGGCCGGAGTTCCTGGTCCTGCCGTTCGTCCTGGCGCTCCTGAGCGTGTCGCCGGGACCGGCTCGCCCGCGCGGGCGCGAGTGGATTCTTCTGGCGGCGGGGATCGGCCTCCTGATCGTTCCCTGGTCGATCCGCAGCCATGGCGAGACGGGTGACTGGGTCCTCGTCAGCGCCAACGGCGGCTACAACTTCTGGAAGTCATTCAACGCCGCGACCGACGGATCGCAGGTCGTGCCCTTCGATGACGCGGTGTGGCGCGACGTTTCCGGAATGAATCGCGCCGCGTTCGGCTACACGGAGGGCTGGCGCTTCATCCGCGCCCACCCGGTGTGGAGCCTGGCGCTGGCTCCCCTGAAAGTCGGTCATCTGTTCGGTCCGGAGAGGGATTTCCTGTCGGACCTCAAGCGCGCCGCGTTCCCGGCCCGCCTGCGCGCGCTCGATCTCGCCTTCGCGATCGTTCAGAATTTCGCCTGGTTCCTCCTCTTCGCCGGAGGGCTCCTGGCCCTGTGCGGCCCGCGGCGGACCGAGGTCAAGGCGGTCGCCCTGTCGGTCATCCTCACTCTCGTCCTGGTGCACCTGGTGTTCTTCGGCGACGACCGTTTTCACGTCCCCGCGGTGGTCTTTCTCTGCGCTCTTCTCCCCGAAGCCTGGCGCGAGCGTCTCTGGACGGGATCGAGGTGGCGCGTCCGGACGGTCGCCCTCCTGGCTCTCCTGGAGGGTGTCTTCTGGTCCGCCCTGCTGGTGCGCGACGCCTCCAGGATCTCCGAGCTCTGGAGCCGCCTATGAGCGCGGGAGAGGAGAGAAAGGTCGTGGTGCGGGCCTGCGGTGCCGCCGACCGAGCCTCGATCGAGCGCCTCGGGCACCCGCCCGCCGTGGCGCGCATCCTCTGCCCGCCGCCGGCGCGCCGGATCGCCTGGTGTCTTTCCGGCACGCGCGCCGTCTCGGTCGTGGCCGCGGATGGGCGCACGGGGTCCGTGCTGGGATGCGTGCAGTTCCTCCGCTCGCGCCGTTCGGCGGACACCTGGATGTTCGGTCACTGGCGCGTGACCGCAGCGCTCCGGCAGCAGGGGATCGGCCGGCGCCTTCTCATGGAAGGGACGCGGTGGCTGCCGGACGCGAGCCGACTCTACTCGTACGTCGAATGGGGCAATGAAGTCTCGACAGCGGCGCACGAGCGGCTGGGTTTCGAGGCCGGTCGCACGCTGCGGGGCACGGCGACCCTGGGCGCGCTGTCGACCATCGGAGCGGCCACCCCCGCCCTGAGGCTCCAACCGTTGCGGGCACGCGACTGGGACGTCCTGTTCGCGATCTACGCGCGCGCCATGGGATCTCTGTGGCTGAGGCTCTTCCCGGGAACCGGTCCCCGGAGCTTCCTGGACGGGGCGCGCGGGGGACTACGGGCGGTGGCCGTCGCGATCGCGCGCGGGCTTCCGGCGGGGGGCGGGAAGGGTCAGGGCGCGCCGCCGGCCGACTCACCCGTGGAGGGATCTGCCGCGGGGTTCGTGGTGTGGGGGAGCGGAGGCCCGACCTTCTATGCCGATCCGGAAGTCTGTGACCAGGGGCTGCTGGCCCGGGCCGCCCTCCAGATCATCGCGCAGGGCTCACGCCGCGACGACGAGATCAGACTGCGCGGCCTGCCGCGCTCCCTGGCCGATCGCCCAGGACCGATCAGGATTCAAGAGCTGATGGGCATGCCGGACGTCCGGACGCAATGGCTCGGCTGAGGCGCGCGTGGCCGGGAGGACGTGTGCGACGTTCGTGCGGACCGTGAGCCCGGACGCCTCAGTGGGGAGCGTGCGCTCCGCTGCCTTCCTTGGCGGCCTTGTGCGCGGCGATGATCTTCGTCTGAAGATGCGCGGGGACCTCTTCGTAGTGCGACATTTTCATGTGGTACGAGCCGCGCCCGCCGGTGATCGACTTGAGGATGGACGCATAGGAGAGCATTTCCGACATCGGCACGTGCGCCTTGATGACCTCGTTGTGGCCGTTCGCCTCGACGCCGAGGACGCGACCGCGCCGCGAGTTCAGGTCGCCCATCAGGTCCCCCATGTACTGCCCGGGAGAGGTGACCTCGACCTCCATGATCGGCTCCAGCAGCGTGGGGGAGGCCTCTTCCATCGCCTTCTTGAACCCCATGGAGCCGGCGATCTTGAAGGCCATGTCCGACGAATCGACATCGTGGTACGAGCCGTCGTACAGCACAACCCGGAAGTCGACCACCGGATATCCCGCAAGGAACCCCTGCATCCGGGCGTCCTGGATTCCTTTCTCGACGGACGGGATGAAATTCTTGGGGATGGCGCCGCCGAATACATCGTCTTGGAACTCGAAGCCGGCGCCGCGCGGCAGCGGCTCGAGACGGATCCAGCAGTCGCCGTACTGGCCGTGGCCCCCGGTCTGCTTCTTGTGCTTCCCCTGGGCCTCCGCCTTCTTCTTGATGGTCTCGAAATACGGCACCTTGGGGGCATGCAGGATCGCCTCGACGCCGAATTTCTTCTTCATGCGGGCGAGCGTGACCTCGACGTGTTGATCGCTGTTCCCGGCGATGAGAAGCTCGTGCGTCTGCAGGTCGCGGCGGAACTGGATGGTCGGATCCTCTTCGATCAGCCGCGGCAGGACGGAGGAGATCTTCTCCTCGTCGGCGCGCGACTTCGGCTGCAGGGCGAACGCGATCGACGGCTCGGGGAACGTGACCTTGGGATAAACGATTGGGTGCGCCTTGTCGGCCAGCGTGTCCCCGGTCGAGGTCTCCTTCAGCTTCGGCACGGCGGCGATGTCCCCCGCCCGCACCTCCGTCACGGCCTGAGACTCCTTCCCCTGAAGGATCAGGATCGAGCCGAAGCGCTCCTGCACGTCCCGCGCGACGTTGTAGACGGTCGAGTCCGACTTGAGGACGCCCGAGTAGACGCGGAACAGCGAGACCTTGCCGGAGTAGGGGTCGGCGAACGTCTTGAAGACGAACGCCGAGTACGGCTCGTCGATCGTCCCCCGGCGCTCGGCCGGCGCGTGGTCCTTCGGGTTCTCGCCCCGGAAGGGTCCGCGCTCACCCGGGTGGGGCAGGTAGGCGACGCAGGCGTCGAGGAGCGGGTGCGCTCCGATGTTCGCCAGCGCCGAAGCGCACAGGACAGGAAAGATCTTCCTCTGCCGGACTCCGCGGGCGAGGCCTTTGACCAGGTCCTCCTGGGAGAGGGTGCCGCTCTCGAAGAACTTCTCCATGAGGGCATCGTCCACCTCGGCGACCATCTCCATGAGCTTGTCGCGCGCGTCCTTGACCACGGCCGTCATGTCGGCGGGAACGTCGGTGACCTTGTGCTGGCCGCTCTCGTCCTTCTCGTAAACGTAGGCCTTGTTCGAGACCAGGTCCACGACGCCCGAGAAGGACTTTTCGGATCCGATCGGGACCTGCACTGGGACCGCTTGGCGCCCGAAGGACCCGCCGATCGATTCCAGGGCGCGCGCGAACGAGGCGTTCTCGCGATCGATCTTGTTGATCACGAACAGGCGCGGGAGCTCGAACTCCTCGGCGTATCCCCACGCCTCCTCGGTCTGCACCTCGACGCCCGCCACGCCGTCCACGACGACGAGGGCGCCGTCCAGGACCCGCAGGGCGGCCTTGGCGTCGGCGATGAAAGCGCCGTAGCCCGGCGTGTCGATGATGTTCAGCTTGATCTTCTTCCACTCGAGCCAGCAGAGCGCGGACGAAATCGACACCTTGCGGGCGATCTCCTCCTCGTCGAAGTCGGTGACCGTGTTGCCCTGGTCGACCCGGCCCAGCCGGTTGACGGTGCCGGAGGAGAACAGGAGGGCGGACGTGAGGGAGGTCTTCCCGGAGGAGCCGTGACCGATGATGCCGACATTGCGGATTTCGGAAATCTCATAGAGCTTCATGTGAGGATTCCCTCAACCCGCGCACGTCACTTCCCGGCCTTCACCTCGTCGTAGACTTTCTGCACCAGCGTCTTCACGAGGGGGCAGCGAGGATCGTTGACGTAGCAGCGGGCCAGCGTGTCGTTCTTGCAGCCGCAGGAGCAGATCTCGCTGTTGACGCGCTGGAGAAACTTTTCCTTCTGCCCGCGCTTCAGCCCCGCGACGTCGATGCCCGGAAGTTCCGTGAAATAGTTGGCGACCGCCACGATCGGCACGGTGTTCGTCGGGGCCGGCACTCCTCTCACCGCGCCCGCGGCGTTTTCCGGCTTGAGCTCGGGCGCGTCGGCGGCGGCGTCCGTGGCGGGTTGCTCCTCGTTTTTGGCCTCCGTCCCGGGTGCCGCCGGGGAGGGGGCCGGCGTCGCCTGGGTCTGGGCGGCCGGGGCCTCGCCGGACGACGCGTCTGTTCCGCCCGAGCGGGAGCAGGAAAAGACGGCCGGAACTGCGGCCAGGAGCATGAGGGTGAGAAACGCGCGTCCGCGGGCGGTCTGCACTGTGGTTCTCCTTCTCGATCCGGAAAGCCTGACAGAAGCCCGGAGTGTACCGCCGGCCCCAGGTCAAGTCAAGGAATCGCGGGTGGTGCGGACCCGGGCCGGACCACCCGCGATTCGCGATGTCCGCGGCTATAATCACCTGGTTGGGCCGACGCCCCCGCCCCTCGCCGCCCACTGGAGACGCGCTCCGCGTGCCGTCAGACTGGCCTCAATCAGATGCCGGGACCACTTCGGCGGTCCTCGCCCTGCTGCGCGGACAGGTGCCGCGGGACGAGACGTCTCCGGAAACGGCGTTCGCGTCTCTGCGGCAGCTCGAGTGCGGCGGCTACCTCCGCGACCTCTGGAAGCGGGCGGGACGCTTCGACTCGTTGCCACGCGGCTGGGCGGAGGCTCTCGAGCGCGCTCACCGCAAGACGGCCCTGGACACACTGGCGGCGCTCGCGGATTTTCGAGCCATCGGACGAATTTTCGACCATGGCCGGATCCCGTTCGTTCTGCTGAAAGGCAGTTCGTACCTCTTCGATTTGTACAACGACCCTGGACAAAGGCCCCTGACCGACATCGACCTCCTGATCCGGCCATCGGACGTGCTCCAAATCTACCGTCGCTTAAAAGGAGCCGGTTACACCACGCTGCAGTGGGACGATGAGTATCGACGCTTCGAGGTGGTAGCACCGGGCCAGGGTCGATGCAGTTTCGAGGTGCACTGGTGGCTCGGCCTTACGGAGCGGGACATCGACCAGGAAGAGGTCTGGACTCGATCCCGTGCGGCAGTATTGGAGGAGATTCCATGCCGTCGCCTGGCGCCGGAGGATGCGCTGCTTTACCACGTCGCGCACCAGGCTGATCATTTCTTCGCTCCCTCGTTGAAGTGGGCGATCGACCTGCGACTGATATTCCGGCATTGGCCCCTCGACCCGGAGTCCATCGTGGCGCGGGCCAGCGATTGGGGCGTCCGCACGGCTCTTTGTCTGGCAATCCGATACAACGAGAAGCTCTTCCCCGGAGAGGTTCCTGCGGCCCTCAAGGGGAGGCTCGATCTCGGGCCACTCCGTCGTTGGTTGGTGGGTCCCTTTCTGGATCCGGGACCGCTACGAATCATGAAGGTCGGCAACGGACGGCTGGCTCGGTACAGTGCCGCCTGTCTTCTCCTTGATCGGCCGGGCGACGTCTTCAAGGGGCTGAGGCGCGCGCTCAAGCGTCCATTCCTGCGTCTTTTCGCACGAAATCGCGAGGACGGTGCGCCACCGCCTCTGTGGCATTGACCCTGTAGATCCGCGGGTGCTACGCTACGCCATGCCCACGAGCGCCCCCGTAAGGCCTGTCCGCTGGACCATTCCCAGGCGGCCTCTCGGCGCCCACATGTCGATCGCGGGCAGTCTGGATCTCGCCATCGAGCGGGGCGCCGCCATCGGCTGCACGGCCATCCAGATCTTCAACAAGAGCAGCAACCAATGGGCCGCCCGCCTCCTGGGAGACGCCGAGGTGGAGCGCTTCCGGGCGGCGCGCACGCGGGCGGGCATCGACCCGGTCGTGGCGCACGACTCGTACCTGATCAACCTGTGCTCGCCCGACGACGCGCTGTACGCACGGTCGATCGGCGCGGTCGTCGAGGAGCTGGAGCGCTGCCGGCGGCTGGGAGTGGAATGGCTCGTGGTGCACCCGGGCGGGCACATGGGACAGGGGGAGGACTTCGGGGTGCGCCGGATGGCCGGGGCGATCGACGAGATCCACGGGCGGCTGCCGGCCGGCGGGACGGACATCGCCATCGAGACCATGGCGGGCCAGGGGACGGTGATCGGTCACCGTTTCGAGCAGATCGCCGCGATCCTGGCGAACGTGAAGCGTCCGGAGCGCCTGGGCGTCTGCCTGGACACCTGCCATGTCTTCGCCGCCGGCTACGATCTGCGCACGTCTCAGACCTACGCCGAAACGATGCGACGATTCGACGGCGAGATCGGCCTCAAGCGCCTGCGGGTCGTGCACGTCAACGACTCGAAAAAAGACCTGGGGTGCCGGGTGGACCGCCACGAGCACGTCGGGAAGGGGTTCCTCGGGCTCGGGGCCTTCGGCCTTCTCATGAACGACGCGCGATTCCTGAATGTGCCCCTCCTTCTGGAGACGCCCAAGGACGAGACGACGTGCAAAGAGGACGTGCAGAACCTGACCACGCTGATCGGCCTGGTCGATTCCGGCGCCCGCCGCTCGAAGCCGCGGGCCGCGGCGGCCGGGAGGGACGCGTGAGCACCGCGGTCCTGACCCGGGGGCGCGCGGCGACCGTCCTGAAGGTCAACGAGATCTTCCACTCCATCCAGGGGGAGTCCAGGCACGCCGGACGGCCGTGTGTTTTCGTCCGCCTGACCTTCTGCAACCTGCGCTGCGCGTGGTGCGATACGGCGTACGCCTTCGAGGAGGGGAGCGAGCTGCCGGTCGGAGCGATCCTGTCGCGCGTCGCGGCGCACGGAACCCGTTACGTCCTGATCACCGGCGGGGAGCCGCTTGCCCAGGAGGGCATCCACGACCTGATCGGGGAATTGTGCGACCGCGGCTACGAGGTCGCCGTGGAGACCGGCGGCAGCCTGGACCTCTCGTCCCTCGACCGGCGCGCCATGGTGGTGATGGATCTCAAGTGTCCGGGGAGCGGCATGAGCGACAAGAACCGCTTCGCGAACCTCGATGTCCTGAAGGCGACGGACGAGGTGAAGTTCGTCCTCGCCGACCGGGCCGACTACGAGTGGGCCCGGGAGGTCATCGCGCGTCTGCGTATCACCCAGCGGTTCGGCGTGCTCCTGTCGCCGGTGCACGGTGCGCTCCATCCGAAGACACTCTCCGAGTGGATCCTGACCGACCGCCTGCCGGTTCGCCTGCAGCTGCAGATCCACAAGTACATCTGGCCCCCCGACGCGCGGGGGGTCTGAGACGCGCCCCTCCCATGCGGCCGGCACCCGGCGACACACCGATCGCGGTCGTCCTCCTGAGCGGGGGCATGGATTCCTGTGTGACCGCGGCCATCGCGCGCCTCTCGTGCGAGCCGACCTTCATGCACGTCAGCTACGGCCAGAGGACGGAGGAGCGCGAGCGACGCGCCTTCTTCGACATCGCGCGGCACTACGGTGTCGAGCGCACGCTCGTGGCGCGCCTCGACCACTTGAAGTCGGTCGGCGGCTCGGCCCTGACCGACCCGTCACGCGACGCCGTCCAGGCGCGCAGGCCGGGCTCGACCATCCCCGACACGTACGTTCCGTTCCGCAACACGCATCTCCTGGCGATGGCGGTCTCCTGGGCGGAAGTCCTGGGTGCCCGCTACGTCTACATCGGCGCCGTGCAGGAGGACAGCAGCGGCTATCCCGACTGCCGGGAGGAGTACTACGCGGCGTTCAATCGGCTCGTGAAGCTCGGCACCCGCCCCGAGACCCTCCTCGAGGTGAAAACACCGCTCATCCACCTGGGCAAGGACGAGATCGTCCGGGAAGGGCTGCGCCTTGGGGCCCCCCTGCACCTCACCTGGTCCTGCTATACCGGGCAGGAGGTCGCCTGCGGGCGCTGCGAGTCCTGCCTGCTCCGCCTGAAGGGGTTCCGGGCGGCCGGGGCGCTGGACCCGATTCCCTACGCGACATGAGGCTGGAGGAGTTCGACTACCGTCTGCCGGAGGAGCGCGTGGCGCAGGAGCCGTGCGCGCGGCGCGACGGCTCGCGCCTGATGGTCCTCGAGCGCGCGGGCGACGGGATCGTGGAGACCACGTTCATGCGCATCGGCGATCACCTGAACCCGGGGGACCTGCTGGTGCTCAACGATACGCGCGTCTTTCCGGCGCGCCTGAACGCCCGCAAGGCGACCGGCGGCCGGGTCGAGCTCCTGCTGGTGGGGCGCGAGCCGGGGGACCCTTCCGGCGGCACATGGCGCTGCCTCGCCTCGACCACACGCGGTCTGAAGTCCGGGGCGCGCCTGAAGGTCGCGGCAGGCTTCGAGGCGGAGTTCCTGGGCGCGGCGGAGGGCGGCCGGGTGCGCGTGCGTCTCGTGGCCGCGGACGGCGACGCGGACACCGCCGTCCGCCGGCACGGCTCGGCGCCGCTGCCACCCTATATCCGCCGGGGCGACCCGGACCCGCGCGCGGCTTTCGATCGAGAGCGCTACCAGACGGTGTACGCGCGCGAGGAGGGTGCGATCGCCGCCCCGACCGCCGGCCTGCACTTCACCGAAGACATCCTGGACTCCCTGCGAGGCCGGGGCGTCGCCACGGCGACCCTGACCCTCCACGTCGGGCCGGGAACGTTCCAGCCGGTCCGCGCGACGGACATCGAGGACCACCGGCTGGAGCCGGAGGCGTTCCGCATGCCGGAGGAGACCTCGCGGGCGATCGCGGACTGCCGGGCCCGCGGAGGGCGCGTGGTGGCGGTGGGAACGACGGTCGTACGCGTCCTGGAGGACCGCGCGCGCGACGACGGCCGGGTCGAGCCCGGCGAGGGTACGTGCGGGGCCTACATCACTCCCGGGCACCGCTTCCGGGTCGTGGACGCGCTTCTGACCAATTTCCACCTCCCCCGGACGTCTCTGCTGATTCTTGTCTCCGCCTTCGCCGGCCGCGAGCGGGTCCTGGCGGCGTACCGGAGGGCGATCGAGAACGGCTACCGCTTCTACTCGTACGGCGACGCGATGCTGATCCTGTGAGCGGCCGCTTCTCGTTCGAGGTGCTCCGGCGCGACCCCGGGACCCGGGCGCGGTGCGGGCTGGTCATCACACCCCACGGGCGCGTCGCCACACCCGCGTTCATGCCGGTCGGCACGGCCGGTACGGTCAAGGCGATGACCCCCGAGGACCTCGTCTCCCTCGGGTTCGAGATGATCCTCGGCAACGCCTACCACCTGGCGCTGCGTCCGGGCGAGGACATCGTGCGCCGGCTCGGAGGCCTGCATCGCTTCATGGGCTGGGACGGCTCGATCCTCACGGACAGCGGCGGCTTCCAGGTCCTCAGTCTCGCCGACCTGCGTTCGATCTCGGACGAGGGCGTGGCGTTCCGCTCGCATCTGGACGGGTCCCTTCTCGAGATGACGCCGGAGCGCAGCATGGCGATCCAGGAGGTCCTCGGTAGCGACATCGCCATGGCGTTCGACGACTGCCCACCGCTCCCCTCCGGGCGGGATCGGATCCTAAAGGCGGTGCGCCGGACGACGCTGTGGGCCCGGCGCAGCCGCGCGGCGTTTCCGGCGGACGGCCGGGCCCTGTTCGGCATCGTGCAGGGAGGAGAGGATCGGGAGCTCAGGGAGCAGAGCGTCTCGGAGATCACCGCGCTGGGTTTCGAAGGGTACGCCATCGGAGGCGTGTCGGTGGGGGAATCCGCGGAGCTCAGCCGCTCGATCGTGGCGATGACGGCCGGGCACCTTCCCGACGATCGGCCGCGTTACCTCATGGGCATGGGAACACCCGCCGACCTGGTCGAGATGATGGCCCTGGGATGCGACCTGTTCGACTGCGTCCTGCCGACGCGCAACGCCAGGAACGGGACCCTGTTCACCTCGAGCGGCCGCCTGCAGATCAAGAGACAGGAGTTCGCATCCGACCCTCGACCCGTGGACGAGACCTGCGGCTGCCCGGTCTGCCACCGCTTCTCCCGCGCCTACCTCCGGCACCTGTACGTGGCCGGCGAGATCCTGTCGATGCGGCTGAACACCCTGCACAACCTGCACCACTATGCCGACCTCATGCGCCGGGCGCGGGCCGCCATCGACTCGGGTCACTACCTCCGCTTTCTCGAGGAGTTCCGAAAGCACCGGACGGGCGTGGGGGGCTCCGGCACGGAGGAAGAGAGCGTGGAGGGGCGCGACGTCCCGGAGCGGAGCGGCGGTCATCGCGGGATAGACGCGACACCCGGGCGATCGCGTTCGATTGCGGGCCAGGAGATCGAGTGATATCATCGCGCGGCATGTCCGGCGCCCACTCCAGACGATCGATCCCGCGGTTCTTTTCGCTCTTCAGCGCCGCCCTCGTGCTCGTGTGCGCCGGCTGCTCGAAAGAGGGACCGGCGCGCCGCACGCTCCGGGAGGCCACCGTTCTCTACAATCAGGGGAAGTACGCCGAGGCCCTGCCCCTCCTCCACAAAGCGCAGGAGGCCGGCCTCAAGGACGGGACCCTCCTCTACCAGCTGGGGTATTGCCGCGAGGTCGTCGAGGGGAAGCCGGAGGGCCGGCGAGAGACCTGGAACGAGGCGGGAGCGCTCCTTGCCCAGGAGGTCGCGCAGCAGGGCGGGTCGTCGCTGGAGAAGCTGTAC